>CANRNZ010000117.1 GCA_947632135.1 uncultured Clostridia bacterium
CACAATCTTAAAAATATAGACGTCGAGATTCCCCTCGGGTGCTTCGTGTGCGTGACGGGCGTTTCGGGCTCGGGAAAAAGCTCGCTCATAAATTCAATCCTTTACGCATCCCTTGCCTCAAAGCTGAACCGCGCCGCCGCGTGGCCGGGCGACCATGACTCAATAATCGGCGTCGAGGCGCTCGATAAGGTCATAGCGATAGACCAAAGCCCTATAGGCAGAACGCCGCGCTCAAATCCCGCGACCTACACGGGGCTGTTCACCGATATCAGAACTCTGTTTGCAAAGACCCCCGCGGCAAACATGAGAGGATACGGCGCGGGGCGCTTTTCCTTCAACGTGAAGGGCGGGCGGTGCGAAGCGTGCGAGGGCGACGGCGTCAAAAAAATCGAGATGCACTTTCTCCCCGACGTGTACGTGACGTGCGACGTGTGCCACGGAAAGAGGTACAACAGGGAGACCCTCGAGGTAAAATACAAGGACAAAAACATCTCCGACGTTCTGGAGATGACAGCCGAGGAGGGCGCGTCCTTCTTTTCGGAAATACCGAAGATTTCCGACAGACTGAAGCTGCTCTGCGACGTCGGGCTCGGGTATATTAAAATCGGTCAGTCCTCCACCACACTTTCGGGCGGCGAGGCGCAGAGGGTGAAGCTCGCGGCGGAGCTGTCGAAAAAAAGCACCGGGAAGACCCTCTACGTGCTTGACGAGCCGACGACAGGACTCCACTCCGCCGACGTCGAGCGACTTATCGAAATACTTCAAAGGCTCACCGACGCGGGAAATACCGTAATCGTCATCGAGCACAACCTCGATATGATAAAGACCGCCGACTATATAATAGACCTCGGCCCCGAGGGCGGAGAGCGCGGCGGGGAGGTCGTCGCCGTCGGCACGCCCGAGGAGGTAGCCCTCTGTGAGAAGTCCTATACGGGTAAATTTCTGAGAGAAAAGCTGAAAAAATAAATATGCCGCGAATATACCGCAAATATATCGCAAATGCACCGTAAAAATAACGCAAATATAACGCAAAAATCGGCGCATAAACGCCGAAATTACGTAAAATAAGCGATTAAATTAAGTCGAATAAACGGATTTAATTAAGTCAAATAAACGGATTTAATTAAGTCAAATAAACGGATTTAATTAAGTCAAATAAACGGATTTAATTAAGTTAAAAAATCGCCGAAATTACAAAAAATGCGAAAAAAAGCCCGCGCGTTCGGCATAAAATCCGAAGCGCGGGCTTTGCTTTTTTGCTGCTTTATTTTTGTATTTTTGACGTTTTATTTTGCTTTGCTTTTTTAGCTTTTTACTTTAATTTTTCTTTTTCTTTTTGCCTTTTTCCGCCTTTTTATCGGCAAACCAAGCGTTTTGCGGCAGAGAGCGCAAAGCCTTTTCGTCGCTTTTCGCTGTGCGGCACACCTTTGAGACCGACACGGGAAGCGCCTCCGCGGCGCCCGCCTTCAAAAGGAGCATGCGGCATGAGCCGACGGTCGAGCCCGTCGTCACCACGTCGTCGACTATAAAATATTTTTTGCCCTTTACGTCGGCGTTTTCCGAAAGAGCGTATGAGCTTTTTGCGTTCTTCGCCCTGTCCTTGCCGCTCAGAGTCTTTTGAAGCGCTTTCCCCTTATGTACGAACACATCCTTTTCAAATCCCACGCCCGTGTACTTCGAAATGCGCCGTGCCAGCCCCTCCGATTGGTCAAAGCCGTACTTCCTTTTCGAGTTTTTCGTTCTCGGCGGATACGTTATGCGCCAGTCGCGGCAGCTCTCGGATTTTTCGAGAATAATTTTCGATATGCCCGCCGCAAGCTCCCTTGCGAAAAATTTTTCCGCCCCGCGGTCAGTATCCCTTTTGAGGCGGTAGAGAAGATTCATAAATATTTTGTTTTCATAGTCGTAGAACACAAGCGAACGGAGATTTAGCGACGGCTCCTTCGGAGATAAGAGATTTTCGTTTTGACATATGCACTCCCACGCGGGGAGTCGGCATACGCCGCAAATCTTGGCGCGCTCCTTTTTGTATTCAAAAAGACACTCGGGACAAAGGGTGCCCGAGTATTTCACGACCCTGCCGCAGGACGGGCACTTCGACACAATGAGACGCTCAATGAGCCCGTGAAAATTTGAAAATACGTGTCCCATCGGCGTCTCCTTTCGTTTTTTATTCTTAAATCTATTATTAAAATATTAAAACACCTTGAACCCTTTGTTTCTTCCGCCTTTTTGATTTTTAAATCGTGTTTTCACCCGACGCCGTTAGAGGACGCCCGATTTTCAAAAATACCGTCAAGGATTTTTGCAAGGCGAAGAGCGCCGTCGATAAGCTCGTCATAATCGCGGCAGCATTCGTCTGAAATGTTGTGCATAAAGCGCGCCTCAATGTCGGGCGGCGCCTCCGCCAGAACGAGCCCGAGCGTAAGATGACCTTCTCCCTCGAGCAGAGCGCAGCAGCCGATTCCGTGAAGCTCGCATATAAACTTTATCGCCGAGACATACGCGTCGTACTCGGGAAACATCACGCCGATAACGTCAAAGCAAACGCCGCGCGAGACGTCGTACTCAGTCGTCGGAATATCGGTCACGAATAAAATTTCGGCGCGCTCCTTTTCGGAATTTACGCGAACCCTTACGTTTTTCGACGACGAGATTTTGCCCGCAAGTATAATAAGCAGGGCGAGAGTGTTTATAAAATTCGGCGTGCTTATCATCGGGTACGCAAAGGAGTCCCTCTCGTTGTACTCAAATGTATATTTCGAGGGATTCATCTCAAGCCTTATCGAGACGTCAAGTATCATTCTGCGAACCAGCTCCACAACGTCTATCATTTCGGGGCTGCCGCACGAGTCAAGCGCGGTGTAGTAGATATTCATAAGAAAATTCGACGCCAGCACGCGGTTTATGTCCCGCGCCGTCAGCTCCATGTCGACTCTGTTGCGGTTCAGCCTGTAGACGGGAGAAAAGGGCTGCTCGGTAATCATCATCTTGGATATGTCGAAGTTCTTCAGCATATCAGTCCTGCTTTGAAAGATATGAAAGAAAAAGTAATGCTTTTTTATGTATTCGGTCAGCGAAACGTAAGCGTAAAGAGCGCCTCTTATGCGCTCGATTTGTACGATTGAATAAAACGGTCTGTCGACGCCGCTTTTTCTGCATTCCATCATCGAGCGCAGAACCCTCGCGTCCCGCTCCGAGATGTGAGGCTCCATTGACTTATTTCTGTATTTTGAAAAACCGCGTTTAAGCGCGGCGTCGTTCATATCGCAGATTATAAAATTTTCGTCGCAGTATATTACGGAATGATTTCTCTCCGCCGTTTTCGAATTTTCCGAATCGAAGTTTGCCATCTTTCGCCCCTCGCTGCCGAAATTACTGATTACAGTATAATAAAAACTCCGCCCACTGTCAAGAGCGAAAATCGGTAAACAGTGGGCAGTTATCAGTGGGCAGTGATTAGTGGGCAGTGGATAGTTCCGGTCATCTGCCATCGGTCAGCGAGCCGTGTCCTCCGATTCTTCCGTGGATTTCGCAACTGTTTGGGCGTCTCTAAGCTGCGCGAGGAAAAGGTCGAGCTTTGCGAGATATTCAATGCTTGGCATGGATTTCTGCATTGCATGTTTGGTTAAACCTACCGAAATTAAGTCTTCAGTAAACTGATAAAGGAGGTCTATATATCGTTATTCGACCGCATTGTCTCTGTTAAAACGTTACATCTTCTGCAAGTTTTCGCCCGACCAAGGCAGTTGTATGTATATAGATATGACCATAGCTGCGCTAAGCTTCCCGAAATCGCAGCTATTTCAAGCAGAGGACTTTGTTTGACGCCTGTTCCAGTAATCCGTCGTGAGTGATAAAAATGACAGTTTCATCGCACGCTCTGATAAAATCCGCGATCCATTTTGTTGCTTCTGCATCCAGATTATTGCCGGGTTCATCAAAAATCAAGAGATTGCTTCCTTTCAGCAGGGCCCTTGCCAACGATATCCGTTGTTTTTCGCCGCCGGACAGGGATTTTTCGTGATAAGATACATTTCTGTCTGCAAGATATAGGATGCCAAGCTTCTCCATGACCGATTCGACCTCTTCCTTTCGTGCGGATAGGTTCCCAATTCTGATATTCTCCATAACGCTGCCTTCAAAAAGATAGGGATCTTGTTGAACGAAGGCAAAATGTTCGCGCCATACCCGAGGGTTTATATCTCGCAGTTCTATGCCATTAATCTTGATGCTTCCCTCGTAGTTTCCGAGCAGTCTGCACAAGAGCAGAACCAGAGTGGACTTCCCGCTTCCGTTTACCCCGATCACCGCCAACTTATCGCCCCTCTTGACGGAAAAAGATACATCCCGGAGAACCTGTTTATCTTCATAGCTGAACCTCAGGTTCTCGGCTTCGATGATGTCGACATCGCCGATATGCTCCCCATCCTTTTTTTCCTCATATGAATAAAGCTCTGTCACTCGCTCAATATTGTTTTGAAAAAGGGGGAAAGTTCGAATAACGCTGCCAATCTTTGAAATCAGCGTGTTATACACACCGAAATACCCTATCATGGCAGCAACGGAACCGACAGTAAGAAAACCGCGGCTCACCATCAAAGCTCCGGCGAATAGGATGAACAGAACACACAGCGAGTCCATGACAGACTGAATGCTGTCCGCAACAGTGCGATATCTGCTGCTTTTTTTTACGACTTTATGAAAGTATTCAAGATAAAGTCGGTCAAGACGCGCAATAATGGATTTTTTAATTCCATATAATTTAATTACATGGGGCTTTTCGGTAATTTCCGTTTCGCAAGCGCGAAGACGTCGGCGAAAACCGATGCGGTTCGGCTCTCCTCACCTTAATCTAATTGATAATTGTTTGAACTCATCCGTATCTCTGATACTATCAAAAACTTTATTTTTCATGGTTTTTATCAACATGTCTGATTCGGTTCCTTCCCAATTTTTCCCGACAGCCTTTGGATTGAAAGTACATCTGTTGGCTAATAAGGATTTAAATGCTTGTTCGGCCGAATCGAAACACATATCATAACTTTCGGCAGCTTTTTCTGCAAGCAGCAAGTTTTCCATTGCTTTTTTGGTGTTGCCGCTTTCACACCAAAGCTCTGCTAATTTGCAATAATTTCGGCTCAATCGACAATTATAAAACAAACTGTTTTCATCATCTTTCAGAATTAACCTATATAGATTATTTGAGGTTTCTATAAACTCTATTTTTTGCATAGCGGTTAATTCTTTTCCCATCAGTGAAGCAAGCATCCATATGATATTGGAACATATATCCACCATCGTAAGAAGAGTGCTTTGACATTGTTTAATTTGTTCTTCGCCCTCATAGATATCGGTAAGCAAATTCTCTCGACTTAAATATATATCCGGCATTTCGTTTGCCAATTTTAATGCCATATCCTTTTTTCCTATATCGGCGTAACAGTAACAAAGTATCTGTATGGCGCCATGCCGTATTGAGTCATCGGTGCAATCTTCTAAAATTCGTTCACATATATTTATTGCCTCATCACGAAAACCGTGCTCTGAACTGTATTTGCGATGCTCATCGGTATCACAATATTGCGTCAGCGGGTATGACAAGTTTAACATCCACTGATAATTGCGAGGATATTTTGACAAAACCTCCCGACTTAAAACTATATTATCAAGCACTTTTCCAAGTCGGTTGTTTTCGCTGTAAATCTTTTCGTATTCTTTCAATTCTTCCGTTTCTTCGGGTTCTTTCATACCGAGTAATTCATCGGCAGACACGCCAAAGAAGTTGGAAATCTGCGGGATAAGCGTTATATCCGGCAGGGCAGTTCCGTTTTCCCACTTGCTTACCGCCTGATACGATATATTAAGATATGCCGCTAATTTTTCTTGTGTAATGTCTTGTGCCTTTCTTAAAGATTTAATTTTATCTCCTATTTTCAGCATAGAAAAACCACCTTGTAAAAATATTCAAAGTACTTTGTGACTGTATTATAACATAAGTTTGTTGCGATTGGTATAACATGATAGTTTTGTATTGCGCAACTGTGGGTTGAGTGATGCGTTTGTTTATCATATTAAAAATCATCCGATTTATCCAATTTACTGATAGTGATACGGCAACTTCACTCTCGGCGACAAAATCTTGTCCGCATCGCGGCGGTATGATGTCGCTCACTTCGTGAGCAATGATGCGATGTTTGCCTCAATGTGCCCTAAGGGCACACATCACTTGGCGACGCCGACATCAAGTATCTCACAAAAGCATAAACGTATAAAATAAAACACCGACAGGGAGTTTATCCTTGTCGGTGTTTTGTCGTATGTCCGAACACTTTTCCAAAAAAGAAAAATGAGTTCGGTTTACACTCCATTGGTGGGCCATCAGGGACTCGAACCCCGGACCGACCGGTTATGAGCCGGTTGCTCTAACCAACTGAGCTAATGGCCC
>CANRNZ010000118.1 GCA_947632135.1 uncultured Clostridia bacterium
GAGGCTCGGAGCGGAGGACTATATCGTAAAGCCCTTCGAGGCGCTCGAGCTTCTCGCTCGGATAGAGAGCGTTCTGAGGCGTGCAAACAAAGGCAGGACTCACCTTACATACGAGGATATCGTCCTCGACGTCGAGCGTCACACCGTCACCAAAAAGGGCAGAAGGATAAACCTCACCCCGAAGGAGTTTGACGTTCTGACCTTCTTTATGCAGAACGTCGACGTTGCGATAACGAGGGAGAGACTTCTCGCGTGCATATGGGGATACGAGTTTGTCGGTGAGAGCAGGACAGTCGACATCCACGTACAGCAGATGAGGCGCAAGATGGGGCTTCAGAACAAGCTCATAACGATTCCGAAGCTCGGATATCGCCTTGAGAGCAGGTGAAATAAGTGAAGCTTTGGCAAAAAGTGTTTCTCGCTACCGTCGCCGTGTTTGTCGCAGCGGCGGAAATCATTTCGGGCTTTGTTCTCTTCGCCTCGCTGAAAAGCATGGTAAACCGCGAAACCGAAAAGGCCGTGCAGACAAATACAAGCGCCTCTCGAAACATAAGATACGCCCTGTCGCGTTACAGAATAACATACGACTACCGTCCGGGCGACGCCGCGGGGCTGGAAAGCTATTTTACCGAAGCGCTGCAAAGCGTGGAAAAGGACGCTCCCTCAATAAGCTCGATATGTATATACAGCGCGGGTGAGCTCTTTCTCGGCGACCCGCCGCCAATTCTTCTTGAAAACGAAGATTTTGTACGAAGGGTTTCCTCGTCGAGCGACGGCGAAAAAATCTCCGAGACTTTAAACATAAACAGGGTCCTCTCGGACTTTCCGAACTCGAATTTTGAAAACGGCGTCGCGGCGTCAAACGGCGCCGCTCCTTTGGAAAGCGGCGACGCGGAGCGCGGGGAAAATAATACGGCGTATGTCGGAGACATGACGTATACGTCCGAGGTCTCGACACTTGTCACCGAAAGAAACGAAAAAAATTACATAATCTGCGGCTCGCATCTGACGGTGGATTTTAACGACTACGCGGTTTTTTGCGTCACCGACATAACCTCGCTGTACGACGAATACACGAATCTTTTTCTGACGGCTCAGATATTCAGCATTGTATTCGCCGTAGTCCTTGCCTCCCTTTTGATTTTTATTCTGACAAGGCTCATGTCGCCTCTGTCGAAAATAAACTCTTTTCTGAAAGAATTTTCGGGCGGTGAATACGGTATAAGGCTCGACGAGAGCGGCAGCGCCGAATTTAAGGAGCTCAAAAAGAACATCAACGTCGTCGCAAAATCCGTTGAGGAAAACACGGACAGAATAGAGGAGATAGCGGAGAGCCGCAAGAGATTTGTCGACAATTTCGCCCACGAGATGAAAACGCCTCTGACCTCCATTATGGGCTTTGCGGACATAATGAGAATAAAAAGAACCTTGGACGACAAAAAGAGACAGGAATACTCGGGCCTTATCCTCGAGGAAGCGAGGAGAATGAAGGCCCTCTCGTCAAAGCTTCTCGAAATCGCCGCCGCCGACAACGCCTCCCTCGACCTCGAGGACATTCCCGTAAGGCGGCTGTTTGAAGAAGTATACGTCTCGGTAGTCCCGATTCTTCATCAAAACAAAATGAAAATGACTGTCGCAATGTCCGACTCCGAGCTTGTCATAAGGGCGGACAGGGAGCTTTTCAAATCTCTGCTCTACAATCTTATCGACAACGCGATAAAGGCGTCAAAGGAAGGCGACGAGATAGCTCTCACATGCCAAACGGTAAAAAACAGAATTTTAATCTCGGTAACTGACAAGGGCATAGGAATGAGCGGCGAGGTCATAAAAAAAGTCACGGAGCCGTTTTTCATGGCGGACAAGGCGCGCTCCCGCAGCCGCGGCGGCGCGGGGCTCGGGCTATCGCTGTGCAGCGACATCGCAAAGCGCCATGGCGCCGTACTTAAAATAAAAAGCGAGCAGTCAAAGGGTACTACTGTCACCGTCGTGATGCGGCAGAGCAGGGAAAAAGACAGGTAAATAGACAAATAGGCAAAAAAGGAGGTGACAACGTGAAACGGGGCGATGACAAGGACGGGAGAGATATAATCGACCTATCGGCAGACGGCGGAGCCTCGGAAGCCGAAAAAAGCGCCGAGGGCATAAAAGCAGACGGCGCGGCAGAGTATTTTGAAAAAGGCGAAAAATACGTAAAATACGTAAAAGACGCAAAAGATACAAAAGATACAAAAAAAGAAAAGAAGAAAAAAGAAAAAGACGAGAGCCCGAAGGAGAGAAAAATTCGCGCCGCGTATAACGTTCTTTTTGTGTTTCTCGCGCTTCTCATATTACTTGCCGCGGCGGCGTCCTCCTTTGCCGCAAGCGGAATACTGAAAACGGGATACGGCGAAAGGGAGTACGGCGAAAAAATAAACTGCGACCTCACTCTGAACGACGGATACTTTTTTATTTGGAAATATTACGACGACAGTCTGCCGACCCTCGGCGAGGTTCTGAAAACCGAGCCCGAAAAAATCGCCGACGGAATAAAATACCCCGCCTCGGAGTCGGACGGCTCATACGCCGAGTCCGACGGTAACGGCGAAGAGAACGTAAAGGCGGCGGCGCTTAGAGAAATGTTTGATTCAAACTTATATCTTTGCGATATCGCCGAGATATCCGAAAGCGTTTTGAATGTCGCGCCGCCAAGGGACGGCGAGAACCCTTTCGCAAATCCCGATAAGACCTTCGACTTTCTGTCGGAGCGCGTACAGGTAGGCCCCGCGCATTCAGAGTTATCCGACGGAACGAATTTGTATTTTTTGTATATAAGGGACTACAGATACCGCGCGGACTCGGGTGAGGAATTCGTTCTCAACGCCGCGGTATGCGGTACGGAATATTATTTTTGCGTGACTCCCGCCGAAGAAAAACCGATGTCGATAATGAGAGCGGTCGAGCTGTCCGAGAAGGCGGTCGATTGGGTTTATCCGCCGCCGTCGTCTGACGAGCGCATATATACGTATGACGTTGATAGCGGCGCGGGATATGAAATTTCAAAGGTTCCCGCCGCAAATAACCCCGTATTCGACTTTTTTTACACCGCCTTGGAGCCGCTTTTTATCTCCCGCGGCATAGAAGCGCGCCCGCAAAACTACATCTGCGATAATCTTCACGACTGTACGAGGTTTTTAACGGCTTACGGATACGCCGCCCGGAATTTCCCGTATTTTGCGTCATGTTCATTTTACGACGGAAAGCTTTTAATCAGCCCTGCATTTGCCGACCAAAACTACTACAGACTGATTTACGACGACTCAATCGGAAAGGTCTGTGGATTTTATTTCACATCATATGAAACGTATGAATAAAACATATGAATGAAACGTATGAATAAAACGTATGAATAAAACGTTTGAATGAAAAGTATGAATGAAACGTATGAATAAAACGTATGAACGAAACGTATGAACGAAACATATGAAACGTATAAAAAGTATGATTAGAAAGCGCGGCAGTATTCCGCCGCCCTTTTCAAAGAACCCCGCCGCCCATGCTCCGGCGCACAAGCCGATATTACCATAGGACAAGAGAAGCCGAGCCCGCCGCGTTAAGCGGTGGGCCCGGCTCTTTTATTTTTCGCCGCGTCAATCGCATCAATTATTTTGGGAAAGGTAAATTTTTTAAAAACTGCGCCGCCGAGAGGTAAAGTCGGCGGCGCTTACATACTTATACATACTTATACAGACTTATACGGACTTATACGGACTTATACGGACTTATACGGAAAGTGAAAAGCCGATGACCCGAAAGAAATTCTTGCAAACCGTCAAATCATCAAATCTTCAAATCATCAAATCTTCAAAGCTTCAAATCTTCAAAGCTTCAAATCTTCAAAGCTTCAAATCATCGCAATTTTATCGCAATTTTATCGCAATTTTATCGCAGATTCATCGCAAATCATCGGCCTATTTCGTATTATTTCGTACAGCTTTTTACTGCGCTCCAAGCGAGATTACGTTGTCGAACGAGCACAGCTTTTCCTTTGAGAACTGATGTGACACAACAAGCAGAATCTTGCCCGAAACGGACAAAATCAAATCTTCAATCGTCTTTGCGGTGCTCTCATCAAGGTTCGCAAGCGGCTCGTCAAGAATCAAAACGTCGGTGTCCCGCAGAAGCGCCCGCGCAAGACAGATGCGTTTTTTCTCACCGCCCGAAAGGTTTGCGCCGTTTTCCGTAATGACGGTATCCGGCGAACGGGAATCGGCAAATCTGTCAAGGCCGAGATTTTTCAGCGTCTTTATGAGCTTTTCGTCGCTCACACTTTCGTACATTGTCAAGTTGTTTCTCAGCGTGTCGTGGAACAATACCGCCTCCTGCCTGACAACCGTGATTGCAGAATAGGTGCTGCCATACTCGGTAATCGGCGCGCCGTCAACGGTGATTTTGCCGCTTGTGACATCATAATAGCGAAGAAGCAAATTGACGGCGGTCGTTTTTCCGCAGCCGCTCCGTCCCCTTATCAAATACTTTTTGCCCATTTTTGCCGTAAAGTTAAAGTCCTTCAAAATAGGGCGACCCTCTGTATATCCGAAGGAAACGCCGTCATAGCAAATCTCTTTCTCAATACAGGCGAGAGATTTCATGTCTGCGCCGCGATTGTCTTGTGAAACGAAGCGCTCCATCTCCGCGCATGTCGGTCTGACGGCAATTAACTGACGAATGATTTCCGCCAAGGAGATCAGCGGATAGGAAAGCTGGTCAATCATGCCGATTGCGACGAAAAAATCTCCTGCCGAAAATTCTCCCGACAGTACAAGCAGGGCGGAACACGCAAGCACGGTAAAATACGACAGATAAGAAATCAGTGTCGTTATGAGCTGCGCTGTCGCCCCCAAAACAGTGTCGCGCAACAGCTTGTCCATACACTGCGCGTTGGATTCGTCAAATTTCAAAAGAACTTGCCGCTCTATTGAAAAATTCTTGATGATTTCAAACCCCGCGAGCCTGTCGTTCACCTTTGCCAGATTCTCTTCGAGCGCTTTCAAATACTCCGTTTGCGCTTTTTGCAGGCGTTTTTCAATAAGCTTCGGAATATAAAGCGGCGTCGTCAAGAGAAAGAGCGTGATGAGCGCAATTTGCCATTTTAAAAGGAACAGTGCAAAGCTGACAAAAATGATTTTCAGTATTATTTCCCAAAACAGAGGCAGCATACGAAAATAGCGGGAATTTATCATATCCGCCTCGCCCACGTACTTTGCCACATACTCGCCCTGCTGTTTCTCTTTATAAGCGACATAGCTCAGCCGCAGTATGCTCTCAAAAATATCATGTTTCAAAAGTCTCGTACATCCGACGGAAAATTTTGCGCCCAGCCGTTTATAGAAGTAGTAGAAAAGCACTTCCCCGAGAATAAATCCAATAAGCAAGGCGGCATATTTCAGCGTCACTCCCGCATCGCCGACAATGGCATAATCCAAAACGTCGCCCTTGAAAAATTGCAGTACAACCGCAAAAATCGTGCTGATGAGTATAAAAACCAAAGCGCCGATATAACAGGCGCAGTTCTTTCGCTTATATTTCTTCATTTAAATTATCCTTTCTATTGTTTCGTTTCACGAAAACGATAGAAGGATAGACTGTATTTCCTTCTATCGCTTAGAAGGAAATTCTGCGTTTAAGGTGAGGAGAGTCGAACCGCATCGGTTTTCGCCGACGTCTTCGCGCTTATGCGGCGTCAAAGCCCTTGACAATACGATAGTATTCTCTGCGGGCTTTTCCTTGCCTTAGCACAAATCCGCTCGGTGAAAACTGCTTGCACTTCACGCAAAAACAAATTCGGAAAATTTTCGAGGAATTTTGCGTGCGGACGAGGAAGCCTTGCTTGTCGCAAGGCGACGAGGACAATCGTGAAATCACCGAAAAGAGCCCGCATCGGTTTTCGCCGGCGTCTTCGCGCTTATGCGGCGTCAAAGCCCTTGACAATACGATAGTATTCTCTGCGGGCTTTTCCTTGCCTTAGCTCAAATCCGCTCGGTGAAAACTGCCTCGGCACTTCACGCAAAACAGGTTCGGAAAATTTTCGAGGGATTTTGCGTGCGGACGAGGAAGCCTTGCTGTCGCAAGGCGACGAGGACAATCGTGAAATCACCGAAAAGAGCCCGCGTGAGGCGGTGTGGTTCGACTCTCCTCACCTTAAGGTGAGGAGAGTCGAACCGCATCGGTTTTCGCCGACGTCTTCGCGCTTATGCGGCGTCAAAGCCCTTGACAATACGATAGTATTCTCTGCGGGCTTTTCCTTGCCTTAGCACAAATCCGCTCGGTGAAAACTGCCTCGGCACTTCACGTGGAGATATTTTCGAGGGATTTTGCGTGCGGACGAG
>CANRNZ010000119.1 GCA_947632135.1 uncultured Clostridia bacterium
GAGGAAATAAGGGCGTTTGTCCCGAAGGAATATTGGACAATAGACGCGACTCTTACGACATCAAAGGGCAAGGATTTTTCGGTTCGCTATCACGGCGACGCCGCAAGCGGAAAGCGTGTTGAGCTGACCGGTGAGAGCGAGGCTGTGAAAATAGTGCGCGACGTGGACGGAAAGGATTTCAAGACTCTTTCCGTCAAAAAGAGCACGAAGTTCAGAGCTCCCGCGCCTCCGTTTACGACGTCAACATTACAGCAGGAGGCGTCCAGAAAGCTGAATTTTCATACTCAGCGCACAATGAAGGTCGCCCAAGAGCTTTACGAGGGAATAAACCTCGGAAGCGAGAACGGCGGAGCGCAGGGAATCATAACCTACATGAGAACCGACTCCCAGCGCGTGTCGGCGGAGGCGCAGAGCGCGGCGAGAGAATTTATTACGGAAAGGTACGGTGACAGGTATCTGCCGCCCACTCCGCGGGTATACAAGTCAAAGGCGGGCGCTCAGGACGCTCACGAGGCAATTCGTCCGTCGTCTGTCGCAAACGAGCCGTCGAAAATCAGAAAATATCTCACTCCCGACCAATACAAGCTGTATAAGCTCATATGGGAGAGGTTTATCGCAAGTCAGATGGAGTCCGCCGAAATTGCCGCCGTTGTGTGCGATTTTGAGTGCGCGGGGCATCTTTTCAGAGCTTCGGGAAACACCGTTCGCTTTGCGGGATTCCTCTCTCTCTATGAGGAATCGACAGACGACGTAAAGGAGAACGGCGCAAAGGGCGACGGCGCAAAGAACAAGCTGCCCGCGATATCCGACGGGGAGATAATGAAGTGCGGCGGGGTGTATCCTCTTCGCCACTTTACCGAGCCCCCCGCGCGCTACAGCGAGGCGTCCCTTGTCAAGTTCCTTGAGGAAAAGGGAATCGGGCGTCCGAGCACGTACAATACGATAATAACAATC
Organism: uncultured Clostridia bacterium; assembly: GCA_947632135.1. Taxonomy (GTDB): domain Bacteria; phylum Bacillota; class Clostridia; order Oscillospirales; family CAG-272; genus RUG14199. The sequence continues at coordinate 955 of CANRNZ010000119.1, forward strand.
GTTCTTTCGAGAGGATACGTTACCCGCGACGGGAAGTCGCTCGTTCCGACCCCTCTCGGCGAGATAACGACAAAGCTGATGAAAAATTCGTTTCCCGACATTGTCGACTATGACTACACGGCGCAGATGGAGGAAAAGCTTGACGACATAGAAAACGGCAAGGCGACAATGGAGGATACGCTGAGCGAGTTCTACAAGGGCTTCTCCACGGAGCTCAGCGCTGCGGAGGACAACGTAAAGCCGGGAGATTTCGAGCTGCCCGTCGAGACGACCGACCTCATATGCGAAAACTGCGGGGCGACGATGATAGTTAAAAACGGGCGATACGGCAAGTTTGCCGCGTGCCCCAATTATCCGAAGTGCAAAAACACAAAGCAGCTCGGAAAGAAGAGCAGCCGCGCGGACACCGAAAAGGAGCCCGAGATTGCTCCGTTCAAGTGCGAAAGCTGCGGCGGGGACATGGTTTTAAGGCACGGAAGATACGGCGATTTTTACGCGTGCGTAAATTATCCGACATGCAAATTCACAAAGCCGAAAACTCAGGGGCTTGACGTAAAGTGCCCGAAGTGCTCGGGCGACATTGTGGTAAAGCGCGGCAGGAACAAAAAAATCTTCTACAGCTGCTCTAATTATCCCGAATGCGATTTTTCATCCTGGGATATGCCGACTGCCGAGAAGTGCCCCGAATGCGGGGGGATTCTCTACAGAAAAAAAGGCAAGGATACGCTCTACTGCAAGGACTGCTCATTTCGCAAGGACGACTGAGGGAAACTGAGAAATTTTTATAATTTCGTTTTAGAAATTATTTGATTTATAATTTTCTATATTAAGTTATATTAAACTTTTGAAATTATCCGCCTTGATTTTATTTGCTCCGCCGCGTATTTTTGAATTTTTAAGTTGATTTTATAACTAATTTTATAATTGGATTTTATAATTATCTATATTATCTATAACTAAAGGTATAAAAGTGGAATATATAAATGTTTACGGCGCGGGTCTTGCCGGGTGCGAGGCGGCGTGGCAGGCGGCAAAACGGGGCGTCGGGGTGCGTCTTTACGAGATGAAGCCGAAAAAGATGACGCCAGCGCACTCGTATAAGGGCTTGTGCGAGCTCGTGTGCTCAAACTCTCTCAGAAACAATTCGATTGATTCCGCAATCGGTCTTTTGAAGGAGGAGTTGCGGCGCCTCGGTTCGCTTATAATGGAGGCGGCAGACTCGACGAAAGTCTCGGCGGGCGGCGCTCTTGCGGTGGACCGCGTTAAATTTTCCGACTATGTAACGGAAAAAATCGTCTCGTGCCCGAATATCGAGCTTATCGAGGAGGAGCGCTCCGATATCCCGCGCGGCGAGACGACGGTTATTGCGACGGGCCCTCTGACGTCGGACGCAATGGCGGAGTGTATCGCAGAGTTTATAGGTAAAAGCTCTCTGTATTTTTACGACGCGGCGGCGCCTATCGTGAGCTTTGACAGCATAGACATGTCGAAGGCGTTCTTTGCCTCGCGGTACGGCAAGGGCGACGCCGACTACATCAACTGCCCGATGACGAGAGAGGAATACGAGGCGTTTTACTCGGCGCTCGTGAACGCCGAGACCGCGCCGATTCACGGTTTTGAGAATGTAAACGGAGACGAAAAAGATATAACAACGGGAAAAAGGGAATGCGAGCCGAAGGTCTTTGAGGGGTGTATGCCCGTCGAGGTAATGGCAAAGCGCGGGAGCGACACGCTGCGCTTCGGCCCTCTGAAGCCCGTCGGAATCTCTAACCCCGTTACAGGCGAGACTTACTACGCCGTGGTGCAGCTCCGACGCGAAAACGAGGAGGGGACGATGTTCAATATCGTCGGATTTCAGACCCATCTGAAATTTCCCGAGCAGAGGCGCGTTTTCGGAATGATTCCGGGGCTTGAAAACGCGGAGTTTCTGAGGTACGGCGTTATGCACCGAAACACGTTTCTGAATTCCCCCGAAATACTCACCCCAAATTACTCCGTGAGAGAGCGCCCCGAAATATTTTTCGCGGGTCAGATGACAGGAGTCGAGGGGTACATAGAGTCCGCGGCGTCGGGCTTTGTCGCGGGGGTCTCGGCGGCAGAGCAAAAGCTCGGGCGAATGGCGCCGATTTTCCCGCAGACGACGATGACGGGCGCTATGGCGCGGTACATAAGCCGAGGCTCCGATACGGCGGATTTTCAGCCGATGAACGCAAATTTCGGGATAATCCCCCCGCCCGACATAAAGGTAAAGGGCGGAAAGCGCGCGAGGTATGCGTATTATTCGGAGCGCGCGCTTCGTGATTTGTCCACCTTTGCGGCAAGCTGCGGGCTTTCGGGGCAGTAAAGTAATAAAATTTTAAAATCGCGCGGACGGAGTTTTGCCGATTTTAAAAAACGAATTTCGCCTTGGAAATAACTTGGAAATAATTTGAAATAATTTGAAATAATTTAAAATAAAACGCGAAGTCCCATAAGGATATAAAACAAGATATGTTTTGCATATAAGGAGTACACATGAGAATAATAGTTGATGCGATGAGCGGCGACAACGCTCCGATTGAGATAATAAAGGGCGCTCTCGACGCCGCCGAGGAGTTCGACGCGGAGATAGTCCTCGCGGGCGACCGTGTGCAGATAGGTCTTGCCGCCGCGGAGCTCGGGCGCGACATATCGAAAATCGAGATAATCGACGCGGAGGATGCGGTGACAATGGACGACGACCCGATGGTCGTCGTTCGGGCGAAAAAAAATTCGTCGATGGCTGTCGGTATGCGCTATCTGAAAGAAAACGCGGACGCTATCGTTACCGCCGGAAACACCGGCGCGGTAGTTGTCGCGGCGTCCCTTCTTGTGAGGTGCGTAAATGGGGTAAAGAGGCCCTGCCTTGCGACTGTCATTCCTCTCGGAAAACCGTTTTTGCTTCTTGACTGCGGGGCGAATGTGAATGTCATACCCGAGTATTTTGAGTCGTGGGCGTATATGGGCTCTCTTTACGCCACACACGTTCTCGGTATTAAAAACGCGCGCGTCGGGCTGCTGAACAACGGAGCTGAGGAGCACAAGGGCACAAAGGTGGTCTCGGACGCTTACGCTCTTCTGAGGGAATCCAAGGGAATTAACTTTGTCGGAAACGTCGAGGCGTGCAATATACCCTTCGGCGCGTGCGACGTTCTTGTTACCGACGGGTTTACGGGGAATATCGTTCTTAAATACACCGAGGGATTCGGGAAGTTTTTCATGAAGACTCTGAAGGGGCTTTACTCCGCGAACGCTCGCTCAAAGCTCAGCTTTCTTGCGATGAAAAATCAGATTATGAAGCTCAAAAAGGAGTTCGACGCGACAGAGTACGGCGGCGCGCCTCTTCTCGGTATTCAGAAGCCTGTCATAAAGGCTCACGGCAGCGCCGACGCCAAGGTAATCAAAAATTCAGTCCGCACCGCGATTACGTTTGCAAAGTCCGGTATCGTGGACGTGATAGAGGAGAAATACAGGTGAAAAATCAGGAAAGGGACTCTTTTAATCCTGCCTCGTATGATGAGCTTGAAAAAAAGATAGGATATGTTTTTAAGGACAAGGCGCTGCTCGAAAAGGCGCTGACTCACTCGTCCTATTCAAACGAGAAAAGGGCGAAGGACAAGAAAATCGAATCGAACGAAAGGCTCGAATTTCTCGGCGATTCCGTTTTGTCTCTCGCCGTCACGGAGTACCTTTATTTTGCTTACTCCGCAAATCAGGAGGGCGACCTTACGAAAATAAGGGCGGCTGTTGTCTGCGAAAAGGCGCTCGCAAAATATGCGTCGGCGCTGTCCCTCGGGGACTACATGTATCTCGGGCACGGGGAGGCAATAGGAGGCGGACGGCACAGGGCGTCGCTCACGGCGGACGCCTTTGAGGCGCTGCTTGCCGCGATGTATCTCGATTCCGGGCGGAACATGGATATTATACGGAATTTTGTTCTTTCATACGTCAGGGACGAGATAGAATTTATAAGTCACAATTCGACGTTTATCGACTACAAGACGATGCTCCAGCAGATAGTTCAGCAGTCCGAGGGGGAAAGGCTCGAATACGTTCTCGTCGGGGAAAACGGGCCCGACCACAACAAGACATTTATAACAGAGGCGCGGCTGAACGGCTCGGTGATAGGGCGCGGGAGCGCGCACTCTAAGCGCGAGGCGGAGCTTTGCGCCGCGAAAGAGGCGCTCGCTCTTTTCGGCGAGAAGTTTTGAGGAGCCGAAAATTACTCTTGTTTTTTTGGTGATTTTCGAGTGATTTTGAGTGATTTTTAATGAGACACATAAACATTCCGATATTTATTCCGCATATGGGCTGTCCGAATCAGTGCGTTTTCTGCAATCAGCGCACTATATCGGGCGCCTGCTTTTTTGAGCGCTCCGATGCGGGAGCGACTGTCGAAAGGGTGCTTTCGACCGCCGCGGAGGACGACGACGTTGAAATTGCTTTTTTCGGCGGCTCCTTTACGGGGATTGAGCGCTCCCTCATGACGGGACTGCTTGACGACGCCGAGAGGTATGTCGCACTCGGGCGCGTGCGCGGGATACGCATGTCGACAAGACCCGATTACATAGACGGCGAGATAATCGAGATACTCAAAAAATACACCGTGACTCAGGTGGAGCTCGGGATACAGAGCATGTCGGACAGAGTGCTCGGACTGTGCCGACGCGGACATACCGCGGAAGATTCGAGAAGGGCTGTCGCGATGCTTCGGGACGCGGGCTTTGAGGTCGCGGGGCAGATGATGATAGGGCTGCCCGGCTCCTCTGCCGAGGATGAGGTCATGACGGCGCGGGAGATATGCTCCATGGGGTGCTCGGCGTCGAGAATTTATCCGACCGTTGTTTTTAAGGATACGGAGCTTTGCAGGATGTGCCGTGAGGGCGAATACGAGCCGCTCGGACTCGACGAGGCTGTGGAGCGCAGCGCCGACGCGCTTGATGTTTTCGAGAGGAGCGGGGTGAGATGCCTCAGAGTCGGGCTGTGCGAGAGTGAGAATCTGCACTCGGAGGAAACATACGTCGCGGGGCCGAATCACAGCGCCGTGGGAGAGCTTGTCATGAGCAGGCTTTTTTACAAAAGGATAAAAAAAGAAATTGACGCGCTGTTTTCGGTCGAGGGGCGCGTGCTCGGCGAAAGGTCGGGTGATAATTCGGTTGAAAGGTCGGGTGAAAGGTCGGGTGAAAAGCGCGATATTGAGATTCAGTGCCCGCGCGGCAGCGTGTCGAAGGTCGTTGGGAACAAAAAGCAAAATAAATGCAAAATTTTGCGTGAATATCCCGTAAAAAGAATAAAAGTCGTTGAAAACCCGCGGCTTTTGGGTTATAATATCAAGGTGATTTGTAAGTGAGAACGGTGAGGTTAGCACGAACCCACTACGAAAGTTTTCG
>CANRNZ010000120.1 GCA_947632135.1 uncultured Clostridia bacterium
TTTCGCGCTCTGCGGAGCGCGACGAGGGCTCTGCCCCTCGACCCCGCCGCCTTTTGAAAAAGGCGGGCGAAAACTTTCGAAACAAGTCTGTGCCTCGGGATTTCGTCTCAAAAAATCCCCCTGTTCTTTCTCCTGTAAGCGTTGAACAGCACTACCCCCGCCGAAAGTATGAGCGCGCATATTACCGCCGCGATAAATCCCTTGCTCCTTGTGAATTTCTCAATCTTGTTTAGCTGATAGAGAAATTCGCTGCTCTCAACGTCCGACGTTACGACAAGGTCGCACGACGCGATAATGTTCCCCTTATATACCGCGCTGACCTTCCCTACGCTTTGCCCCTTTTTAACAGGCGCCTGAAGCGATTCGTCGGCTGTCTGCCACGAGTACGTAATCTCCTTTTCTATGTCGACGTTGGTCGGCAAAAATACGCTCACCGTCTCCGACGGCGCGAGAGTTACGTAGTCGACCGCCGAGGAGAGAGTCACGGGTATCTCGCATATCATTCTGTCCTCAAAGAGCACGTTTGCCATCTCGAAAGAGTCAAACGCCCAGTCGACAAGAGTCAGCACGTTCTTGTATGAATATATGACCTCGTCCGTGGAGTCCGCCCCCATGACTATTATTAGAAACGACAGCGAGTCCTTTTTCGCGACCGTTATGACGCAGTGCCCGCCGACAGGCGTGCTGCCCGCGTTTATTCCGCTGCAGTTTTCGTTGTAGTACGACGCGTCGTAATATTTGGAAATAAGGCAGTTTCTGTTGTACACGTTCCTGTAGTCGGACATGTTTGTGGCTTCCATTACGTATTTCGGCGTCGACGCCGCCTCCTCGAAAATCGGAAGGCTCCACGCGTACCTGGAAATCAGCGCCGTGTCGGTGACGTTTGTCACCATGCCGTCGTCGTGCATTCCCGTGGGGTTCGTGTAGTGAGTTGAAAACGCGCCGATTGCGGCGGCCTTTTCGTTCATTTTTGCGACAAACGCCGAGACGGAGCCCGAGACGAGATAAGCAAGGCAGTACGCGCCGTCGTTGTCCCCGCCGGTTATGAGTATATGTATGAGGTCGTTTACAGTGACCTCCTCGCCCGCCGACAGGCCGAGTCTGTTTCCCGACACCTCCGAGAGCATTTCCGACGTGACGGTGACCTTTTCGCTCAGCCTGTCGCCGAGCGCCTCTATTGCGACAATCGCCGTCATGATTTTTGTCGACGAGGTCGTATACACCTCGATTTCGGGGTTGTACCGAAAGAGAACCTCGCCCGTTTCAAGGCACGACACGTATGCGGTTTTAGCGTTTTCGATGACCGGCTGCTCGACTGCGGCGCCGTTTCCCTCGGGCTCCCCTGCCGCATAGACGAAAGGAAAGCGCGAATTTGCGGGCGCGAGTGCGGGAATAAAAACAAATAAAGCCGCGAGAAAACCCGCCGCGGCGGCGAGCGCTTTTTTAAAAGGTCGGCGCGTCTTTGATTTTTTCAATATCGGGAACCTCCGCTGATAGGGAATGGAATTAAATGGAATTGAGATGATTTCTGATTTTTAGATTTTTAAAATTATATGTTTTTATATGTTTCCCGCAGACTTTCTCAAAGCCTCGGAATTTATAAAATTTATAGAATTTATAAAAATTTGCCGCCGTCAAAATCAAATTTCGAGAAAAATTCTTCCGCCGCCTCGACGTCGCGCATCACCGCGCGGCAAAGCTCCTCCTTTGAGGGAAATTTGACCTCCGGCCTTGAAAATTTTACGAATCTGACAGTCGGCGCCTTTCCGTACAAATCGCCGTCAAGCCCGAGGACGTGAGTCTCGAGCCGCCTCTCGTGACCGTTTACAGTCGGCCTCGTCCCGACGTTCGTAACTCCCGCGCGCCTCGCCCCGTCGATGTCGCAAAGGGTAAAGTAGACTCCGTTTCGCGGGAGGACCTTTATTTTGTCGGCGCTCTGGTTCATCGTCGGAAAGCCGAGCGCGCCACCGAGCCCTCTCCCGTGGGAGACCTTTGACACGGCAAAGTAAAAATCGCCGAGAAAATCTCTCGCCTCGTCGACTCTCCCATTTTCCACAAGGGAGCGAATGAGAGTCGAGGAAACCGTTTTGCCGCGGACGCTGACGGCAGGCGACGCCTCACAGGCGATTCCCGCCGCGCCGCACAGCTCCGAGAGCTTTTCGCACCCGCACGCGGCGCCCTTTCCGAACTTAAAGTTAAAGCCGCAAAAGGCCCCGAGGCAGTTTATTTTTTTAAGGTATGAAAAGACAAACTCCTCGCACGACAAGTCCCGCACCGCCTCGAAGTCCTCAATGACCGCGTAGTCGAGCCCGAGCCCTTTAAAGAGAATAATTTTCTCCTCCGTCGTTGTAAGAAGACCGTTTTTGCTTTTTTCACCCGGGACGACGCACCACGCGGCGCTTTTTGCCCCGAGGCGGGCGGCGGCGCGCTTTGCCGTCTCGATAACGGCGCGGTGTCCCATATGTACGCCGTCAAAGCTGCCGAGCGCGGCGGCAATCTTTTCCGTGTCCGTGACACGCCGCGTCCTCTCTCCCGTTTTAAGATTTATTACAGTCATTTAACGACCCGCTTTGTTTTTTGAAATTTTTTATTTTTTAATATAAGGGAATATGCGTTTTTTGCCGCATTATAATCGCCGAGTGAAATTGAGTCAGATTACCTTTATCGCGAACATCGGGCAGATCTTCGCGCAATAGGCGCACAGCACGCAGCGCGACATATCGACGCTCGCTCTTGAATCCTTTATTGCCAAAGCCTTTTGGCGGCACCTCTCGACGCACGAGCCGCACCCGACGCAGTATTCCTCAATCAAAAGCCGCCGCTTCTTTTCCTTCAGTATTTTTTCGGCCTCCGCGGGGAATTTTCTCTTTTCGAAATAGGAAATATTTGAGTCTATCTCCTCCTCGGACTGCATTCCGACGGCGACGGCGTCGCACAGTCCGCTGTCAAGAACGAAGTCGAACGCTTCGGCGGCGCTCGAAAAAAGATGTCCCCCGCCGAGGCTCTTCATCGCAAAAACGCCGATTCCGAGGGAGCGCGCCTCCCTTATCGCGTCCGCCATATCCTCCGCCGTGCCGTCGGCAATGCCGATACCCGCTTTGTTGAATATCGGATGGATAACATCAAGCGGAATCCCGCGGCGGCGCAGAAGGCTCGCGCCGCGCACTGCGGCGACATGGTGCATTGACGCGCCGACGGCTCTTATTATCCCGCGCGCGCGGTACTCAAAAAGACAGTCAAGCGCCGCCATATGGCCTCTCAAGGTCTCGTAGGACTCCTGCTCGTGGAGCATAAAAATATCAATTACGTCCCGCCCCGTCTTTTTTCGCGCCTCCTCGACAGCCTTTTCGGCGTCCTCTCTCGTGTAGGCGTACGTTTTTGAGGAAATAACGACGCGCTCGGGCGCTCTGCATCTGCTCAGCGCGCCCTTTATAATATCGTAGTTCTCGTAGTACTGCGCCGTATCGGTAAAATTTATCCCTCTGTCAAACGCGTAGGCGAGAACCTCGCACGCTCTGTCGCGCGGGAGGGACGCCTGCATCGGGCTCACGGTGAGAGAGCCGATACAGAGCCTTGTCACCGTAAGCTTCGGCGCAATTTCGGTCGTTTCAAGCGCGCAGCGCTCTGCCCGAGGGTTTTCGTTGTTCGAGTTCATACCGTAATTTGCATCAATTTGCATCGCGCGGCAAAGGCGTCAGATTCCGAGATAGTTTCTTATGAGCTCGTCCATCAGCTCGTCTCTGTCGATTTTTCTTATCAGCCCCCGCGCGTTTTTGTGGTTCGTTATGTACGTCGGGTCCTCGGAAATAATATATCCGACAAGCTGATTTATCGGGTCGTAACCTTTTTCCTTCAGCGCTTCGTACACCATGTAGAGCGCTTCTTTCATCGTCATGTCCTTTTCCTCGTGAATGGAAAAGCGCTGTGTCTTTTGATTGGTTTCGCTTGCGTTGCTCATTTTTTCTTCCCTTCTGTTTCTGTTATTTATTCGTTATTTACTGTTATTTATTTGCTATTTATTCGTTATTTATCTGCCGTTTAATATTTCCGCTGTTTCCTATATCTTTGCTTTTTATATATTTTTAATTTTCGTTTTTGTTTTCGTTTTCTTTTTCTTTGTCACGCTCTCTTTTTTTAACGGACAGATAAATCATAAGCACCGAAATGTCCGCGGGATTCACTCCCGAAATGCGCGACGCCTGCCCGATTGACGACGGGCGTATCTTTTCAAGCTTTTCGACGGCCTCGAGCCTCAGCCCGCCAATCGCGCCGTAGTCAATGTCGCTCGGAATCAGCCGCCCTTCGGCCTTTTCGAGCTTTCGCGTGTCGTCCGCCTGCCTTTTTATGTACCCCTCGTACTTGATTTCCGTCTGCACGCTGAGTCGCGCTTCACGGGACAGCGCGGGGCGCGACGGGTCGACTTCGGCAAGCGCGTCGTACTCCACACCCGGGCGGCGGATAAGCTCGGCAAGCTTTGCGCCGGTCGTTATCGGGCCGCCGCCCGCGCTCTCAAGGATTTCGTTCAGCGCGCGGCTCGGGGCGACAGTGGTCTTTTTGAGGCGGGATATCTCGCCCTCAATATCCGCGCGGCGTTTTTTGTACTCCGCGTACCGCTCGTCGGATATAAGCCCCGCCGCTCTGCCGTAGTCGCAAAGACGCCATTCGGCGTTGTCCTGACGAAGCATCAGACGAAACTCCGAGCGCGAGGTCATAATCCTGTACGGCTCGCTCGTCCCCTTTGTGACAAGGTCGTCAATAAGGGTCCCGATGTACGACGAGTATCGCGGCAGGGTAAGCTGCGCCATGCCGCGAGCGCTCAGCGCGGCGTTCATTCCCGCGACAAGCCCCTGACACGCCGCCTCCTCGTATCCCGAGGAGCCGTTGAACTGCCCCGCGCCGTAGAGCCCCTTTATTTTTTTGAATTCGAGAGTGCGCTCCAGCTCCGTCGGGTCGACGCAGTCGTACTCAATGGCGTAGGCGTACCTCATTATCTCCGCTTCCTCAAAGCCACTCAGAGTGCGCAGCATTTTGTACTGGACGTCCGCGGGCAGGGAGGACGAGAAGCCCTGAAGATATATCTCGTCGGTGCAAAGCCCCATCGGCTCCACAAACAGACGGTGTCGCTCCTTGTCCCTGAAGCGCATAATCTTGTCCTCAATGCTCGGGCAGTAGCGCGGGCCCGTCCCGTGTATCTTTCCCGAATACAGAGGCGAGCGGTGAATGTTTTCGAGTATCACGCGGTGGGTGTCCTCGTTTGTGTAGACAAGATGGCAGGGTACCTGCTCAATGCCGTTCAGAAGAGCGGAATCCGTTCTCACCGAAAACGGGGTTATGTAATCCTCGCCGTATTGAATTTCAAGCTTTGAGAAGTCGATTGAGCGGCGGTGGATTCTCGGCGGAGTGCCCGTTTTGAAGCGCTGAAAGCGAACTCCGAGGGCGGCAAGGGAGGCGGTGAGGGAGGCGGCGGGAAGCGCGCCGTCGGGGCCGCTCTTTTTTACAACGTCGCCCACATGGGTCACGCCGCCGAGATACGTCCCCGTCGAGAGAATGACGCATTTGGCAAAAAACTCGCCGCCCGGCTCGGCGACAGCGCCGCAGACCTTTGAGACGCCGCCTGCCGCCTCGACAAGAATTTCAACGACCTCCGCCTGTATTATATGCAGGTTTTCGGTACTCTCGAGGGTCTGCTTCATTATTTTCGAATAGAGGGCGCGGTCCGCCTGAACTCTTTTCGAGCGCACGGCGGCGCCCTTTCCCGTATTCAGCGTCCGCGACTGGAGGGTCGCCTTGTCGGCGGCGTAACCCATTTCCCCGCCGAGGGCGTCGATTTCGAAAACGAGGTGCCCTTTTCCCGCGCCGCCGATTGAGGGATTGCAGGGCATATTGGAGATTCCGTCGAGGGAGAGGGTAAAGAGCGCGGTTGAGACGCCGCATCTTGCGCACGCGAGGGCGGCTTCCGCGCCCGCGTGTCCCGCGCCGACGACGATTACATCAAAGCTTGGCATGATTTTATGTTACCGTTACCTTTATTTTTCATTATGTTCGCACTCGCCCACCACAAAAGTTTTGGTCAAGCTTTTTCAAAAGCTTGCGGGGTCGAGGGGCAGAGCCCTCGTCGCGCTCCGCAGAGCGCGAAAGCTCCGAAACGCGTTCTTTTTGCAAAGCTTTTTCTTGCGCTTCTGAGTCAAGAAAAAGCGTCTGTCGGTTCGCGCTGCACAAAGGGGCTGGGCAATAACTTCAAAATTTAAGCTGAAAAAATTTCAGAAACTAACTTCACCGACGCTTTTCTTTGACGCAATCGGCGCAAAGAAAAGCTTCAAAAGAAACGCCAATCGT
>CANRNZ010000121.1 GCA_947632135.1 uncultured Clostridia bacterium
TAGCCGGGACGCCCGGAAAGTATTTCGATAGGCAAATCGCCCCCGTCCTCCATGAATATTCTGGACGGCTTCTGATTCGGATTACAGCCGTATTTAAGCTCAAACTCTTTCATTTGTTTTAATCCCCCGCATTCACTTATTTGTTTTTGTTTATCAGTCTGTATTCTTCATTTCCGCTCTCGATATCGGTGTAGGATACGTAGAGCGATATTTTGTTGTCGCAGTCAAGCGACTCCCACAGCTCGTTTGTAAATGAGTCTATGTCGTCGTTCATCTCCATTCTCTCGGGCTCCCCCTGGAACGTCGGAATAGGGTTCCCGTCGCACACATAGGTGTGGATAAAATGACCGAGCCCCGGAACAGACGGGTACGAGAAAATGTAGCGCGCCGTGGCGCTGCCCTTTTCGTCGATGCTCTTCAGTATGCTCATCTCATAAGAAATATCCTCGCCGTCAAAGCTTATGACCGCGCTGATTCGCGGTGTGAAGTTCGGCGCGTCGGGCTCAAAATCGCGCTTTTCAAGAGCCTTCTTAAAGCATTTGCCCTCGGCGAAGGCGTCATAAATCGTATCGGTCTGGTCGCCGTTTGTCACAATCAGCCTGTTTTCGAATCTTCTTACCGCGGCGTAAATAATGAGGCTCGGGTCTTCGACCTTTGAGGCGTCATAGGGCTCGGTGTACAAAGCGCCGTCACGAAGCGTAAACACTCTGTTGCGGCTGTTCGCGCTGCGCCCCATGATAAAGTAGGCGCATACCGCCTTTTTCCCGTCGGGAGTGCGTCCGACAACGATTCCTCGCCCGACGTAGCTGTTTCCCTTTATAAGACTGCTCGGAGAATTCACCCCGTAAATATTGAGTTTTTCCATTTATATTAACTTTCCCTTTCTTTTTCGTTACGATTCGTTATGATTCGTTATGGAGTCGGTTTCTTCCCGACACAATATCCGCGCACACCTTTTCGACCGACGCGGGCAGTATCTTCCACTCCGCAAGCCGCATTACTCTCTTCTGCAATGTCTCGGGAGTGTCGGAGTCAAGTATCCTTACGGCCTTCTGCATTATTATCTCGCCGCCGTCGGGAACCTCGTTTACAAAGTGGACTGTCGCGCCGGTTACCTTCACTCCGTAGTCGAGCGCCGCCCTGTGGACCCTCAGCCCGTAAAAGCCCTTTCCGCAAAAGGACGGAATAAGCGAGGGGTGGACGTTTATTATCCGCCTCGGGTATTTCGACGTGAATTTTTCGCTCAGTATCGCCATAAAGCCCGCAAGGACTATAAGGTCGATATGCTCCCTTTCAATAAGAGAGACAATTTGCCCCTCAAAGTCCTCCTGAGTACCCTCTCCCTTTTCGACGACAGCGGTTTTTACACCCGCGCGCCTCGCTCTTTCAAGGGCAAAGGCGTCCTTCTTGTTCGATATGACAAGACACACCCTTCCGCTTTTCAGAATGCCTTTTTTCTCGGCGTCAAGTATCGCCGCGAGATTCGTCCCCCCGCCGGAGACCATGACGGCTATATTTGCCGTTTCAAGCTTCTTCATTTTATTTATGCGTCCCCTTTTCTCTCACCTTTTATGCTTTTTCCTTTTCCTCTCGCCGACACTCCCCGCGGCGCGGCCCTTGTCTGCGAAATTTAAAATCGGAAGCAGAAGAGCGCCGAGAGAGTTCCCGAGTATAACTGTCCATAAAAATCCGAGAGCCTCGACGGAAACGATTCCCGACGCGGCAAAATAGAACATGTCCGCTATCGAGTGCTCAAATCCGCTGAGAATGAAAACGGGAATGCAGAAAATTATTCCGAGCGCCGAGTCCCTCTCTTTGAAAATACTGACCGCAAGATACATAAGCACCCCGCAGAATGCCGCCCTTATAAGAGTCTCCCAAAACGACTGCGTCATTTTTGCCTCGCACATCTCAAGCGCCTTTTCGGCGTAAGACGAAAAGGCATAGCGCACGGCGCGCCCGCCGACAAACGTCCCCGCAAGATTCCCGAGAAGCCCGAGAAGAAGTACTGAAAAGTCTTCCTTTCCGTGCTTTTCGAATATGTACCCGACCTTTCCCGTAAAAAGAGAGTACCCCTTGCAGCAAATGCACACGAGCGCGACGCAGAACAGCAGCGCGCCGATGTACCTGTTTTCGCATGCCAGAAAAACGCTCCCGCCGAGGGATATGAGTATCCCCGCCGAAACTCCGCTTAAAGTCCTGTTTATAATTTCCTTCATATCCTTCTACTTTCCGTTGCCTTCTACTTTCCGTTGACGTTTACTTTCCGTTGACGTTTACTTTCCGTTGACATTTACTTTCCGTTGACATTTACTTTCCGTTGACATTTACTTTCCGCTGCTGTGCTTTCCTTTTTCATTTCCAAATTTCATTTCCAAATTTCATTTCCAAAAAATTCGAAAATTTCGAAAATTTCGAAAATTTCCGAAAAAATCCGAGAAATCAGATAAGCTCTATCTTGTCCTCGCCGCGCGCGACCTCGCCGATAATATACGCGTCCTCGCCGCTTTCCCTCAGCGCCTCAAGCGCCGCGTCGGAGGAGTCCCTTGAGACGACAATACTCATGCCGACTCCCATGTTGAACGTGTTGAACATATCGCGCTCGGACACGGAGCCCTCCTTTGCTATCATCTCGAATATCGGAAGAATTCTCACGGCAGATTTTTCAATCCTCGCGCAGAGACCGTCGGGAATACTTCTCGGAATGTTTTCATAGAAGCCGCCGCCCGTTATGTGCGATATTCCCTTTACGTTTTCGACGCCGAGCCTTTCTATGAGAGCGAGAACCGGCTTTACGTAAATTTTCGTCGGCGTGAGAAGCGTCTCGCCTACGCTCTTTCCCGAAAGAAAATCCATGGGACTCTTAATGTCCCTTTTTTCAACGTCGAATATCTTTCTGACGAGAGAAAATCCGTTTGAGTGGACTCCGCTTGACGGCAGAGCGATTATAACGTCCCCGGGGGCCATTTTAGAGTTGTCGATTATCCTTTCCCTGTCGACCACACCGGTGCAGTATCCCGCAAGGTCGTATTCGTCGGGAGGGTAAAAGCCCGGCATCTCGGCGGTCTCGCCGCCGATAAGCGCCGCGCCCGACTGTACGCAGCCGTCGCAGACCCCTTTTACGATGTCCGCAATCCTCTCGGGCACATTTTTCCCGCACGCTATGTAATCGAGGAAGAAAAGAGGCTTTGCCCCACAGCAGACAATGTCGTTTGCGCACATCGCGACGCAGTCGATTCCGACAGTATCGTGCTTGTCCATCAAAAATGCTATTTTCAGCTTCGTCCCCACACCGTCGGTGCCGCTCACAAGAACGGGGCGGCTTATTCCCTCAAGGTCAAGCTCGAAAAGCCCGCCGAAGCCCCCGACGTCGGACACCACTCCCTTTGTCGCAGTCCTCGCTATATGCTCCTTCATAAGCTCGACCGCGCGGTATCCGGCTGTAATGTCGACCCCCGCCGCGGCGTAGCTGTCCGATTTTGATTTTGTATTCATCTGTTTTACTCCTTTCCGTTCCAGCAATAAGTGCAAAGCTTATCGGGTTCGATTCCGATAGCCTTTACCGCGCCCTCGAGAGTCTGGAACTCAAGAGAGGCAAAGTGAAATTTATCGCATATGGTCTTGCGCAGTTTTTTCCCGCGCTCGGTATCGGGGTCGCTGTACTCCTCGATGTGAGAAAGCCCCTCGTCCCCCTCAAGCTCCGCTATCGTGCGTCTCGCGATAAGCTCCATCTCGCTCGTCGACCTTGAAAAGTTGAGGTATTTGCACGGGTACATTATAGGCGGGCACGCGGAGCGCATGTGTACCTCCTTCGCGCCGTTCTCGTAGAGAAAATCAACCGTCTCCTTGAGCTGTGTCCCTCTTACTATCGAGTCGTCGACGAACAGCAGACTCTTGCCCTTTATAAGTCCGTGAACGGGCACCTGCTTCATCTTCGCTATCTTGTCCCTGTCTGTCTGCCGCGCCGGCATAAAGCTTCTCGACCACGTGGGAGTGTATTTTATAAACGCTCTCGCAAACGGTATCCCGCTGCGGTTCGCATATCCTATCGCGTGAGGCGTCCCGGAGTCGGGAACCCCTCCGACATAATCCACTTTGGTGTCAAAGCCTCTCTTTTTGTCGTTCTCGGCCATTATCTCGCCGTTGCGGTAGCGCATAAGCTCGACATTTACCCCCTCGTAGCACGACGTCGGATATCCGTAGTAAGTCCAAAGAAAGGCGCATATTCTCATCTTATCGCGCGGCGCGAGAAGCTGCTTTACGGAGTTCGGAGTAATCTCAAGAGCCTCCCCCGGGGCAAGCTCCGCCATATCCTCATACCCGAGCTTCGCATACGCAAACGACTCAAACGACACGGCGTACCCGTCGTCGTTTTTTCCTATAAGAACGGGCAGACGACCCATTTTATCCCTCGCCGCGATAAGCGCGCCGTCGTCCTTCAGTATAAGAATCGACGCCGTGCCCTCGATTACGTCCTCAGCGAATTTAATCCCCTCGGCAAAGGAGTCCTTTTGATTTATAAGCGCCGCAATCAGCTCCGTCGAGTTCACCTTTCCGCCTGTCATCGCGTCAAAGTGACAGTTTTTCGTCAGCAGATATTTGTCTATCAGCTCGGCGGAATTGTGAATCACGCCGATAAAGCAAATCGCGTACACCCCGAGAGCCGAGCGGATCAGAAGAGGCTGCGGCTCCGAATCGCTGATACAGCCTATCGCCGACGTCCCTTTCATTTCGTCGAATATGTGCGCGAATTTCGTCCTGAACGGAGAGTTTTCTATATTGTGTATTGAGCGCTGAAGTCCTATCTCAGAGTCAAATGCGGCAATTCCGCCGCGGTGAGTGCCGAGATGCGAATGGTAGTCGGTGCCGAAAAACACGTCGGACATGCAGTCGCATCTTGAGGCGATTCCGAAAAATCCTCCCATTGTAAATCGTAAATCCTTTCCGTATCCGAGATAATATATCTATCCGAGATAAATTCAGATAAATATTTGTTTTAAAAATCTTTTTCGCGAAAAATTTGCGAAAATCCGCCGTAAATAAAAAATCATAAAACGATATATCATATATGTCTTTCACAATACAAATCTTTTATATCATATATAAATCATATATAAAATAATATATCTTTTATGTCTTTTTATTATATTTTTATGTCTTTTTTGTTTCGATTGAATTCTGAAGTGAGCCTTAAAGCTCCGACGACACCTTTTTATCCTTTTCGAGAACCGCCGCCGCGTCGCGCGCTCTCTTTTTCAAAAGCTTTTCGTAAAGCTCCCCGTCATTTACGGCAAGTATCTGTATACAAAGCAAAGCGGCATTAACACCACCGTTTACGGCTACAGTTGCGACCGGTATCCCGGAGGGCATCTGTACGGTAGACAGAAGAGCGTCAATGCCGTCAAGATTAGACGACTTACAGGGTATTCCTATGACAGGCAGAGCCGTGTTTGCGGCTATAGCGCCGGCAAGGTGCGCCGCCATACCCGCGGCTGCAATTATGGCGCCGAAGCCCCGCTCTCTCGCGTGGAGCGCGAAGTCGCGCGCCTCCTCGGGCGTTCTGTGAGCGGAATACACGTGCGCCTCATACGGCACGCCGAATTCCTTCAGTACGTCGACTGCCTTTTGAAGTATCGGCAAGTCGCTGTCACTGCCCATTACGATTCCAACTTTTTTCATTTCTTTCCTCCGGATTTAACCTGTTTTTAATTCGAGCCGTTTTCGATTTGACGTGTTCGAACGAAAAAACGGTTTACATGCTTTTGCAAAAGATAATAATACGGTAGATACGGTAAAGAGGGCGAAGGCGATAAAGACAGTAAAGACGGCGAAGTTATGTAAAGAAAGTAAAAAGTCATGTAAATTAAAAAGGACACACTCATCGCTAAAAGAGACAAATGCACCCGAATGCCGCGAAACGGGCAAACCGCCGCGCTCCGAAATATACACCTCAAAACCGCAGGTTAATTATACTACGCGTAGGATTTTTTGTCAAGATTTCGCACAATGTTCGCGCGGGACGGCATAAAAGTTTTCGCGCTATGTTCGCACTCACCCACCACAAAAGTTTTCGCCCGCGCTTCATCGCGAGGCACAGACCAACTACGAAAGTTTTCGCGCGCCTTGCCCTTGGGGTCCCCACAAAAACTTTGCTTTTGTGGGGAGTGGCTCAAAAAGGCGCCGGGGTTCGGGGCGGCGCCCCGACGCTTGGCGTTTCTTTTGAAGCTTTTCTTTGCGCCGATTGCGTCA
>CANRNZ010000122.1 GCA_947632135.1 uncultured Clostridia bacterium
CGCTGGAAACGGTAAGACGGGCGGTCGAAAACAAGGTCGGGCGTTTTACAAAGCAGGACATTCGGGAGCTGTGCCCTGCTCTCAGCGTGAGTTCTGTGGAGGGGGCGTTGCGCAAAATGGTTGCCTCCGGTGAGCTGAAACGGGAAGGCAAGGGAAAAAGTACCTGTTATTACAGGGCGAACTGAACATCGGTCGGCAGAAAGATGACCGACGGTGTCCGCCGTATTTCTTTGTTTACAGCGGCGCAGATTTTGACGAGAGGGCGGTTTGACTTCTCGTAAATTCAGTGATAGAATGTTGAAAGCAAAAGACTTTTTGAACGGCGAAACGACTTTGGAGCCTCCCCGACCACATTCTATCCCACAGACTGCTTCGGAAGGAGAGGAGACAGCGGAGACAAGAGCGCCGGAGAGCATCGTTTTCCGAGCGGAAAGGGTCGAAAATCGCCCGAAAGGGCAGGAAAAATATACCAACCGCTATTTGGGACGTCGATGCCGCAGGTTCGAACCCTGTCACTCCGACCAACGCCTCCGGGACGGCTGTCCCGGAGGCGTTTTTTGTTTTTTATTTTAATTTTGTTTTTGATTTTATAATCACTGTTTTGCGTTTTTACCGTTTTTTACTGTTTCATCAGTCTACCCGCGTGCCGCGGACGAAAAGGCGGTGGGTGTTTGTGATATTAGGTGTGCAGGTGACAAGGGTGCAGAGCTCTTTTCCCTCTTCGACCTTGTCGTCGGCGTATTCCTCAGGGCATTTGGGGTCTACGACACGGATATTGTCCACCTCAAAGGTTGCGGTGTCTTTCAGTACGGTGACGGAAAAAGTATCGCCCTCTTTCAGTCTGTCAAGATGTTCAAAGGTGACTGCCGTCACCATATTGCGATGGGAGAAAAGAACATAGTGCCCGTCTGTGCCGCCGACGGGAAGCGAGGTGCATTCGGAGTGTCCGCAGCCGCGGCTCATATTCTCGTCCGAGGAATAATGGTAAATCGGCAGGCGGACGTCGATTGAAGGGATTTCAATATATCCGATAACGTCGGTTCCCGGGACGCTGAGCTCGCTCGGGTAATCGAGCTTGAATTCTCCGAAAGGCTCCGCCCAGATATACGGGCGCACGAGCGCGTAGTTTTTGTTGTATTCTACCGCCCGCGCTTTGATATTTTCCAGTTCCTCGTCGCTCAGAGCGTTCACCGCCGCTATGTACTCGTCGATTGCGTCCTCGTGCTGTCGGTCGGAGATACGAACTCCTATCGGACGGGATAACACAAGCGATACAATCCCTGTAAGACAAAACGCAATCGCGATATCGAGCAGTATGTTATGCAGCTTTCTTTTTTTCTTTTCGGGCGTTTCGTGATTTTGCGCAGGCGGCGCTGACTCCGCCTTTGGGCTTTTCTTTGCAGCTTGCATTTTCTCATTCCTCATCTTTGCTGAAAAAGGCGGTGCGGGCGGGCTTTTTGCCGGCGCCCGCACACGCGGTTTACTGATTTTTTGCCGTTATTTCAAACGAATCCTGCGTTTCCCGGACATATTTGCAAACACAAGCCCCGATGAAATCAGGAATGCGAAGCCGACGGCAAGGAAAAGATACGAGCCGACCCCGCCTGTAAACGGTATTTTAAGCGGTTTTGCGTTGTTGAAATAGAGATAAACCGGTTTGCCGTCTTTCGTAATACTTCCGCTCACGCTGTTGTCCTTGCGCTCAATTTCGAGGTAAGCGCCTCCCTCTCCGAGCTTGTCTTCCGAATTATCCGCAACGTGTTCGAGATTATATCCCGCGGTATCAGATTCCGCGACCTTATATGCCGTGCCGTAGGGAATGCCGTCTATGAGGAATCGCTCTCCGTGCTTTAACTCAAAGACAGCGCTCAGAGCTGTTACTTTCCCGTCGTCTTTGGTTTCTTCCCACTTTACCGTAAGCGGCTCAGGAGATTTTTCCCCTCCTGTTTCGATTTTACTTATCTTCGTTACCGTAAGGAGAGAGGAATCGAGCGACCCTCCTTCTTCGGCGGTCAGCGTCACGGTGAATTTAAACGACTTTGTCTCGCTCCAACGGTCATCGTCATGGATGTACTTTTCTACCGTAAGTGCAGCGCCGTTCAACAGGTTTACATAATCGACGCGGTTATTGGTAAGTGTTGTCGGCTGAGTCTCAATCGAGTTTTTCTGCGAGCGAGTTATTGTACCTTCTTTTTTGACAACGCCTCCCTCGGCAGGATATTTTTCGAGCGCCTTCTCCTCGAAGGTAAACTTTTGACCGTTTATCATACCGTAGAATACAGCAGCCTCGTTTGCCTTGAGCGAGACGGAGTATTTTCCGTCGATGGGCTCGACAGGTTGGAGCATTCCATTCTCCCCGTCCGAAAGGAAGTTCTGATACTCGCCGAGCGCGGGGGCTGAGGTGGGCATTTTATGGGTTTTGTCATCGGTATCTTTCCATTCGAGAGCGCTCGTGAGAGTAATTCCGGTGCCGATGTAGGTTTTTTGGCCCTTCCACATATACAGCGTCGTGTCGGCGGGCAGAATGTTGTCCCCTGTGGGAGAGAGGGTAAAGGTAAATTCAAACTCCTGGTCTATCGGGGCGTCTACTCTCTTGCCCGAGGCATCGTGTATTTCCTTAGTCAGCATCAGAAGCTCGGGCTCGACGGTGTTGACGAAGTTCGCCTGCTCCTCAAACCAGCCCGTATTGCCGTAAACGGAATACACGCCGTTGTAGTTGTAGTAGTCGCCTGCCGGAAGTGTCGCGATCTCTGTCGGCTGCGTTCCACTTTCACCTACTACGCCGAAGCGGACGGTCGGGCTGACGCCGTAGCGCGCCATGTTCCGCATGTATGAGGAAGCCTCACCGTTGTAATGCGGGTCGATGAGATTGCCTTCGCGGTACATGTAGTGCAGTGTCGTGCCGTCATTTTGTTCAACGTCGCAGCCTTTGCCTGCCGCCGGATCCCATTTGGTGCAGCTCGGGTTCGGCTCCACATCATCTGTGAGCGGAGTTTTATTTGCAGGCGAGTCGCTATAAAGCTGCTCGTTTTGTTTAAATACTGAGGCTTGTTCATGAGGAGCATCCGACGGCTGATGGTGGTTCCCGGAGGAATTCGGCTCCATTGTTGCGTAATACTCCCACATCGTCGCGTTTGTATGGGCAAAAGGTTCTTCACTGACCGTAGCATTTGAATTGAGAACGCCGTTTTGATCGATTGCCCAAGTCAAATCATTTTCGGGGTGTTCGTTTTTTATTTGTTCGGGATACAAATCGCCGTAAACCGCGCCAGCTTGCGTATAAATCGGAATCTTCTGCACTCCGGGGAGGTAGACGCTCTCCGAGCCGCGCTGCTGTATGTGGCTTATTCTCTTCAGCGCCCAGCCGCTGTCAAGCTGATTTTGTGTCAGCTTTTCTGTGAAGCGGTAGGTAATCCTGTTGTCAAGACCGCTTAGAAGCAGACCCTCGCCGTGCTTTAATGTAAATTCCGCCGTGTTCTTCGCGATATCTTCGTTTGTAACATTATTATTTTTGGAGTTGAAAAGATCCGGTCTGTCGGCTGACGGAATAACTTTGTCATAAAGGTCGTCCGCTGTCAGCGTGGAATCCTTTGCATTGGGGCCGCCGTCGTCATTGGCATTTTGTCCGAAAATCAGCGTTTTCGACATATACAGAGTACGAGTCTTGAACGTGGATATGAAGTTCGTTTCACTCGTCTCGTCATTCGGCTTTCTTATGACAAAGGTGAAATAAGTCAGATCGACATGACCTTCCGTTTCATGGCTTGCGGCAACGTGCGTCCAGACGTTTGTCGCTGTCGGCTCGACGTCTCCCGGCTCTCCGGTCGGATTTTCAAACTCATCGACCGTTTTTTTCGGAATCAGCTCCGCGTCCTGCGCCCAATAGGTTCTCGTTCCCGCGGGACGGTTCGCCAAACCTGTGTTTACACGGTAGCTGTCGCGGTTTTCCGCGCCGGGTGATGATCCCGTTTCGGCGCGCTGACCCTCCGCAAAGAACGTCGTCGTGCCGTTTTTCGCGAAAACTTCGTCATAGGTATGTCCTTCTGTGTCGTTCACCTCGTACCCGTCGGCCGTACCGTCATAGTTTCTGTTCTGGTAGAGCCTTCGCGAATGGGCGGTCAATTCCGTCGCCGTACTGTTCGGCGGCAGATACATGTAGTAAAGAGTCTTGTCTGTGACAGGCGGGTTTGCTTTTTTGTCCACGGCGCCGGTTTCATCAAACGTCAGCGTGCCGTCCTCGTTTGCAACATAGTAAATCGGGTTCCCTTCGGCATCATTGCCGTTTGCAATGACCATCTTTGCGGTCACTGTTTGACTGCCCGCGCCGCCTTGACCACTATCCACAATAAACACCGCTCTGTTGCTGCCGCTGTCAAGGACGAGGTCGCTGTTGTCGGTCAGCACGTCGATGTAGGCAAGCTGACGCTCCCATGTCTTCGCGTACTCGTTGTACTGCGTAAGGGCGGCTGTGCGCTCACCCGTGACACCCTGAACGTATATCTGATAGTTGAACACTTGGTCTTTCTGTTCATCTGTCAGCTCGAAGCCCTCGGGGGGTTCGACCATCTTTGTGACGTGGAGCATCTGGTTTGCTATCTCAAGATACCCGTTGTTCCCGAGATAGGTATTCAAAATCACGCCGTTGTCCGTCGCGGAGTTGTCCGATACAGTCGGGAGGTAGTAGGTATTTGCGGTATGAGTTATGTTGCCGTCGTAATATCCCGTTCCGGCGTCGTAAATTTCGCCCTTTGTGTGGATATTATTTGACATATCTCCCGTTCGAATACCGCCGGGACGCGCCGCAACGGCAAATTTGAAAGCATTGTTGAAATCGTCTTGGCTAAGGACGCCGTCGTCGGCTTTGGCTTTCTCAAGCGCCGCCTTTACGTCCTCGTCGTTTTGAATATCTGTCCAATACTGTATCTGATCATCAAGAAATTCCGGCTTAATTCCGCACGTTTTTTCCAAATAGTCGCGCAGTTCCCGGTCTGTCAATGTCAGCTTCTCAAGCGTCGGCTCGCCGCGCGTCTTGTCGCCTGTGTCCGTCTTGGAAAGATACGAGAGCTCCTTTGTAATGTGCCCGTTCATATCCGACCAGCAGAGCATGTCTCCGTTGTCAATCTTGTCCGAGGTGAAAGCAGAGCCGAACTCGCTTCCGCGACGCGCCACAACGTACTGTACAGTCCTTCCGCCGTTCGAGTTTGCCACAATATTGCCGTTTACATCTTTTCCCTCATCATCGTTCGGCAGATAGTACTCGACAAGAATGAAGAAGTAATCGTCGGAGCTGAATGAAACGGAGCCTGCCTCGTATTCCTCTTTTGTTTTGTCCGTTTCCTCTACAGATACTGTACTCGACGTCACATGGTCAAGAACGTCGCCGTCAAGGAATACAATGCCGTCTTCAAAGTACCGATATGTTATTCCCGTGCTGTCGGTGATGTAGCCGCTGTCTTTGGCATCCGCCTTCGCCTTGTTAAATTCTTCTTCGTTCGTATACGTCCCCATAAACTCGCCGCCGACCCATGCGCCGCCGCCCGTTGTGCCGTTCTCGACTTTTTCCCAAACGGTCGAGCCGTTGCCGCCTTTTTGATTATCTGCGGCATTCCAAATATCGCCGTTCTGTCTGTCAACAGGCGTCAGCCCGCCGTCTTTCATCCTGTAAGCGTGGGCATAAAGGGGAAGCGGTTTTTGGAAAACGTAATATCTGTTGTCCTCACTGGGGGAGAATGTGACCGTCGGGTCGCCGCGCGTGCGGTAAGTCGACGAGTCCGTCACATAGTTGTCGTATGTCGTATTTGAATAGAAATTTGAGATAAACCAAACATAGTCCTGCCCCGCGACCGTGTGCTCGGAGATGTACTCCGCCGACAGCTTCGTGAAGTCGACGCCGTTTTGCGCGCCGCCCTCTTTAAGAAGCAGATCGTCCTCAAGTCCGACCGCGTAGAAGAGACGGAGCGGGGTGGACTGAATGCTGTAGTTCTTTATCTGTTC
>CANRNZ010000123.1 GCA_947632135.1 uncultured Clostridia bacterium
GGCCAAATCATCTTGTTTCCTCGCGTCACGCAGTCGTAGTTCCTTGATTTTTTCACCTATTGTTATTTTCATGTCTATACCTCACATTCTTTCTTTTCACCGGTGTAGTTCCATTATACAAGACACTTCAGAAGTAGTCAATTATCAATCAGTTGTTTACTATTCAACTGTCGGTTGTTTTCGACTTGTCAAAAGACCTCTGCAACCTTAAACATCACGTTTCAAATTGAAATTGTCTTGAAGCAAAAAACGCATTATATTAAGCATTCTCACTGCAATTATAGGAACAAATGCTCCCGTATAAATTCATCAAAATAAAGCGCCCGCCTCCGATACGGCTGACACATTCCAGCCGCCAGAAACGGGCGTTTGGTCTTATATTTTGGATTTCTGATTACCGCCGCACCGCTGATGTTGTTGTCATGCTTTTATGCGATGTTGTCATTCAAAGCATACGCTCCCGATGTATCTTTCACCCCTCACACATGCGTCAAACGTCAAAAAAGCCGCGCCGCCGAGGTCGGCGCTTTTGTCTTTCCCGCCTACAATGCCCGAAATACCTATCCCGAGCATTTTAAAATAACTTTCCTTTTTTGTCCACACCTCAAAAAAGCGCTCTCGCTCAAAGTCCCCTATATATTTTCTCTCGTCCTCGCTGAAAAAGCGCTCCGAAATTCTTTTAAGCCTTTTCGGGTCGTCCTTTGAACCGACGTACTCGATATCCGCGCCGATTTTAAAATTTTCACCGTCACAGGAGTCTATAACGTAAACTTTTCCGTCGGTAAGCGCCGCGTCCGCTCTGAAATGATTTTTAAAATATCCGTTATTCCCGTTATTTTCGTCCGCTTTGTGAAACGTCAGCCGTTCGGCGTTGCCGCTCACATCGGCGGCGGGGCAAATAACGGCGCAAAGCGCCGCGGAGCGCGAGTGGGAAATTGAAAAATCGCTTTTCTCGGCGCCCTCGATATACGGCTTTCCGCCGAGGGCTTTTTTTATTTTGCAGTCGGGTGTGTCAAACCCCGCGGCGGATATCAGCTTTTTCGAAAGAAGCAGTCCCGCCTCGTGCTGTTTTTCGTATGTCGGCGCGGAGGGCGCAAGGGCAATAAGTATCATATCTTTAAACGGTTTTCCTCCAAAATTTGAAAATGCGAAAACGTTAAAATGCGAAAAATGCGAAATTGTAAAAATTTAAAAAACAGTTTACAAATTTATATAAAAGGTGTATAATATACATGTATTATAATATTATTGCGTATTCGGTATATCAAAGTATATTAAAGGAGGCAGTTATGGCGGAAAAACTTGTGGTAACGATAGCGAGACAGTACGGCAGCGGAGGAAGAGAAGTCGGACACAAGCTGGCTGAATTGCTCGGCTGCAAATGCTACGACCAGGATCTCATAGTGATGGCGGCGCAGCGCAGCGGCATCAGCGAGGAGGCGCTCGCAAGCGCCGACGAGCAGGCGTCAAGCAGCCTTCTCTACACCCTTGCGATGGGCGCGTCCATGATTTATACAAACACGACACCGATGGCGGTGCCGATAAACGACGCGCTCTTTATCGCGCAGAGCGAGATAATAAGAGAGCTGTCCGAAAGCGAGAACTGCGTTATTGTCGGAAGGTGCGCGGACTATATTCTCGACGACCACTCAAAGAAGGTCAAGGTATTCGTTCAGGGAGACATGCCCGATAAAATCCACCGCATAATGGAAAGAGCGGGCATTAAGGAATCCGAGGCGAAGGACAGAATAGCCAAGAAGGACAAAAAGAGAGCGGCGTACTACAACTACTACACGGGAAACAAATGGGGCAAGCCCGAAAACTATAACCTTGTCGTGTCCACAAGCAAGATAGGCATAGACGGCGCGGCAAAGGTAATCTACGAGTACGCAAAAGCGCTCGGATATCTTGACGACTGAGTTTTTATGCTTTTTTTGAGGGCGCTTTTCCCGAAATAAGGGAGGCGCCCTCATTTTTGTCCGCGCGGGCTCTCGCCGCTCACTTGCGGGCATTTTTTATTTTTCGCATTTTATGTATTTTTTGCTTTTCTGTTTTTTCTGTCGTTTTTAATTTTAAAAATAACAGTTCCTATGTAAAATTTCGGCAGCTTCATCATTCTTATAAAGCGGCTCGGCTCGCAAAGAAGCCTCCAGAGCCATTCGAGCCCCGCGTTTATAAAAACGGACGGCGCGCGTTTTACTCTGTTTGCGTAGATGTCGAGCGACCCGCCGAGCGCGAGGACAAGCTTTACGTTTTCAAGCCTTGACGAGTTCTCCGCTATCCACCTTTCCTGCGTCGGATAGCCGAGGCACACGTACAGCACGTCGGCGCCCGACTCGTTTATGAGGCGCACTGTCTCGTCGTTTTCAGCCCCGTTTTTCGAAACATATCCGTGACGCGATCCGACAATCGAGCACGAGTACTTTTCCGTCATTCTTTGTCCCGCCTCCGCCGCAACGCAGGGCAGTCCGTTTCCTTCGGGCTTTCCTCCGAACAGGAAAAACGAATGCTTTTCGGGGTCGAGAACCCTGAATAATTCCTCTCCGAGCTCGACTCCCGCCACCTTTTCCTTCAGCGGGGTCTTAAGAATCCTTGCCGCCTTTATGACTCCGACACCGTCGGGCAGTATTACGTCGGCAAAGGATATTATTTCCATAAGCTCCCTGTTTTCGACGCAGGACTGTACGATTTCCGAATTAGGAGTAAAAACCGCCGTGAAGATGCCGTCCTCAAGACGTTTTGATATAAGAGATACAGCCTCTTCTTTGGTTACGTTGTCAAAGAGAACGCCTCTGACGTCTGTTTTTTCCATATTTCTGACCCCTTAAGGTGAGGAGAGCCGAATCGCGCCGCCTCGCGCGGCTCTTTTCGGTGATTTCATGATTGTCCTCTCCCGTTTAAGCAAAAAGCCTCTGACTTAGCAGAGGCTTGAATTTTTTAATAACCTTGCCGAATGAACGTAAGGTCAGGCGTCTTTTGATTCGAGAAATTCCACCACGTCGCCTACCGTGACAAAATTCTGAACCTCGCTGTCTTCGATAACGACATCGAATCTCTCCTCGCAAAGAAGAACAAGGTCAGCAAGCTCAAGTGAATTTATGCCGAGGTCATTTATCAGCTCGGCGCCGGGTGTTACGTCGTCCGGGTTGACTGAAAGCTCCTCTACAAGTAAGTTTTTGATTCTCTCAAACATAGAAAAACCTCCGGAAATTGGTTGCATTATTTCTGTAAATAACACATTTATTATATTTATTATGAGCTCTATTGTCAAGCGATTTGATAAAATTTTAATTAAAAATGTTGAACTTTAACGGCGCGGCGGCTCTTTTTTACTTGCAAATCCCGTTCAAATGGTATAAAATAGGTTATATTATAAAATAAAAAACAAATTTGAAAGATACGGCGAGATATAAACGCGTGATTATTGCTTGATTATAACGTGACTATAACGGGATTATTGCGGAATTTATAATTTATGAAAATGAAAAATAAAAAAATAAAAAAGGGCGTCGTTATATGGACAGCGCTTTTTATAACCGTCGGGGCGGCGGCGCTTCTTTTCGGCATTTTGCCGCGTTTCGTGTCAAACGAGGTCGGAAGAACAGTCACGGGCTCAGGCGGCGCGTATGACTTCTTTTACGACGTGCAATACGTCCCCCTCGAGGAGCAGGAGGGATACAGCGAATATCTTGAGCTTGACAGATACGTACACTATAAAAACGGTGCGCAGTCGATTGCGGTAACAGAGGAAAGCGCCTCCCGAATCGGGGAGGAGGCGTCGTTTTTCGTTTCGTATTTTGACGCCGTGATATCGGGAGACGCCGAGCGCTACAATTCGATGTTTTCGGACGCTTATCTCGAAGCGCACGGGGAAAAATCCGCTTTCACTCCTCAGATGGTATACGACATCGAGGTCGAAAGAATATCCTCCGACAGCGACGCCGACGTTTTTTTCGTGTCCTACAGAATATTCAGAAACAACGGCACGTTCAGAAACGATATTTACAGCGACGCCTCGCGCAAGGTTCAAATAATTTTAGAGCGCTCGGACGGCGTTTGTAAAATATCGGATTTAAAATATTTCGTGTAATTTTCCAATCGGAAAACGTAAAAACCTAAAAAGCCTCGGCGAAAGGGAGTATTTTAAAATGCTTGAATCAAAGCATACGCCTGACATGGCAAAGGGACACAGAAAACGCATGAGAGAGCGCCTCTTAAACGGAGGGATAAATTCCTTCGACGATTATCAAATAATGGAAATGCTGCTCTTTGAGTTTCTCCCGAGAATAGACACATACCCTGTCGCGCACCGACTTATAGACAAATTCGGCTCGGTAACGGGGGTCATCGAGGCGCCGTTTGAGGAGCTGATTCTTGTCGACGGTATAGGAAAAAAGACCGCGGAGAGGTTAAATAATCTCGGCGCGCTGACATCTCTTACGGTGGAGAAGATATTGTGCGACGCTCCTCTCTCAAATCAGCGCGATGTCGCGGCATATCTTGTTTGGGTGCTTAAAAAATATCCCGTTGACTCGGTTTGTATCATGTATCTCAGCGGCAGAAATATGCTGATTGACAGGAAACTGTTTTCGTCGTTTGCCGAAAATGAGTGTTCAATTATTGAGGAGATAGAGCGCGAGGCGCGCCGCGTCGGCGCAAAGAAGGTTATTATAGCGCATAAGCACCCCGAGGACGACGTGACGACGTCGGCGGACGATTTAAATTTTGCAAATGCCTTTTTGAAGCTTTCGGCAAAGCTCGAAATTGTCCCCGCAGGGAACTACATAGTCTCGGGCGCAAAAGCCGTAAATATCGCGGAGGAGAGATTCGAGTCTCAAATGCAAAGGAGAGAGTGATAAACTGAAGTCATGAACGACGTCGGAATGAAAAAAAGCCTCCCGCGCGCTTTAATGAGCGAGCGCGAGACTAAGGAATACAACAGAAAAATATGCGAGCTCATGAGCATACTTCTTAATATTGCTCCCGATTTTATTGATATTGAAGCCGTCACGGAAATTTCCCGCGACTGCGGGGTGTCCGTTGAGTATTCTTACGCTCAGACTCTCGCCGCGGTGTGCGGGCTCGATACGCTCGGGCGCGACAGAAAATTTTTCACGAATTATTTTCTCCCGATGGTAAACAGACTTGACGATGCTGACTTCGTCTGCGAGCCGTATTACAAAAATATAGAGGTGCCCGACATAAAGCTCGGAAACTGGCGGCTCGGACACGGAACTCTGAAGGCGGGAGAGGCTTTTGTCTGCGGAGACTTTCTTGTACCCGAGGACGGGCGGCTCATTCCACAAATCGGATTTTTCGAGAGGGAGTATACATATCCCGCGGCGTTTGAAAACGAAAGAGAATGGATGACTCTTATGCCGAATGAAATCGTCACGACAAGGCCCGCGGTAAGAGACGCGACGGGCAGGGTGCTTACGTTCGGGCTCGGGCTCGGGTACTTCGCATATGAGGCGTCAGAGAAAGAGAGTGTCGAGAGCGTCACCGTCGTCGAGCTGAGGCGCGACGCGGCGGAGCTGTTTAATAAATATATACTGCCGCAGTTTCCGAAAAGGGAAAAGATAAAGGTCATCTGCGGCGACGCGTTCGAGTTTGCCGACGAAAAAATGAAGGACGGGGAATACGATTTTGTGTTCTGCGATATATGGCACGACGCGTCTGACGGACGGGGATTGTATCTCAGAATGAAGGAGTACGAAAAAAAGTTCCCGTCGGCGAAATTTTCGTATTGGCTTGAGGACACGATAAACTGTTATCTTGATAAAGAGCTTTGGGAGTGAGAGTGAATTTTTTTAGTTTGCACTCACCACTCCAAAAGTTTTCGCGCGTTGTTCGCACTCACCCAACACAAAAGTTTTCGCGCGCCACATCGCGAGGCACAGACCCATCACAAAAGTTTTGGTCAAGCTTTTTCAAAAGCTTGCGGGGTCGAGGGGCAGAGCCCCCGTTTTTGGCGTTTCTTTTG
>CANRNZ010000124.1 GCA_947632135.1 uncultured Clostridia bacterium
TTATATCTTAAAATACGAGCTCTGCAAAGAATCAATCGACGGTCGCGCGGCTTACTCAATTCGCGTTACGGAGTACATAGACGGGGAAAAGGTCTGTCTTTCCGCAGCTGACGACGTCACATCTCTATACGAGACAGCGCTTTCGCTATTCGATATGATAGTAAACGGTCTCGTCTCCCCCATAACGCTTCACGACGTTGTTTATGACCTTATGCCGTAACTTCACAGATGTTGGCTTTACCCCAAACCCTTTTGACTTTATTATTTGCAGACACAAACTCATTTAGGACTCCTGTTTGATTTATCATAATTTAGTAATTTTATTATTTAAAATTTTAAAATGGAGGCTTACTTATGATTACAAAAAATGAAACAGAATCTGCCGCGACACTGAAAGAAGAAATGCGTACGTTAAAAGAGGGTTATATCTTAAAATACGAGCTCTGCAAAGAATCAATCGACGGTCGCGCGGCTTACACAATTCGCGTTACGGAGTACATAGACGGGGAAAAGCTCTGTCTTTCCGCAGCTCACGACATCACATCTCTATACGAGACAGCTGTTTCTCTCTTTGACATGATAGTGGACGGTCTCGTCTCCCCCATAACGCTTCACGACGTAGTATATGACCTCATGCCGTAACTTCACAGATGTTAGTTTTACTTCGGGCTTATTCAGGACTCATTTCAAACTTGCTTCGGACTTTATTTTTATTAAACTTGTACTTATTTCAGACTTTATTATAACTCATCGAAAAAGCCGCGACATCTGCCGCGGCTTTTGATGTTCTATTATATATTTCTAAAACAGCTGTCAAAGCGTAAAGTGTGCCCGAGGTATTCAAAGTGCAAGATCAACTGGAGTGGATTGGTCAAATAATTTGATTCACAACTAAGACAAAGCGGCGATATGGATCAATCCCCGCCTCTTTTCTTCTGAAACGGTAGAAAAAATCATATTTTCATGCTATAATTATAGTAGTGAGTTGAAGCCGATTACAGCGGTTGAGTTTCCCATCGACGGTATGATATAGCGCGAGGAGGCAAGAAAATGCGTTTGAAAGGAAAGGTTGCTGCCCGGTTCTACGGAATCATAGTCTTAGTTGCGGTGGTTGAAGTTCCCCTCCTTATTGTAAGCGTGTGGATAGAACCGAATTTGTTTGTAGCGGCGATCTCTCTTTTGGTGCTGATCTGCGTGGAGTCTCTGTGCTTGTCTATCGTCATCCGAAATTATGTGGAGTTCCGGGCAGAAGGGCTGCTTGTCGTATTCGGATTTATGAAAAAGAGCATACCGTACGATGAAATCATCCGTATTTCGGCTGCCAAAGTGCTTTGGTCTTCCCTTGCAGCGTCTATAGACCGAATCAAAATCAAGACAAAAAGCAAGGGAGATATAATGATTTCGGTCGTAGATAAGGAGCGGTTTTTTAGCGAGATAAAAAATCGGAAGCCCGATGCCGTGACAGACCTTCCACAAAACGAGGTTTAACATGAGCTTTCGAACGTTCAACGAAAAATATTATATTGAGGCGCTCGAAAGGCCGGGGAGCGAGACGCCGGACGACCGCGTGGATTTTCGGCTTTATACGACGGCTCCGTTTCTGTATGAAATCTATCGGGAGAAAATCTTTTGCAGGCGATATGAGCAAATTTGCTCCTTTGAGACTTTGTTCGCACAGGACGCTCTGATGCGGTTTTCTTCTTTCAAAAGCGGACGTTTTTTGTCAAGGTCGCCGCAGACGATGAAATATGGGAAAAAGCAGCGGCCGAAGCCGCCTTCGTTGCGAAGATGAACGGGAAAATATTGTGATGGGACACTTTGGATTTTCATACATGGGGCTTATATTTCTGCTTTTTCTGTTTATTCCCAATATCGTTCGGATAAGAGGCGCTGCTATGGCGTCGAGCAAGGAATTATCCGGCGTTCATTTTAGAGCTGCTGTCGGAGTCGGAGGGCGTTTCGGCTCGGGCGATGTTGGGCGAATATATTTTTTATTACAACGGAAAAACCGTCGCCGGAATTTATGGTGACCGACCGCTTGCAAAGCCGACAAAATCGGCAAATTTTTTCAAATCCGAAAAAATAAAATAATTTTACCCTCTCCCCTATTTCAGTCTCCAAACTGCTGTAAATTTTTAAAATAAATTATTATTTTAATAAAATTCCGTTGACATTTGTTAATAAAATCATTACAATAATTATTGTTAAGAGGATGGGTGAAAGAATGCAGGAAAAATTACAGTTATTGTTCCAAATATTTAGCGCTGAAATCGGCGGCAGGAGCTGCACCGCAGAAGTTTATGAGCGGTGCCTCGATAACCTGCCGTTATTATTTATGCTCTCCAATAAGCACGACCTGTCCCACCTGCTCGGCGACGCGCTCTGGAAAAACGGATATCTCACCGACAACAAAAATAAGGCGGTCGCGCAGGCAAGGCAAAGCGTCGCTGCCGCGCTGCAACGCTATGAAGCGCAGAAAAAAGCCTATGACGGGCTTGCAAAATGTTTTTCCGATAAAGGACTTCCCTATATACCCCTGAAGGGCTCCGTTATTCGAAAGTATTACCCCGAGCCGTGGATGAGAACATGCACCGATATCGACATCTACGTCAGCGAGGAGGATATTGAAAAAGCCGACGAGTGCCTGATATCCTGCGGTTATAAACAAACGGGAAGAAGCACTCACGATATATCGTACTATTCTCCAAACGGCGTTCATATAGAGCTTCACTATACCATGTTTGAAAAGGTATATTTTGACGACGACGCCGACATTCCCGACATACACGACTTTTCATTTCCGTCTCCGTCGGGCGGCAGCATGTACGAGCTCTCCGACGATATGATTTATTTTTACCATATTACACATATGGTAAAGCATTTTTTTCACGGCGGATGCGGCATACGTCCGTTTATCGACCTTTGGCTGATGAATCATAAAACGGACTTCGACGAAGAAAAGCGCCGCAAGCTGCTCGAAAGAGGAAAACTTTTAAAATTCGCCGCGCTCTCCGAGGTCTGGTTTGGCGGCGGCGAGCCGACGGAATTCACCGATATGCTCGAAAAATATATACTGAGCGGCGGCGTTTACGGCAATACGGAAAACATGGTGGCAATTCAGCAGGGTCAAAAGGGCGGCAAGCTCAGCTACATTATACATCGCCTTTATCATGCCCTACGAGCAGTTCAGCAACCTCTACCCTGTTCTGCGTCGTCACAAATGGCTGATGCCTGTAATGGAGGTGCGCCGTTTTGTAAAAATGGTAACTGACGGCAGAATGAATCGCACGATGAGCGAGCTCTCCTTCAACAAATCGGACAAATCCGAAAGCTCCATAGAATTACTGAAAGGCTTAGGTCTTAAACAATAATGACAAAAACAAAAAAATTGACTGTCGTATTCTTACTTCTTGCTCTCGCGTCAATAATTTTTATATTTTCAAACTCCATGCAAAACGGCGCGGAGTCCATTGAAAGAAGCGAGCGCGTTACAAGAATGATTCAAACTCAAATCAACCGTTTTCACGAGCTTTTCTCATCATCAAATTCTTCGGATACTTCGGATTTTTCGAATTCTTCGGATACCTCAAGCTCTTCAAATTCTTCAAATTCACAGAGTACGCAGACCCCTTCGGACACACATTCTCCCTCGGGCAGCAATTCAAACGAATCAAGCAGCCAAAACAGCCAAAGCGAATCGGAAAAAGCCGAAAAAAAGGTTCTTGAGAATTTAGACAAAAAAGTCAGAAAACTCGCTCACCTAACTGAGTTTACAATGCTCGGTATCTGCGCCTCAGCTCTGATGCTTTTCGTTTACAGTATCAGCGGGAAGGTTCATATCGGCATAACACTGTTTGCCTGCCTTTTTGTCGGAGTGCTTGACGAATTTATTCAGGTTTTTTCAAAGCGTAGCAGCAGCGTAAAGGACGTTATGCTTGATTTTTCGGGAACATGCCTCGGTATGCTCATCGCATATATCGTATACATTCTTGCGCGGCGAATTTCAAATCGAAAAAAGCAAACGGATAAATCGAACAAATCGAACAAATCGGATAACATCAAAGAGACAACTCAAAAAAACGAGCCGACAGGGCTTTGATTTAAGTATGTAAAATACGTAAAACGCAAAACGCGGCGCCGCTAATAAAATGAGCGGCGCCGTTTTTTCGTATTTTATTTTACTTTAATTAGAAAATCAAGTCCGATATAAAGCCGCGTTTTGCAAAGCGCTCGGCGCATTTGGCAGAGGTTCATAAGGAAGTATATCATCTTCTGCACAGAAAATCATTTTGTTTTTCCTTTCTTATGACCGGACAGCCATAATAATGGTTCCCAATACCATGAAAATCAACCCTGTCAGTGATTTTTTGCTCAGTTTTTCCTTAAAAACAATATAGGAAAACGCAATCGTGATCACGATGCTCATTTTGTCGAGCGGCACCACAACGCTGACGACACCGTTTTGAATCGCATAATAATAGCAAAGCCAGGAAGCGCCTGTTGCTATCCCCGACAGACCGATAAAGACAAGAGCGACTTCGGTGCGATTGCAGTAATGGTATCAGCTGAACCGACCACAAATACCATCCTCCAAGCAACCGGAAACGCTACGATTGTTCTAATAGCCGTTGCTAAATCCGAATCCGTTTTTCGGATACCGCATTTTACAAGTATTGCGGTAAGTCCCGCAAATATAGCCGACAAACAAGCCATGATAATCCACATAAACATACAGCATCTATTATATCATAGCATACTTTCGCACTTTTTTCAATCTGTCGGAGGCTGTACGCTTTTCTCGCCGGTAACAGAAAACAACACCCAACGGGCGATCTGCACGGCATGGTCTCCCATACGCTCAAAATATTTGGCAATCATCAGCAGGTCGAGCATGGCTTCGCCGTCCGCGCTGCCGCTTTCAAGCTGCTTCGTGATGGCGGCTTTAATGCGGTTGAAATGACCGTCCACAATATCGTCATACTCAACCACCGATTTTGCAAGTCCGTCGTCCTGCTTCACGAAGGCGTCAATGCTGTCGGTCACCATTTTGACGGTGGCACGCGCCATTTCTTCGACAGATTCGGTGTTGTGGGCGGACGAGACGTGCCCCATCTGCACGATCTCCGCAATATCGCCGGAGTTGTCGCCGATCCGCTCCAAATCGGTCACCATTTTCAGCGCCGAGGATACGACCCGCAGGTCTTTCGCCACCGGCTGCTGCTGTAAAAGCAGCTTGAAGCACATCCCCTCGATCTCCCGTTCCTTTCCGTCGATCTCCGCGGAAAGGGCGGGCACCTCAGCCGCAAGATTCCGGTTCCCTTCTGTCAGCGCTCTTACCGACATAGCAATCGCCTTTTCGCAAAGCGCGCCCATGGTAATTATTTCCCAATGAAGGAGCGCCAGCTGCTCGTCAAATTTGCTTCGCATTATCCGAACCTCCCTGTGATATAGTCCTCCGTCCGCTTGTCGGCGGGGCCCGAAAACAGCGTTTCGGTGTCGCCGTATTCAATCAGTTCCCCCAGCAGAAAGAAGGCGGTTTTGTCCGAAATGCGCACCGCCTGCTGCATATTGTGGGTGACAATAATAATGGTGTATTTCTGCTTCAGTTCCGCCGCCAAGTCCTCGATTTTGGAGGTGGAGATGGGGTCAAGGGCGCTCGTCGGCTCGTCCATCAGCAGGATCTCCGGCTCGACGGCCAGCGCCCGTGCGATACAAAGCCGCTGCTGCTGTCCACCCGAAAGACCGAGGGCGTTCTTTTTCAGCCTGTCCTTGACTTCGTCCCAAATCGCCGCGCCCCGCAGCGAACGCTC
>CANRNZ010000125.1 GCA_947632135.1 uncultured Clostridia bacterium
TGCGGAGCGCGACGAGGGCTCTGCCCCTCGACCCCGCCGCCTTTTGAAAAAGGCGGGCGAAAACTTTCGTGTTGGGTCTGTGCCACGCGATGAGGCGGGCGAAAACTTTTGTGTTGGGTAAGTGCGAACATAGTGCGCGAACTTCAAAAAAAGTGCCGACAAAATTTAAAACAAAAAACCACTTTAATAAGGCGGTCTCTATATATGAGCTTTACTGATTATCTTGTACTACCTCTCGGATACGTGATGAAATTTTGCTACTCCGTTATCCAAAATTACGGCGCGGCTATCATCCTTTTTACCCTCCTATCCAAGGTGATCCTTATTCCCGTTTCCGTTTGGGTACACAAAAATTCCATAAAAATGGTCAAAATCCAGCCCGCGATAAACCGCATAAAGGCTAAATACTACGGCGACGCGGATACGGTCGGCGAAGAACAGATGAAGCTGTACAAAAAAGAAAAGTACAACCCGCTGGCAAGCCTTCTGCCGCTGGCAATTCAGATTATTCTCCTGCTCGGCTTGATAAGCGTAATATATCACCCGCTTACCTACCTCTGCGGGTTTGACGGAGAGACAGTCTCAAGACTTGCGTCTCTGACAGGCGCCGACTTGTCTCAGCGCACCGTTCAGCTTTCGATAATCGAAGCCTTGAAGTCCCCGATCGCTATCTCTTCCTCCACCCTCGGCGCCGCAGCCGTCGCGGCGCGCTCTCTGAACATGAGCATTTTCGGTGTCCCGCTCTCGGACGTGCCCTCTCTTGCGGGCGGAGTCACTCTTATCACCCCTCTTATCGCGGGGCTTTCCTCGTGGCTCCTCTGCCACGTTCAGAACAGGCAGAACGTGCTTCAGGCCGAGACGAGCAAGATGAACCGAATCGGCACGATGGCGCTCTCCGTCGGGATATCCCTTATCCTCGGGCTTTTCGTTCCCATCGGAGTCGCGCTTTACTGGATATTCAGCAATCTGTTTTCGATAGTGCAGCAGTTCATACTGAACGCCGTGATTAACCCGAAAAAATATGTCGACTACGAGGAGCTTGAGGCGTCGAGAGAAGAGCTCGCGTCAATCGAGGGTCTCGGCGGGGGCAAAAAGTCGGGGCTGTTTTCAAAGGACGAAAACGCAAAGCGCGAAAAGGCGGACTACAAGAGATTTTTCAATGTAATAAACAAGCATATAGTATTCTATTCGGAGAGCAACGGCTTTTACAAGTATTTTGAGGGCGTTATAGGCGAGATACTTCGAAGGACAAATATTTCAATCCACTATATAACAAGCGACCCGAATGACGATATATTCGAGCTTGCAAAAAAGGAGCCGAAGATAAAGCCGTACTATATCGGCGAGAGGCGGCTCATAACTCTGTTTATGAAGATGGACGCCGACGTCGTTGTCATGACGATGTCCGACCTCGGAAACTACCACTACAAGCGCTCGTATGTGAGAAGCGATATAGAATATGTGTACATGTTCCACTATCCTCTCAGCACTCACATGGTCCTGCACACCGGAGCGCTGAATCACTACGACACCATTCTCTGCGTCGGGGAATTTCAGTTCGCGGAGATAAGGAAAACAGAGGAGCTCTACGGGCTTCCCGAAAAGAAGCTGATTTCGTGCGGCTACGGTCAGCTTGAAAAGCTGTACGATGCGTACAGGAAAATGCCGAAGGAGTCAAGGGAGAGGCCCAAGGTTCTGATTGCCCCCTCGTGGCAGACGGACAACATTCTTGACAGCTGTATCGACGGGCTTCTGTCGTCTCTTCTCGGGAAGGGATTTGACGTATATGTGCGTCCTCACCCCGAGTACGTCAAGAGGTACAAATCGAGAATGGACGCGATTGTCGAGCGGTACAAGGACTACGCGGGAGGAGATTTATTCTTCGAGCTTGACTTTACCTCCAACTCCTCTATTTTCGACTCCGACGTCGTTATTTCCGACTGGTCCGGCACGGCGTATGAGTTCTCCTTTGTGACTCTGAAGCCCGCAGTGTTCGTCGACACTCCGCCGAAGATACACAATCCCGAGTATGTAAAGCTCGGAATAGAGCCCCTTGAGCTGACTCTCAGGGACGAGATGGGAATACGCGTCAGCCCCGACAAGACCGAGGGGCTTGCCGAAAGGCTCCGCGCGCTCCTTGACGAGGGCGACTCGTTCGCCGAAAAGCTTCTCTCGCTCAGGAACAAGTATATCGCGAACTTCGGAAAATCCTCCGAGGTGGCGTACGGATATCTTATTTCCGCGATGAAGGCGCAGTCGGAGAAAAAGAAAGAGAAAAAATAACGGCAGCGCGCGCGGCGCGCCGACGTCTTTATAAATATAAAAATAAAAATTCCAAAACAAAACGGACTAAGGCAAAAAAGCGAGGAATCTGTTATGAAAAACGCGAAAAATTTTATTAAAAATCCGAAAAATGCGAAAATTGCGAAAAATGCGAAAAAGTTTGCGGTCAAAGCCGCGTCGGCGCTCACCGCGGCGTTCATCGCCGTCTGCGGCGTCGTGACGTTCGCTCTCCCGTCCAGAGCTTACATCGACCCGACTATAGTGTCGACCACAATTCAGGCTGTGGCGGGCGTCGCCGTTGCGGTAGGCGCGGTGTTTGCGATTCTCTGGAGAAAGCTCAAGAAGAAGACCGCGACAGTTCTCCATATTGACGAAAACGCAAAGAAGGACGTCGAGGAGGATATAGTGGAGCTTGACGGCGCGGAGCAAGCCGAAAGCGCCGACGATACCGAAAGCGCCGACGCCGACTCCGAGGGCGAGGCAAAATAACGGCTTGATTTTCAGACTTTAAAACATTTAAAACATAAAACAGTAAAACAAAACGAAGGGAAAACGAATGAAAGCACTTATAATGAACTCGGGCATGGGAAAGAGAATGGGCGTGCTCACAAGCGAGCATCCCAAGTGCATGACCGAGATATCAACAGGGGAAACAATACTCAGCCGACAGCTCAAGATGCTCTCCGAGCACGGCGTAAAGGACGTTGTGATAACGACGGGAATGTTCGACGACATTCTCGTAAACTACTGCCGCTCGCTCGAGCTTGAGCTCAATATAACATTTATAAAGAATCCGATTTACGACAAGACAAATTATATATACTCCATATACTGCGCGAGAGAGCACCTGCGCGGCGACGACATCGTAATGATGCACGGCGACCTTGTTTTCGAGGACAGTATTTTAGAGGCTGTTCTTGAAAGCGAAAAGAGCTGTATGACAGTCAGCTCCACTGCGGAGCTTCCTAAAAAGGATTTCAAGGCGGTAATAAAGGACGGCAGGATAACCGAGGTCGGAATAGACTGCTTCAACAGCGCCCTCGCGGCGCAGCCGCTGTACAAGCTGCTCTCCGAGGACTTTGCCGTGTGGCTCGACTCAATGGAGCGCTTCTGCGAGGCGGGAAATACCGGCGTCTACGCCGAAAACGCGTTCAACGAGGTGAGCGACAGGTGCGCGATATATCCCCTCGACACGAAAAACGCGGTCTGCAATGAGGTCGACACGCCCGAGGATCTTGCCGTGATACTTGAAAAGCTGCGCGAGATAAAGAACAGGACAGTTTACATGTGCTTTTCCAACGACATGATACACAGCGGGCATATATCTATAATAAAGAAGGCGGCAAAGCTCGGCAGGCTTACAATCGGTGTCATGTCCGACGAGGCTGTCGCAAGCTACAAGCGCTTTCCCATTATGCCCTTTGAGGAAAGAATGTCCCTTGCAAAGAGCCTTTCGGGAGTACACGACGTCGTGGAGCAGAAAACTCTCAGCTACAGGGAAAATATAAAGCGCTTAAAGCCCGATTTCGTGGTTCACGGAGACGACTGGAGAACGGGATTTCAGAAGAACGTGCGCGACGAGGTGGTGGAGCTCCTTGCGGAGTACGGCGGACAGCTCGTCGAGTTCCCGTATTCGAGAAGCGAGTCGATTGAAAGGATTGAGGCGAGGAGCCGCGAGAGTCTGTCGATACCCGACGTGCGCCGCGGCAGGCTCAGAAGGCTTCTCTCGATAAAGCCCGTTGTGTCCGTAATTGAGGCGCACAGCGGAATTACGGGGCTCATTGCCGAGAAAACGGTGGTGTACAAGGACGGCAGCGCGCGCCAGTTCGACGCGATGTGGGTGTCCTCCCTCTGCGACTCCACCGCGAAGGGCAAGCCCGACATCGAGCTTGTCGACATGTCCTCCCGTATGCGTACGATAGACGACATCATGGAGGTCACGACGAAGCCGATAATCCTCGACGGAGACACGGGCGGGCTCACAGAGCACTTTGTCTACACGGTGCGCACTCTTGAGAGAATGGGAGTCTCCGCCGTTATAATCGAGGACAAGACGGGACTTAAAAAGAACTCCCTGTTCGGCACCGAGGTTCAGCAGACTCAGGCGGCGATTCCCGACTTCTGCGAAAAGATAAGCGCGGGTAAAAAGGCTCAGAAGACAAAGGAGTTTATGATAATCGCAAGAATCGAAAGTCTCATACTCGAGCGCGGCATGGACGACGCTCTCGAAAGAGCTTTCGCCTTTGTCGGCGCGGGCGCTGACGGCATTATGATTCACAGCCGCCGCCGCGAGCCTGACGAAATATTCGAATTCGTCGAAAAATTCCGCGAAAAGGACAAGGCGACTCCGATAGTCGTCGTTCCGACGTCGTTCAATCAGGTGACGGAGGAGGAGTTCGCGCGCCGCGGCGTTAATATTGTCATATACGCGAACCAGCTGACGCGCAGCGGGTTCCCCGCGATGAAGAAGGCGGCGGAAACTATACTTGAAAATCACCGCGCGAAGGAAGCGGACGAGATGTGTATGCCGATAAAGGAAATACTCACGCTGATTCCCGAGGATTTTTGAGTTTAAAGTTTTTTAGAATTTTAAATTTAGTGATAAAAGACGGCGCAATGCGGCAAAGGAAACGTAAGAAATAAAGACAAAAAACGGTAAAAACGAAAAATCCGCGCGGAGCCGCGCGAGAGTCCGAGTGAGCGTAAGATATTTTGGTGCTTGAAAATGCGGGAAATGCAGAGGCGCAGAGGTGCAGAAGGCGCAGGGGCGCAGAAGGCGCAGGGGTGCAGAAGGTGCAGAAGGCGCAGAGGTGCAGAGGTGCAGAGGTGCAGAAGGTGAGTAAAATGCAGAAGATAATACACGGCTTTGACGCGGGGAAATTTTCGGATTTCCTCGACGAAT
The DNA here is from genome assembly GCA_947632135.1 of uncultured Clostridia bacterium. Classification (GTDB taxonomy): domain Bacteria; phylum Bacillota; class Clostridia; order Oscillospirales; family CAG-272; genus RUG14199. Next base: position 5,186 of record CANRNZ010000125.1, read on the forward strand.
GCGGCGCGGCAAAATTCTTTCTCGTCTGCGACGGCGCGTTTGAGTTTCTGCCGATTAAAGACGTTTTTGACGGAGTCGGAGTGCCGTACGTTAAATTCGACTCCTTTTCGCCGAACCCGATATACGAGGACGTCGAGCGCGGAGTGAGGCTGTTTCTTGCGTGCGGCGCCGACGCGATAGTCGCGGTCGGCGGCGGAAGCTCGATTGACGTCGCAAAGTGCATAAAGCTCTTTTCCGCAATGGACGCGTCGCGCTGCTATATCGGGCAGGAGTACAAAGACTCCGGCGTGCCGCTTGCCGCCGTTCCGTCAACGGCGGGTACGGGCAGCGAGTCGACAAGGCACGCGGTTATATATTATAAAGGGGTAAAGCAGTCGATTTCGCACGACAGCATAGTGCCCGACGCCGCATTTCTCGAACCCGGGGTGCTTAAAACTCTCCCGCTGTATCAGAAAAAGTGCACTCTTCTTGACGCTCTTTGTCAGGGAATCGAGTCGTTCTGGTCGGTGAACGCCACGGACGAGAGCGAGATTTACTCCGAGAT
>CANRNZ010000126.1 GCA_947632135.1 uncultured Clostridia bacterium
TCAAACAAGTCGGCAAGTTCAACGAGCAGCGTCAAATCAGGCGCGGATAAGTTCGCCTCCCATTTGTAGACTGCCCCGACGGTAACGCCCAACGCGTCCGCCAACTGCTGCTGTGTCAGTGAGCGCGCTCGGCGATGTGCGCGAATATTTTCCGAAAGATTTATATTCATATTCATCCATTTATTCCTCCTCGTTTTCGTCCGATATAAGTATAACACATCGTTCCGAGTTTTTGTACACACCGTTCGTATAATTCGGAGAGAAATAATTATACCGTTAGTATGGGTTTGTTTCTATATGTGACCGAGCGGGCAGTAAAAAAGCTCTCTCTGATTATCATCTGTAATCAGAGAGAGCTTTTTGCGCTCGAAACCGTCAGCCGACAGTTGATAAGTTTTATTAGTTCGATTAGTTTCTTATCACCATCAAGTCAAGGTTTTCGGCAATTTTTGGCGTCGCTGAGGGGACTTGAACCTCCGACCTACCGCTTAGGAGGCGGTCGCTCTATCCAACTGAGCTACAGCGACGTATGAAATATATATGGAAAAACATGGAGAATTACGGAGAATTACAGGAATTTGCGGAGAATTAAATAAAAGGGGACGTATTACTTTTCGTCAAGCTTTGCTTTTGCCTTTTCGGTGAATCTGTCGCTCTTTACGATAAATCTTTCATGAACGCCTTTTCCGATAACTTCCTTCTCGTCGCGGGCTTCGACCGAAAAGACGAGCCGTCGGTCGTCTATCTTATCGAGAGTACACTCGCAGACGACGCTCATTCCGAGCGGGGTCGGCGCCATGTGCTGTACGTCAACGAGAGTGCCGACTGTCGTCAGTCCTTCGTCAAGAAACGGACGAACTGCTTCCATACAGGTCATCTCCATAAGGGCTATCATTGCGGGAGTGGCAAACACATCGAGAGCGCCGCTGTGCAGGGAAGAGGCTATGTTTTCGGCTGTAACTGTCATTTTTTCGGTATGTCTGAGTCCGACCTTCATAAAATCCCCTCCGTTTAATATTAAGCTACACCGCAAGGATTTGCCGCGCCGCGGGCGCAAAAGGCGTACGGCGGCTGAGAGCTATACGGAAAACCGACACGTATTATAACACAAATATCGGATTTTTGCAATAGAATTTACGGCTTTGGAAAAATAAATTTCGGAAAGTATTAAATAAGAAGTATTAAATAAGTTAAAACAATTAAGTGAGTTCTAAGATACGCCACGTCAAAGGCGCTGTTTTGAAATCGGTAAAATAAGAGTTAAGATATTAAAAGATAAAACGGTTTTTGCCTTTTCAATTCTTAAAAAAATCGGAAAAGCGAAGATTTGCGAAAATTCTTTCAGGTTTTCGTATTCTTATAGGCGACAGACATAAACTTCCCGTGATATCCGAAATAATAGGAAAGCCATGTTACCGCCGCCACGATAAACGCGGACGCAAGGAAGAGAACAGGCGACACAAAGCTGCGCGCGTCCTCGCTCGGGATAAGCGCCACCGAATGATTTACGATTTGGAGAAACGGCGCCTGAATCAGCATTACGACATGGGCGATAAAATCGTTTATGTTTTTAAATACCGCGGCGCCGAAGAACTGACTCATAAGACGCGCGATAAACCACAAAACGCAAAGAATGACAATCGGCGACATCGCGGCAATGCCAAGCTTGAAGCCGTAATGCTCGCGCGGCGCAATTCTTTTTCCGTCCACCCTGATTCTGTCGCTCGCGCCTCTTTCCCACGCGGCAAGATACAAAAGGTAGAAATAAAATAAGACCGTTATGATGCAGCTCAGCGCATCGACGGCGGCGTTATCTATTCTGACAGTCGGCAGTACCATCATAAGAGCGAAGACGATGGCGCCGAACTGATATATATATATTTTACGTATCGTTTTCCCGTTGTCCTTTAGAAAATTCTTCAGAAAATTCATATGCACATATAACCTCAAGACTGTATTTTGACGCGAAATACTTTATTATTTTAATTCATTTGGGGCGCGTTTACAAGCACCCCGACGCAAAGTTTACATTATATATACATTATATCTATAATTGATTCGATTTTTTAAGATGACACAAAGACAAGATTTTTGGCGTTGCTTTATGCTTCGGCGGCTTGAGAAGCGCGCGCTCCGTATTTTGCAAAGGCGGGTAAGGGTCAACGGAAATGTGCGATGACATTCGCCGACACCATCGCACATTTTTGTTTTTTAATATAGTTTTTAATATAAACAATTATAAAATTATGCCGGAATTCAAAAATTTCGGGATTTTTGAGTTTTACCTTCGAATATATAAGCTCACGCGGTTATTTTGTCAAGGTCAAGCTCCGCGGTGGAGGAGAGAACTATGTCGGGCTCGACGGAGGTGACGGCGACGTTTATCCCGACGGCTCTCATTCCCGCGGCCTTTATCGCCTCGATTCCCGCCTGAGAGTCCTCGATACCGACACAGCACTGCGGCTCGACGCCGAGCGCCTCGGCGCAGACAAGGAATATTTCGGGGTCGGGCTTTGAGCGCGAAACCTTTGCTGCGTCGGCGACATAGTCAAATTTTTCTCTCATTTTGAGAGCGGAGAGTACCGCAGGCGCGTTTTTGCTTACCGAGGCGACCGCGGTTTTAAGCCCTCTTTCCCTTGCGGCGTCGGTCAGCTCGCGAATCCCGTCGAGAACGTCGCTCGGCGTGAGGCGGGAAATATACTCAACGTACAAGTCGTTCTTTCGCGCGATGAGTCGCTGCTTTTCCTCCTCGCCGAACCTTTCCGACGCGTCGTTTACCTCGAGGATTATCTCAAACGACCTCATTCGAGAAACGCCTTTCAGCCTTTCGTTGACATTTTCGTCAAAGAACAGACCGAGCTCGTCCGCGAGAGATTTCCACGCCAAAAAGTGATATTTTGCGGTATCGACTATAACGCCGTCAAGGTCGAATATCAAAGCTTTTGCATTCATTATGTATTACCTCGTGTATTACCTCAATTTTATTTTTTTGCCGGCCGCCGCTCCGAGGTCGGCTTTTCTGTTTTTAAAAACTTCTCAAAGCTCGACTGTCAGTCCGCTTCCGACGGCAAGGCGCCGCCCGCCGTTCAGAATATATACCTCGTCCGTTCCCGTCATGTTTTTTACGGTGAGGACTTTTTTTGTGACCTCGACGCGTAGAGTCTGAGACTTCCAGCTTATGTCAAACGTTATACCTCTCCATTTGTCGGGAAGGTGCGGCTCTATTCTGAGCTCCTCGCCATAGCGTCTTACTCCCGCAAAGCCGAACACCGCGCACTGCCAGATGCCGCCGAGGGACGCCGCGTGAATTCCCTCGTTTGACGTCCACATATCGGGCCCCATATCGATTGTTGACGCTCTCTCAAAGAGCCTGTACGCCGTATCCTTTTCGCCGAGGTCGGCGGCAAGAGCCGAATATGTCGAAAGGCTCAGCGATGAGTCGTGAATGCACCTTTTTTCGTAAAAATAGAAGTTTTTCTTTTTGATTTCGGGGGTGAAAAGGTCCTCGAAGAGATACATAAGCAGCATAACGTCCGCCTGCTTTGATACCATAAGGGAGGAAAAACCGACCTTTCTCGCTATTGCGTGAACCTCGCCCGCCATCTCGGAGATGGAGAGGGTGCAGTCCTCTCTCGTTATGTCTGTAAGCGTGAGATAGGTGTCGTCCTCGGGGACGAGCCCGTCGGCGTTTTCGCGCGGGAGATATATTTTATCGACCTTCCCGAGCCATGACTTATATACTGTGTCAAGCCCCAAAAGCGCGCAGAGGCGTTTTGCCGTTTCGGGTTTTTCCTCTCTCAGCTTTTCGTAATATTTTATCGCAAGAAGTATATTGTATCTCGCAAGGTAGTTTGTGTACGCGTTGTTGTCGATATCCTCCTTGTACTCGTCGGGCCCTATCACGTGAAGAATCTCGTATAGGTCCTTTTTTTCGTTGTATTCGAGTCTTGACGCCCAGAATTTTGCAGTGTCAAACAGAATCTCATATCCGAAGGACTCCATAAACTCCTCGTCGCCCGTCGCGACATAGTATAGGTATACGCCCATTGCGATGTCCGCGGTTATATGGTGCTCCATAAGTCCTGTCAGAGCCCAGGACGGGGTCACCTCGCCGTCGGTTATCCAAGCGCTCTCCCACGGGTACATCGCGCCCTCATATCCGCGCTCTTTCGCAATTTGTCTTGCCGCCTCGATGCTGTTGTATCTGTATTCGAGAAGGGAGCGCGCCTCGGCGGGGCAGGTGAAAACAAAGTACGGGAGCATAAAGATTTCGGTGTCCCAGAAGGTGTGCCCTCTGTAGCCCGGCCCCGAGAGGCCCTTTGCGCCGATATTCATTCTGTTGTCGTGAACGGGCGCCATTACGGTAAGATGGTATACGGCAAACCGAAGCGCAAGGCAGTCTGTCTCGTTTTCGGAGTCGACCTTCACGTCGCGGCATGACCAAACCCTTCTTTCCCACTCGGCGGCGGACTCCTCAAGGATTTTCTCAAAGGTCATATTCCGCACTTTTTTCATATGCTCTCTCGAATCCGCGACAAGGCGCGCCATATCGCACCCGTCGCGCTCGCGGTCGCGGCTTGTGAAGATATCCGAAATTTTTGTTACGGTGAGAGTCTGTCCTTCCTTTAAATCGAAGGCGCATTTTGTCATTATCTGAAGCTCGTTCTCGCTGTAAACAGATATATCGGGCTCGACCTTTATCGAGTCTATTTCAAATCGGTGGCATGTCTGGGTTGAGAAAAGGATACCCGATTCTTTTGTTTTCGCGGTTATCGACATCACGTCCGACACGGCGTTTATTCCCATCGGCTCAAAGTGACCGCTGCCCTTGACGTCGCCGTCGATTCCCGACGTGACCTTTACGGTGCATGAATCGAGAGCGGTGACGTTCACCTTCGACACCGCAAGGTGCAGGTCCTTCAGGGAGACGCATCTTAAAAACTCAAGCTTCAGCCTTTTTCCGTTTTTGCCCTTCCACAAAAAGGTTCTTCTGAGAAGTCCGTTTTTGCAGTTCAGGGTCTTTTCGTAGTCGGAGATATCCCCGTCGGGAGAGACTGCCTCGCCGTCTGCCTCAAAGAGCATATTTGTGACGTCCGCGCTGTTCGGAAGCTCGGTTGAGCAGTCGTCCTCAAGATAATCGAAGGTTCCCGCGACAAACGTGCCTCTTGATGCGAAATGGACATATTCCTCGTTTGCGGCTCTTATACCCATATAGCCGTTCCCAAGGCACATTATCGACTCGCTTTTTTCGGGAAATTCGGGGTCGAAGCGTTCTTCTTTTAGAATAAACCCCTTGTATTCTCCTTTTCCGCTGTTGTATACCATGTTTTTCTCCGTTTTAAGTTTAATTTTTTAATTTTATTTTCATTTATTATATATGGTTATATAACAAATACGCAACAATGATTTAAATATTCCGTGAGCTTTCGAATTCACGAAAGGGAAGCGCCGTGTTATAAAAAACCGTAAAAGGCAGAGAGAGGAAAAATCAAAAAATCCACGGATTATTATATATAACATTGAGCCTCTTGTCAATAAAAAAGCTCGAACAGAAAAAATAAAAAAAGAGTTTCGACTCCTATTTGATACATATGTATTGATTTTTATGCGTTTTTTGTTAAGAGTATATTATAAACAAACAATAATTTCTAAATTGCAATATCAAATAGGACAGGATAGAAAAGGTCGTCAGAGGAGCGGTAATTGAAGATTTTACGGGGTA
>CANRNZ010000127.1 GCA_947632135.1 uncultured Clostridia bacterium
TACCCAGTAGCAGGAACCCTCGTCGCCGAAGAACTCGTCCCAGCCGCCGCAGCGCGCCGACACGCCGTCGTCGCCGACTCCGCAGGCAATCGAGCCCGTGCCCGCGACGACGTGGATCCCGCTTCGCCCGCCGAGCGCGCCCGCACGCGCTACCTCAACGTCGTTTACAACGTATACGGGAACGGGATAAAGCGCCCGCCGCAGCTCGTTTTCAAGTCGGACGTCAAGCTCCGCGCTCTCCCCGTAGCACGGCATTCCGAGACAGCACCCCGCGCAGTCCGAGAGCGCGGCGCCCGCTGCCGCAAGACACTTTTCAATTCCGCTCATGACGACCGATACCGCGCCGTCGATTCCTATTTCACGGTGTGAGCAGCCCGAAAGCTCCGCGCGGAATGCGGCGACACCGTCGACGCGCGATAGCGCGACGGCAGTTTTCGTCCCCCCGCCGTCCACACCGATATACCACTTTTCCGTATTTTTCGTGTTTTTCATATTTTCATATTTTTTTATATCTTTTGTGTCTTTTAATAAGACGGCTTTTGTAATTTTTCCCGCGGCGGCGAATGTGCCGCCCGTATGCACGCCTATATTATAATAAAATCATGTCGTATTTGTCTATAATTTTGAGTAAATTTCGAAATTTTTCGAAAATTTCAGCCCACCGACCGAAGTTGTATCCTCGAAAAGCTGATACAACAAAGCGGCGGATCTGTAAGGAAGTAAATTCCGATGGTATGGGAAGACGCAGTCCTTAAAACTGAGCCTTCCTGATTTTATGCTGTGGATTTGAATTCAAAAGCGAGATGGCTGATTTGGATTGCGTATCGCAATCCGATCCTCGTCGAACATAAAGGAAAGGTCAAAACCGAACTTTTTTAGCAAGAATCATCAAAACCGATTGAAATACGATGATGTTTGTGCTATAATTTTATATATAAAGTTGCAAATACAGTTAGGGGGACGTTGGAGCAAAATGGCTGTAAGTTACAAAAAGCTATGGAAGTTGCTGATTGATAAAGATATGAAAAAAAGCGACCTTGAACGGGAAGCGCATATCACCCACTATGCCCTTAGTAAGTTATCACAAGGCAAAAATGTTTCCACCGAGGTTTTAGGCAAGATTTGTGACACGCTCGGTTGTTCGGTCGATGATATTATGGAGTTCATACCTGATTGAGGGACATCTCGATAGCAAAATCGAGAAAAGGAGAAAATATGAATCTGTTGCATTTTAAAGATAATGCCTCAAACAGGGATGTGATTTCCCTATTTTCCGGTGCAATGGGATTGGATATCGGCCTCGCAAAATCAGGACTTAATATTGTGCTCGGACAAGACTTTGACCCCTCCTGCGTCGCAACCATGCGTGCAAACGGATACAATGTGCTGAGCGGGGATATCCGTGAAATCGATGAGGCGGATTTGTTGGAACGGACGGGATTAGCGCAAGGGGAACCTTTTCTTATTTGCGGCGGGCCTCCTTGTCAACCATTTTCTACTGCCGGAAAGAGGCTGGGAATCAATGATCCTCGCGGAAGCCTGTTTATGGATTTTATCCGCATGATCAACTATATCCGTCCTCGATTCTTTATTATGGAAAACGTCAAAGGTATCATGTCTGCACCGTTAAAGCATATCCCGTTGGCAGAGCGAGATAGGAGTGACCCGGAACAACAATTAGGAACCGTTTTAGATGTTATACTTTCAGAGTTTGATAAGCTCGGATACAAGACAGTGTACGGATTGCTGGATGCTGTCAATTATGGTGTCCCGCAGTTTCGGGAACGTTTTGTTTTAATTGGAAGTCGAGATAATGAAAGCATCTTTTTACCGTTTCCCACACATTTTCAGATGCACCAAGATCAGAAATACCGCTGGCGTACTTTGCAAGATACAATTCAAAATTTGGAGTTTGACAGCGGTGAGTGTGCTGCATTCAGTAAAGACCGCCTCGCCTACTTACGATTAGTTCCGGAGGGTGGTAATTGGCGTGACCTTCCGGAAAATGTGCAGCGAGAGGCAATGGGCGGAGCATATCGTTCCGGTGGAGGAAAGGTTGGGTTCTACCGTCGGCTTTCGTATAGCCAGCCTTCTCCAACTTTAGTTACCTCCCCTGTGCAAAAAGCAACTATGATGTGTCACCCTACGCAAGATCGACCTTTAAGCATTCAAGAATATGCCCGTATCCAGCAATTCCCGGATGATTGGAAATTCATGGGAACATGCGCCGCAAAGTATCGACAAATTGGCAACGCGGTTCCTGTTGGGCTGGCAATTGCTTTGGGGAAGACAATTCTCTCTGTAGCAAACCAATCTGCCGAAATTTATACAAAGCGGTTCAGAGGAACTGATGTCCACCAAAAACTTAAGCAAGCTATTGAAATAGGAGGGAACCATAATGCCCATAAATAATAGCTACAACGAAGAAGCCATCGTTAAAGCGATTGCAACTGCGCTGGATAGCTTTTACAAGAACTTAATCGGCAACATTGACAAACTCAACATCAAAAAGGTCATGAAGCGCAAGAATCCGTACCTGTTCCGGGCAAAAGCGATGAATGGGGCGGCTCAAATTATTGATGCAATTCTTGCCGCCTTTGTATCATCCTCTGAGGAGACAATCTTCGGCAATGTATTTTTTGAGCCGATTGCTACCGCAGCCGCACAGGGACAAAAAGCCTTGGCAGAGGGCGTAGATATCATGGTAGAACGAGATAATACCATCTATGCTATCGCTGTAAAATCCGGCACGAGCGTATTTAATGCAGATAGCCGCAAAAAACAGGAACAGAATTTCATGGCAGCAAGTAAGTTAGCCCGGCAAGCTAAAAAGCGGTTTGTCCCGATTGTTGGGTATGGCTATGGGAAAAAGAAAATGTCATCCAGTGGACTCCCGAAGTTTTACATGGAATTAGCCGGTAAAGATTTTTGGACAGAATTGACGGGCGATGAAGAATTCTACATAAAGCTGATTCGTTTCATGGACAAGTTGCCGGAAAAGTATGTTGAAGAATTTGACGCCTCCTATCAGAAAGCTGCAAACCGACTTGTTCGTGAATTCACACAAGAATTTTGCATCGAAGACGGAAGCATTGATTGGGAGAAACTTGTTGAATTCAACTCCGGGAATTGATATCGGAGGGGTAAGGCATGGGAGAAGCGCGAAAGAATGCTGTACGCAATGCAATTTAATGTGGAATTTCTGTTCCCGCATATGCTTTGACCTACTTTGCCTATACTGCAACAAAGAGATTTTCCCTTGACGAATGTGTGATTTGAATTTTGACATAAAAAGCAGCACAGAAAGCATTTTTGCTCTCTGTGCTGTTTTTTTTGCCCTTGCTGACGCTTATTCGGTTGTATTTGATGCCGCTTTCAACATACTTCATTACGCGTCGGCAAGCAAGGGCAGGTGGGCTTTCTTTGATTTTTTTATTAGTTATTTCTTCGGTTTTTATCGGTTTACGGTCTGTTTCGGCCTGCTTCGGTCTGTTTTGCTTGTCTATATCGGAATAAAGCCTCGGCTTTTTATTTATCTGAGTAGTTCTATATAAAAATTTATGTTAAGTCCGAACGGACACGACCGGTTTTACCGGAGACGGCAGGACATTTCCCCCGAGAGCTTAAAGCTCCTTTGAATTTTTCGGATTTTTGGAATTTATCTTATTACTTCGAAAATTTGCGAAAAATTACGAAAAATTACGAAAAATTTTGAAATTTACGGGTGTTCGGATTATGTCCCGAATTTACGGGGTCCTTATTTTGCGTAGTCGTATACGCGGTTTTCTCTGATGATGTGTACCTTTATCTGTCCCGGATATTCAAGCTCCGATTCGATTTTCTTTACAATGTCCCGCGCGACGAGATTCATCTGGTCGTCGTTTATTACCTCGGGCTTTACCATTACCCTTACCTCGCGTCCCGCCTGAATGGCGTAGGCTCTCTCGACGCCGTTGAACTCCTTCGCTATCTCCTCGAGCTTTGTCAGTCTCTTTATGTAGTTTTCAAGGTTTTCGCGTCTCGCGCCGGGCCGCGCCGCCGAGATTGCGTCCGCCGCCTGAACTATCATCGCGACAAGGGTGCGCGGCTCAACGTCTCCGTGGTGCGCCTCGATTGCGTGGATTATGTCGCGGCTTTCCTTGTAACGCCTTGCGACGTCGACTCCTATCTGAACGTGCGAGCCTTCGACGTCCTGAGTGAGCGCCTTGCCTATGTCGTGAAGAAGTCCCGCGCGCTTTGCGACAGTGCTGTCGATTCCGAGCTCATCCGCAATCATGCCCGAAAGGAGAGACACCTCGATTGAATGGTTCAGTACGTTCTGCCCGTAGCTCGTGCGGTATTTGAGTCTTCCGAGGAGCTTTATCATCTCGGAGTTAAAGCCGTGAATACCTGTCTCGAAGGTCGCCTGTTCGCCCGCGCGCTTGATTGCGGCGTCGACCTCTTTTCTCGCCTTCTCGACTGTTTCCTCGATTCTCGTCGGGTGGATTCTTCCGTCGGAGATAAGCTTTTCGAGAGCGAGGCGCGCGACCTCTCTTTTTACGGGGTCAAAGCTTGAGATTGTGATTGCCTCGGGCGTGTCGTCGACGATAAGGTCAACTCCCGTCAGCGTTTCAATGGTGCGGATATTCCGCCCCTCGCGTCCGATTATGCGCCCCTTCATTTCCTCGCTCGGCAGATTGACGACGGAGACAGTCACGTCGGCGACGTAGTCTCCCGCGTAGCGCTGGATTGCGAGCGCGATAATGTTTTTCGCCTTTGTTTCCGCCTCGTCCTTAAATTCCTCCTCAAGCTCCGCAAGCTTCATTGCCTGCTCGTGTCTTATTTCCTCGGTCATTTCCTCGATGAGCTTGTCCTTTGCCTGTTCGGGGGTCATTTCCGATATGCGCTGAAGGGTAAGCATTTCCTCTTCTTTAATGCGCTCGATTTCGGCGGCTTTTTCCTCGTTTTCCTTTATTCGCCTGTTCAGTGATTCGTCTTTTTTCTCAAGAGCCTCCGTTTTCTTGTCAAGGGTTTCCTCTTTTGATGCGACGCGTCTTTCCTGACGGGTCATTTCGTTGCGGCGTTCTTTTATCTCCTTGTCGAATTCGTTTTTGGAGCGGAGAATTTCCTCGCGCGCTTCGATGAGCGCTTCTTTTTTCTTGGATTCGGCGGATTTAATGGCGTCCTCGAGTATTCGCTGAGCCTGCGCTTCCGCGCTGCCGATTTCCGCTTCCGCCACTCTTTTTCTGTGTTTCACGCCGAGAACGAAAGCGATTGGCGAGATTACCAAAAGACAGCAGCCGACGGTAATTAGCGCTGTGATTAACGGTGACACTTTAGCACCTCCTTCTATGAAATTTATAAGATTGGGATATAATTTTAATATTTCGGTATGCTTAATTTTGCCTGCGGGAACCCGGAGGCAAAGCACGCGCGGGTTAAGTATTTGAATGCGGAAAAACTTAAACCGCATGAATTAAGATATTATGACGGCAAATTGGCTGTGGAAGTTACAGCATACCTAAAAATATTGTACACCATTTTGCCCGCCGTGTCAATAATACGGGGCAAAAATTCGGGGAACGCACTGTTCGCACGAACTTGTTCGGAAAGTTTTCGCGCGCTTTTTTCAAAGTTCGCACAGACCCACCTCAAAAGTTTTGGTCAAGCTTTTTCAAAAGCTTGCGGGGTCGAGGGGCAGAGCCCTCGTCGCGCTCCGCAGAGCGCGA
>CANRNZ010000128.1 GCA_947632135.1 uncultured Clostridia bacterium
TTTGGGCTTTTAGTCGATTCCGAAAACCCGCATAAATACTGGCTTTTTCGGCTCTTTTAGTCGGCTAAAGGCTTCATCGTCGGGAAGAGCAGAACGTCGCGTATGGACGCGCTGTCAGTGAGCAGCATGACGAGGCGGTCAATGCCGAATCCGAGACCTCCCGTAGGCGGCATTCCGTACTCAAGCGCGGTCACGTAGTCGTAGTCGACCATCGCCTTGCTGTCGGGCTCGTTTTTCAGCTTTACGGCAAGCTGAGTCTCAAATCTTTCCTTTTGGTCGATTGGGTCGTTGAGCTCGCTGAACGCGTTGCCCATCTCGCTGCAGCATATGAAATACTCAAATCTTTCGGTAAACTCGGGCTCGTTTGCCTTGCGCTTTGCAAGCGGACTTATCTCGACAGGGTAGTCGTAAATGATTGTCGGCTGGACGAGCTTATCCTCAACAAACGCTTCGAAAAGCTCCGAGAGAACGGTACCCTTTGTGGCGTCGCCTGCAACCTCGACGTGAAGCCTCTTTGCCTCGTTTCTTGCGGCCTCGTCGTCCTTCCACTCGTAGTAGTCCGCCCCCGAATAGAGCTTTACCGCCTCCGCCATTGTAAGGCGCGTCCAGTTTGACATATCAATTTCCCGACCCTGATACGTTATCTTTGACGTGCCGCATATTTTTTCGGCGAGCATCGAATTCATTTCGACGACAATATCCATCATGCCCTTGTAGTCGGTGTAAGCCTGATAGAGCTCAATCGTCGTAAATTCGGGATTGTGCCTTGTGTCCATGCCCTCGTTTCTGAATATGCGCCCGACCTCGTAGACCTTGTCAAATCCGCCGACAATAAGCCTTTTGAGGTACAGCTCCGTCTCGATTCTGAGATACATGTCCATGTCGAGAGTGTTGTGGTGGGTCATAAACGGTCTTGCGGTGGCGCCTATCTCAAAGGGGGTGAGTATCGGAGTGTCGACCTCAAGAAAGCCCTTTTTGTCGAGATAGCGGCGTATTTCGGTCAGTATGCGGCTCCTCTTTTCGAAGGTATCCTTGACCTCGGGATTCATTATAAGGTCGAGGTATCTCTGACGGTATCTGAGGTCGGTGTCCTTTAAGCCGTGGAATTTTTCGGGCAGCGGCAGAAGGGACTTCGCGAGAAGCTCTATCTCATATATGTGTACCGATATCTCTCCGCGTCTCGTCCTGAAAACAGTTCCCGACGCGCCGACGATATCTCCTATGTCCCATTTTTTATAAGACTCAAAGGTTTCCTCTCCGACGTCGTTTATTCTTATATAGCACTGAACCTTGCCCTTTGCGTCGGCAATGTCGATAAAATTCGCCTTTCCCATATCGCGCCGACTCATTATCCTGCCGGCAATGCGCACCGTCTTACCCTCAAGAGCGTCAAAATCTTCTTTTATTTGAGAAGTGTAGGTATCAAAGTCGAAGCGTACCTTTTTGAAGGGGTCGCTGCCGTTCTCAACGAGGGACGCGAGCTTGTCGCGCCTTATCTTTAATATTTCGCTGAGGGACTGCTCGGACTGTTCGGACTGCTCGTTATTGTTTATATCTTTTATTTCTGTATCGCTCATCGGTAATTTCCTTTGAATTATTTTAAATGGTTTTTATTTTTTATATTCTTTAATAATAAATTGCGCGGCGCCGCCGTTAAAAATTTAAAATTTATAATTTACAATCAGTTGTTTTTCTGGCGCCATACGTCGAGAACCTTGAATTTCATCTCGCCGTTCGGGGAGGATACCGTGACGTCCTCTCCTATGTGAGCGCCGAGAAGAGCCGAGCCGATGGGGCTCTGGTCGGATATCTTCCCGCTCAGAGCATCGACCTCGTTTGTCCCCACAATGCTGTACTCTATTTCTTCGTTGAAATCGTAATCGTAGAGCTTGACGGAGGAGCCGAGATGAATGACATTAGTGTCTATTTCCGTCTCGTTGATGACGACCGCGTGAAGCAGCTCCTCCTCGAGGTCCTGAATTCTCGTCACGACCTTCGTCTGCTCGTTTCTCGCCTCGTCGTATTCGCTGTTTTCCGAGAGGTCGCCGAGCTCTCTTGCGGCGGCAAGACTCTCCTTTACCTCTTTCATTTTAGGGCCCTTGAGGTATTCAAGCTCCTCGACGAGCTTTTTGTAGCCCTCCTCGGTGTAATAGGTTTTCTTGTCGTCCATTGAATGTTCCATTGAGTGTTCCATTGCGTGTGAATTATCCTTTCGGTGAATTATTGTTATTGTTGTTTGTTTATATATAAAAAGTTTTTTGACTGCTTTACTGCCTTTATCGGCGCTCAGTCGGACGCGGCGTTTTCGCTCAGCGCTTTAACGGCGGCGCAAAGCTGCGTGTCCTCCTCGTCGGTCAGCTTGTAAAGGCTTTTCGACGCGGCGTCTCCCGAAAGCTCTACCTCGATGTTCGGCGTCACTCCCACGCCGTCATAATTGTCCGAAAACGGCGGGTAGTACATCGCGGTCGTAATACTCAGCCCGCCTCCCGTCGAGAGGGGGAATATCGTCTGCATGCAGCCCTTGCCGTAAGTCACGGTCCCTACGAGAACGGCCTTCTCGTAGTCCTTCAGCGCGCATGAAAAAAGCTCCGCCGCGCTTGCCGTGTTTGAATTTGTAAGGACTGCCATCGGCATGTCGAGCTCGCTCGCGTCGGACGTGCGCGCCTCCTCCTCGCCGTTTTTGTCGACAGCCTTCATTATGGGACCCTCGGGCAGAAGATAATCGAGAATTGAGCATATGGAGTTAAGCTCGCCGCCCGGATTGTTTCTGACGTCGAAAATAAGCTTTTCGGCTCCGTCCTCTTTAAGGGATTCAACGGCGTCCTTGAACTGACCTACCGTCGCGGAATCGAAAGAGGATATTTTTATAATTCCCACAGTCGCGTCAAGGGAGCATATTCTCGACGAGACTGTCTGCTCTTTTATCGAGTCGCGCTCGACGCTGAACTCGATTTCCGTCCCGTAGTCGTCCCCGCGCAAAACGACGAAATCGGCAGTCGTCCCCGCGGTGCCCTGAAGCTTTTTGAGCGCGGCGTCGTATCCCATCTCGGCGACGCTTTCCCTGTCCGCACCGACAAACACAATAAGGTCGCCCACCTCGACGCCGGCGGCCATCGCGGGGGAGTCGTTAAAAACGTCGATTATCTCGATCGCCTTGTAATCGGCGTTGTAAATGACGCTCACACCGATGCCCTGCATTTCGCCGTTCAAATCCTGATGCAGCTCGGCGAAGCCCTCGTCGTCATAGTATTGAGCGTACTTGTCGCCTGTTCCGGCGATATAGCCCGCGATAAGATACTTGTAGATTTCATCCTTATCGAATTCGCCGACGTAGAGGTTGTCGAAATAAGATATGACCTCATCCAGCTCCGGGTAACCGGTGCTGCCGGCTTCTTTTGCCTCCTCATACACCTGACTTTTCATCCAGCCCGCCATACCGATGAAGGTCGTCATAAAGACGACAAGGGCCACGAGGAGGACGCAAAAGACTGCGTTACGCAAAGAAACTTTCTTTTCCATTTTTGTCCTTTCAGAAATATTGGGGAATGATTTTGCTGAGATTCGCGCGCTTTTTTAAAGTTTGCACGAACTTGTTCGGAAAGTTTTGGTCAAGCTTTTTCAAAAGCTTGCGGGGTTCGGGGCGGAGCCCCCGTTTATGGCGTTTCTTTTGAAGCTTTTCTTTGCGCCGACGGCTTCAAAGAAAAGCGTCGGTGAAGTTAGTTTCTGAAGTGGTCAGTGGTCAGAGCCTCCCCTGAAAGGGGAGGTGGCGCGAAGCGCCGGTGGGGTTCTGCCAAGAGGGTTTATATGGCGCGAACCGTCAGACGCTTTTTCTTGACTCAGTAGCGCAAGAAAAAGCTTTGCAAAAAGAACGCGTAGAGTCGGGGCGCCGCCCCGAACCCTGCCACCTTTTGAAAAAGGTGGACCAAAACTTTCGAAATAAGTTTGTGCAAACTTTGAAAAATCCAAGTTTCGGCGGCGGTACAAGCCGCCGCCGAACAGTTATACTCATAAATCTTCACACAGCGCTACCTTGCCAGATAGTTTAAAGGATTTTGCGCCTCGCCGTTTATACGTACCTCTACGTGAAGATGATTGCCCGATGAATACCCCGTCGAGCCGACGTATCCTATCACGTCGCCCTGCGAGACGCTCTGATTCACGCTGCACCCTATAGAGCTCATGTGCGCGTAAAGAGTCGATTTCCCGCCGCCGTGGTCGATAACTACATAGTTGCCGTAGCTGGAGTGCGCCGTCGCCGTAACGACCGTCCCCCCGTTTGCCGCGTGGATAGGCGTGCCGTAAGGAGCGGGAATGTCAATACCGCGGTGATAGTCGCGCACGCCGAACAGCGTTCTCCAACCGAATCCCGACGATATGTAGGAATACCCCTGAAGCGGCCATATGAATTCTCCGCCGACGTACACAGCCTGATTTTGAGACTGCAAGCTTTTCAGATAATTTTCAAGCTCTTGGTTCAGCTTGTTGTCCTCGGCCTTCGCCTTGTTGAACGCGTCGTTTGTTGCGCTCACGTCCGACTCAAGGCTCTGTATGTATGAATCCTGATTTGACGATAAGGTCTGATAGTACTGCTTGTCGCTTTCAAGCTGTTTAAGAGTCTCCTCCTGAAGCGCTTTCTGAGCCTCAAGGTCGGCCTTTTCCTCCTGCAATGCGGCCTTTTCGTTCTGGTACTGAATCTTGAGATTTCTGTCGTACTCAAGCATACTGCTCACCATATCCATGTTGGAAAGAAAGTCTCCCATATCCTCCGAGCCGAAGATTATGCTGAGATAGCTTGCCTCGCCTTCCTCGTATGATACACGCATTCTCTCGAGAAATTTGTTGAATGTGGTTTGTATTGCCTCTTCTTTTTCGGCAATGTCGTTTTCTGTCTCTGAAATTTTGGACGCAAGCTCTGCGTTCAGCGACTCCGCCGCCGCGATTTTATCCTGAGTGACTCTCGCCAGCTCGTCGAGATTGTTTTTGTACTCCCACGCCTTGGACAAATCCGATTTCAGCGCGTTCAGCTTGCTTTTCAGCTCTTCCTGCTGCTGGTGCAGGGCGGCGATTCTGTCCTGGTAGGACTGCGTCGTGGCGTCCACGGCATCGCCTTTTGTGACAAGGTGGGGAAGAATTGCCGTAAAGCAGAGAACGACCGTAAGAAATGCGGCAGCGAGGCGAAGCTTTTTGCGGCGGTTTTGCGATTTGGACGTTTTAAAAGACTTGGAAGATTTGGATTTAACCTTCAAATCCGCCTCGGCGTCGGGTTTTATATTTGTGATGTTAAAAATACTCAAAATGACGGCCTCCTTTCAAGGTATCAGCGAATCTTTGTGACTGAGTGAAAATTTCGCGCACCATGTTCGCACAGACTCACTACGAAAGTTTTGGCGCACTTTTTTCAAAGTTCGCACGAACTTGTTCGGGAAGTTTTCGCCCGCCTTTTTCAAAAGGCGGCGGGGTTCGGGGCGGCGCCCCGATGATTGGCGTTTCTTTTGAAGCTTTTCTTTGCGCCGATTGCGTCAAAGAAAAGCGTCAGAAAAGTTAGTTTCTGAAGT
>CANRNZ010000129.1 GCA_947632135.1 uncultured Clostridia bacterium
TCGCCCCGTAAGACGCCGAAAAGCCCGATAAAATCGGGCTTTTCGGGGACAATATCTTTTTTATTGTCTCTTGATGGTGCGAGAAACGGGACTTGAACCCGTACGGTGTGAACCACACGCCCCTCAAACGTGCGCGTCTGCCAGTTCCGCCACTCTCGCTTTTATTGTCGGGCTTTTGCCCACGCATTGTATTATACCTCTTTTGCGGCGGTTTGTCAATACAAAAAAGACTTCTTTTTGATTTTTTTGATTTTTTGATTTTTTGATTTTTAACTTATTTTAAAGTCAGGCTGTAGACGCGAGAGGGTAGAGCACCGATTGACTGACGCGAAGAGTCGGAATGCGCGGCATTTCGCAGCGAAAAATAAGAAAACAAAGGGATTTTGAGCGCGGATGAGAAAGCCTTTGTGAAATTGACAAAAAAGCACGCGGCGCGCGGCTTTTGAGCATTAAAAATTGAATTGCATATTTTATTTTTCCCGCCGCCAAAAGCTGACACAATAATCTATGGGACAAAGCTTATAATTTATTTGCAAAAAGGAGGGGGTGCCTTGCAGTCGGTCGTTTATGCGGATGTCCTGTTTTTTATAAATTTCTGTATGGATTATGTATCTCTTTACATAACAATGAAGCTGACGCACAGAAAAGTCGGCGTTCTGAGATTTGCCGCGGCGGCGGCAGTCGGCGCGATTTACGGCGTAGTACAGGTGTGTATCGACTCGCCGAGAGTCGTCAGCGTTATTTCGGGAATTGCCGCGAGCTTTGCGATGACGGTCATTACAATCGGTTTAAGACAAAGCGCGGGAGTATACATACGCTGCAGCGCAATTATGTGGGGAGTCGGCGCGCTTCTTGCCGGCGGGGTCACTCTTGTATGTACTCTTGGGAACACGTCGGGAATGACGGCGCTCGATTCAAAAGGGCAGTCCTCGATGTTTGTTCTTGCGCTCGGATGTTTCATCGTCATATTTATTGTCAGAATTTTTTCGTCCTCTCCGAAATCGGAAAGCTGCGACGCGGAGTTTCACATATTCGGCGTAAATATAAAGACACGCGCTCTTGTCGACTCGGGAAATCTTGTGACTGAGCCGATATCGGGACTTCCTGTCATTTTCCTCAGGAAAAAAGCGGTGCTTCGTTTTTATGACGGAAAGGATCTTGAAATTTTAAGTGAAGGTACGGCGGCGTCTCTTGAGTGCCTGAGCCCCGACACGAAGCGGCGGGTGCGAATAATAAGCGTGAAGCGAGTCGGAACTACAAAGCTTCTCTGCGGGCTTATGTCCTGCGAGGTACTTATCGGCTCGGGTAAGAACGTGAAAAAAGGGAAAGGCGTGAAAATGAAAAAAGAAAGAAAGAGCGTCAAGGCGTGCGTCGTCATAGAGGACTCGGAGGATTACGGGGGGTATGACGCGCTTGTCCCCGCATCTGTTTTGGATTAAATAAAAGGCACAGCCCCAACACAAAAGTTTTCGCGCATACTTTATCGCGAGGCACAGCCCCAACACAAAAGTTTTCGCGTATACTTTATCGCGAGGCACAGCCCCAACACAAAAGTTTTCGCGCATACTTTATCGCGAGGCACAGCCCCAACACAAAAGTTTTCGTGCATACTTTATCGCGAGGCACAGCCCCAACACAAAAGTTTTCGTCCACCTTTTTCAAAAGGTGGGAATATTTCACAGCGGAGGTAAAAAATGCTTATAAGAAAGAGTATTTTAAACGCAATATATGAGTTCAGACTCCTTATTGCAAAAATGATGAAAACGGTATTTCAGTCGGACTCGGGCGATTATTACGTCAACGGGCCCGAAACGTTGCCGCCGCCGCTCAGCGCCGAGGAGGAGGCAAGGGCAATCTGTGAAATGGAGGCCGACCGCTCGAAGGGGAAAATTCTTATTGAGCATAATCTGCGCCTCGTTGTCTATATAGCGAAGAAATTCGAGAATACGGGAGTCGGTCTCGAGGACCTTATTTCAATAGGAACGATAGGGCTTATAAAAGCGATAAATACCTTCAGGTCGGACAAGAACATAAAGCTTGCGACTTACGCGTCAAGATGTATCGAAAACGAAATCCTCATGTACATAAGAAAATGCTCGTCACACAAAAACGACGTTTCAATAGACGAGCCGCTGAATATAGACTGGGACGGAAACGAACTGCTCCTTTCGGACGTGCTCGGAAGCGACGACGACTCCGTGAGCCGCGACATGGAAAAATGCGAGGACGAAAAAATCGTGAGGGAGGCCGTGGAGGAGCTGTCCGACAGGGAAAGACTCATAATTGAGCTGCGATTCGGCTTTTCGGGAAAACGCGAAATGACTCAAAAAGAGGTGGCGGATATGCTCGGAATATCTCAGTCGTATATTTCGAGGCTTGAAAAAAAGATAATAGGGAAGCTGAGGGAAAACATAAAAGAAAAAATCCGCTCGTAATCTCGGGAATGTTGTCACTGTCTGTAGCTTTTTATCATAGAATTATATTGATATCGGCAGAGAGTATTAAATATTCAATATGTTATATGCTGTTCTGTTATTCTATTTTTTCTATGTTTTCTATGTTAAGGAGGAAAGACTTTGATGAATACGTCACACAGACTGTCGGATGAGGCGTTTGATTATATCGGTAAATATCGAAAAATTCTCACGGCAATGATTGACAAAATGACATGTGCGCCGCTCACAGGCAGTATATCTCACAACTTTATCGTACAGATGATACCGCATCACCACGCCGCAATCGAAATGTCCGAAAATCTGCTTAAATACAATATAAATAACGAACTTAAACCGATAGCGGAGAATATAATAAGCGAGCAGGAAAAAAGCATTTCGGATATGGAGTCCGCGCTTCAAAAATGCTCCGAGCTTGAAAATTCAAGGCGCGACTTGTGCCTGTATCAGAGATGCTTTTGGGAGATAACTCAAAGGATGTTTTCCGAGATGGAGAGCGCGCGAGAGACAAATAACATAAGCATAAACTTTATGCTTGAGATGATACCTCACCACAAGGGGGCGATAAGAATGTCGGAAAACGCGCTGAGATTCGATATATGCTCTGGACTTCATCCGATTCTTGACAGTATCATCGTGTCTCAAAAGCGCGGAGTTTGCGAGATGGAAAATCTTTTGCGCGCTGTATGTTTAAGGTCGTAAATGAGAAAATCAGATTTCGAAAAAATCGGAGGCGGCGTGAGAACGCCGTCTCCGATTTTGCGCGCGTATTTAGCCGTTCTTTCGGAAGGAGTGAAAAGCGCGAAAGACTACAGCGCGTTCGCCATGCCGTCGAAAATTTCAAGACTTCTTTTGAGTATCCCGTGCATATGGGATATTGCCACCCCGTAGTTGACTATCGGGACGCCGCATTCGACAGCTCTTTCTATTCTGCTTTTCATCTCCCTTTCGTTCAGCATGCACCCGCCGCAGTGTACTATGAGGGAAAACTCCGACAGCTCCTCGGGAAATTCCATTCCCGACGTAAAGGAAAACACAGGCTTTGCTCCCGTGAATTTTTCAATCATGCGTGGCATTTTGACAGTCCCGATGTCGTTGCACTGCCTGTGATGGGTACAGCCCTCTGAAATGAGGACTCTGTCGCCGTCCTTCAGCCCGGAGAGCGCGGCGGCTCCCGCGACGAGAGTTTTGAGCTCCCCTTTGTATCTTGCAAAGAGTATCGAAAACGAGGTGAGAGGGATGTCGCGCGGAACAACTGACGCCACGCGCTCAAACGCCTGAGAGTCTGTTATCACGAGTCTCGGCTTTTTTGAGAGCGATGACAGAAGATTTGACAGCTCGGTGTCCCTGCACGCGGCAAACGTCGCTCCCGCGTCGAGAATATCTCGCATTGTCTGCATCTGCGGGAGTATTAGTCGACCCTTCGGCGCGGACTCGTCGATTGGTATTACGAGCACCGCAAGGTCGCGCGGTGAAAGAAGGTCTCCGACGATTTTTTTTGAGCTTTTTGCATTTTTTTCGAGCGCAGCGAGCATTTCCTTTAGTGCGTTTATATTTTCTCCTGTCAGCGCGCTGACGTATATCTCGTTTTCACCCGGTTTTTTTCTGTCCTTTTCGTCTGTAAGGTCGCATTTGTTGTACGCCGTTATGTACGGGATATTTCTCTTTTTGAAGAGCTCGGCAAGCTCTTTTTCCTCTTTTTTCAGCTCGGAGCCGGAGTCGGTTACGAGAACGGCGATGTCGCACCGCCCAAGCACCTCGCGCGCTTTTTTCACCCGCATATCTCCGAGAGTCCCGCTGTCGTCAAGCCCCGGGGTGTCGATTATGACGACGGGCCCGAGCGGCAGCAGCTCCATCGCCTTTTTAACGGGGTCTGTCGTCGTGCCCTTTACGTCGGATACAACCGACAGACTCTGACCCGTGACGGCGTTTACAAGACTTGATTTCCCCGCGTTTCTCATGCCGAAAAAGGCAATGTGTACTCTCTCCGCCGATACGGTTTCGTTAAGGCTCATCCTGTAATCCCCCTTATTATCTTATTATTTATTAAACATTGATTTTTTTCGCTGTCAATAATAGAATCCTCAGAAACGTCAAAACCTTAAAAGCGGAAATCACGCCTGTTTGATTCCTTTATGAGCGCTATATTCTCCTCGGCAATCCGTCTGACCTTTTCCTTCGGGATTCTCGCAAGCTCCCTTTCGATAAGCTCGTACCCGACCTTCTTTGTCTCGCTTGACGCATAGTCCTCAAGATACTCGCAAAGGGTCATAAGAGCGTTAGGGTGACAGCAGTTCAGAATTTGCCCGTTTTTGCACAGACTCATAAATCTGTCGCCCGTGCGTCCCTCTCTGTAGCACGCGGTGCAGAATGAGGGGATATGACCGTTTTCCATGAGCCATCTTACGACCTCGTCGAGAGTGCGCGTGTCTGACACGTCAAACTGCTCGGTGTCGTGGGGGCGTTCCTTTTCGGTATAGCCGCCGACAGAGGTGCGCGAGCCGCCGCTGACCTGCGATATTCCGAGACGAAGCAGCTTTGAGCGCACCTCCTCGCTCTCGCGGGTCGAGATTATCATTCCCGTATACGGTACGCTGAGCCTTATGCAGGCGGTAATCTTTGCGAAGGTCTCGTCGTCAATTCCGTTGTCAAATGCGTCGGGGTCAATGTCGTCAGCGTGCTTTACTCTCGGCACGCTTATCGTATGCGGCCCCACACCGTGGACTGCCTCAAGGTGCTCCGCGTGCATTATAAGCCCGCAAAGCTCGTACTTGTACATCTCAAGCCCGAAGAGCACTCCGAGGCCGACGTCGTCGATTCCGCCCTCCATCGCTCTGTCCATAGCCTCGGTGTGGTAGTCGTAGTCGTGCTTCGGGCCTGTCGGGTGAAGCTCAAGGTAGCTTTTTTTGTGATATGTTTCCTGGAAGAGAATATAAGTTCCGATGCCCGCCTCTTTAAGCTTTCTGTAGTTTTCGACCGTAG
>CANRNZ010000130.1 GCA_947632135.1 uncultured Clostridia bacterium
CTTTTGCAGCTTTTCTTTGCGCCGATTGCGTCAAAGAAAAGCGTCATACAAGTTAGTTTCTGAAGTGGCCAGTGGTCAGTGGCCAGAGCCTCCCCTGAAAGGGGAGGTGTCGGCTCCGCCGACGGAGGGGTTTTATAGAAATAAATTTGGGGGCTGTTCAGCCCCCGATTTTTTCAGAAACTAATTTCACCGACGCTTTTCTTTGACGCAATCGGCGCAAAGAAAAGCTGCAAAAGAAACGCCAAAAACGGGGGCTCTGCCCCTCGACCCCGCCGCCTTTTTGAGCCACTCCCCACAAAAGCAAAACTTTTGCGGGGACCCCAAGGGCAAGGCGGGCGAAAACTTTTGTGATGGGTCTGTGCCTCGTGATGAGGCGCGCGAAAACTTTTGTGTTGGGTGAGTGCGAACTATAAAAAACCCTCTACCCAATCGAATACTTCTCGGCATAAATCTTGAACTGCTTCTTGAAATACTCGCTGTCGCTTTTCATTTCACGCAAAGACTCGTGCAAATTCATTTTGTGACGCGACATCTCTATAATGCACCCCGCAATGTTCGAGCAGTGGTCTGCCGTCCTCTCTAAATCGGTCAGCAAATCGGCAAGAACAAAACCGACGCCGACAGAACACTCTCCCCGCTGCAATCTCATGATGTGACTTGTTCTCATTTGCTCCTTCAGCCTGTCTATCACCTGCTCCAAAGGCTCGACCTTGAACGCCGCCTCATAATCGTTTTTCAGAAAAGCAGAAAGCGAAAGCTCTGAAATTTCATCGACCGCCCCGAAAAGAACCGACAGCTCTGTCTGCGCGTCGCTTGAAAAATGTAAATTTTTCCGCCGCATTTCCTCCGCTGAGCCGAGAATATTTACTGCGTGGTCCGCTATACGCTCAAAGTCGCCGATTATTTTCAAAAGCTTCGCCGCCTCGGCGCTGTCGTCCGCCCCTATCTGCCTCTCGCTCAGCCGCACGAGATATGTGCTGAGCATATCCTCATAGCGGTCCGTCGCCTCCTCCATGTCTTCAACAGACCCTGCAAGCTCGTCGGAATAATCGCTGAGCGAGCGCACGGCGCCCCTCAGTGACTCCATCGCCTTTTTTGCCATATCTGCCGCGACAATGTGACACCTTTCCAAAGCTATGGACGGCGTCGCAAGCAGACGCGCGTCGAGCTCCGTCTGCTCTTCGGGCTTCTTTGTATCGGGTATCAGTTTCATAACAAGCCTTTCGAGCATACCGGACAGCGGCAGCATGAGAAGCGTACAGAGGACGTTGAATACCGAGTGGACGACGGCGATACCGTACAGTGACGCCGGCTGAGTCAGCGCGGGCGGCGAGAAGATTTTCTTTATCAAAACGAACACAGTTACCCAGACTCCGGTTCCGATTACGTTGAACAGCAGATGCACCGCCGCGGCGCGCTTGGCGTTTTTATTTGCGCCGACTGAGGAAATAAGCGCCGTCGCGCATGTGCCGATATTCTGCCCCATAATAATCGGAACGGCGGCGCCGTACGATACCCTGCCTGTTGCCGCGAGCGCCTGCAAAATACCGACGGAAGCGGAGCTTGACTGGATTATCGCGGTGAGAAGCGCTCCCGCAAGGACTCCGAGAACGGGATTCTGAAACATAATGAACAAATCACGAAAAAACGGCGCGTTTTTCAGCCCAGACACGGCGCCCGACATCGTTTCCATACCGAACATCAGAGTCGCGAATCCGAGAAGTATCATGCCGGTGTCCTTCTTTTTTGCCTTCTTGCAGAACATATATAAAATAATTCCCAAAAGGGCAAGTATCGGCGTAAAGGAGGACGGCTCAAGGAGTCTCACGAAGGTATTTTCGCTGCTTATCCCCGCAAGGCTGAGGAGCCACGCGGTGACTGTAGTTCCTATATTTGCGCCCATGATGACGTGTATCGCCTGTTTCAGAGTCATAAGCCCCGAATTTACAAACCCGACGACCATGACAGTCACCGCCGACGAGCTTTGGATAACGGCGGTGATTCCGAGCCCGGTAAGAAGTCCCGCGAGTTTGCCGCTCGTAAGCTTTTCAAGGAGCAGACTGAGTTTTCCGCCGGCGCGGCGCTCAAGCGCCGCGCCCATCACATTCATTCCGAACAAAAACAGGCACAGCCCGCCCGTCATCGTGAGCAAATCAAATATATCCATATATATATTCAAAGAACCCCTTCCTTTAATATTTCTCAGAGCCTCACAAAAATATTAGCGCGGCAACATCAAATCCGTTACCGTTTTTTTGTAAAGTTCATGTAAAGGAGAAAGGGTTCTTTTATGTTTAAGAATATTTTTTAAGATATATTTTAAAATATATTTTAAAACGATTTCGGGAACGTTACGGTGACGTTTGTCCCAACTCCCACCGTACTGTCTATATCTATCGAGGCGCCATGGACCTTTGCCGCGTGCTTTACTATAGACAGCCCGAGACCCGTTCCGCCGAGCTCCTTGGAGCGGCTTTTGTCCACGCGGTAGAACCTTTCAAATACGCGCCCAAGGTGCTCCTTCGGAATACCGATTCCCGTATCCGATACAGAGAGGCGCGCTTCCCTCTCGCCGTTTTCGACAAGAATTCTCACCGAGCCGCCCCTGCGGTTGTACTTTACGGCGTTGTCGCAAAGATTAAAGACGACGCTCTCAAGAAGCTGAGGTATCCCGCTCAGCACTGCGTGAGAGCCCTCGAGCGTGACGGTGACGTCGGCGCCCTTTGCCTCGTCAAAAAGAGCTTTTACGACGTCCTCACAGAGCGCGTACAAATCTGTTTCCTCGCGTTTCATATCCTTTGCGCCCTCGTCCAGATGAGAAAGTCGGATAATGTCCTCTACCAGAGATATCATACGCTTTGCCTCGCTGTGTATCTGCGTGTAAAACCGCCCCGCGTCCTCGGCGCGCACCATTCCGTTTTCCAAAAGCTCGGCGCACCCCGCGATTGTATGCAGGGGAGTTTTCAATTCGTGCGACACGTTTGCGGTAAATTCCCGCCGCAGCGCCTCCGCCCGCTCCTTCTCTGTAACGTCGTGCATGAGAAGTACGGCACCCGAAACAGCCCCTCCCTCCGTGACGGGGCTGACGTCAAACTGATATTTGACGCCGCCTATATCTATGATTTTTTCCGAGCGCGCCTTGTTTTGTGCTTTTGTGAGAAGCTCCGTTATTTCCGCGCAGCGGCATTTTGACATAATATTTTCCCCGACAGCACCGCTGTCTGCGCCGAAAAGCTTTGACGCGGCTCGGTTAATACTCAAAATAACGCCTTTTGTATTCAGAAGAATTATGCCCTCAGCCATATTTTCCGTGACAGTCTCAAACTCCTCCTGCTTTAGGCGGAGTTTTTCCTCCTGACGCCTGATTTGACGCTGCTGAGTGTCTATTCGGCGAAGAAGCGGGGATAACTCATCGTACGCCTCGCTTGACAGCGGGTCGTCCAAATCAAGCCGATTGAGCGGCGCCGTGATTTTTTTGGAAAGACGGTGCGCCAGAAGAAAGGAGAACCCGACCGCAATAACAATGATAATTATTATGGGCTGAATCATTCCGAGAAGCAGAGTCAGAAGAGTGCTCTGCGCGACCGAAATACGCACAACTGTTCCGTCGGGCAGCCTTTCGGCGCTGTAAAGAGTGCGCTGCATCAGAGTCGCGGAGTAGCGTGAGCTTTCTCCGTACCCCGAATCTATCGCTTCCTTTATTTCCTCGCGGGCAAGGTGATTTTCCATTTCGGAAGAGTCGGCTTCACTGTCGTAGAGCACGTCGCCCTCGGCGCTTATCCATGATATTCTGTAGCCTTTCGGGGAGAGTCCCTCAAAATATTTTTCGCCGACCGCCGCGACGCCCTGCGCGGCAAGCTCGGTTCTTGTTTTCAGCTCGATTCTTCGAACGTTTCCGAAATAATCGTAAAGCACCCCGAAAAACAGTATCACCGAGGCTGTGAAAACCGCGATAGCGACAAGGCATATTGATTTAAAAATTCGTTTTGTCATTTCTCAGCCCTCATTCGGTAGCCGACGCCGCGCACCGTTTCAATAAGCTCGCCGCAGCGTCCCAGCTTTGTACGAAGCGTACCGATGTGAACGTCAACTGTGCGGGTTTCACCGAAAAAAGAGTCGCCCCATACACCGCTGAGCAGGCTGTCGCGCGTAAAGACCCGCCCGGGATTTTCCATAAATTTTCGAAGAAGCTCATACTCCTTGAGGGTCAGCTCCGCGCGCGCCCCGTCTGCCGTTACGGTGTGACGCGCCGTGTCCATTTCAACCCCGCCGCAGGAAAGCACCTCGCTTTGAACGATGGGAGACGCCCGACGCAGAACAGCCTTCACGCGGGACACCATCTCCATCATACCGAAAGGCTTTGCAAGATAGTCGTCCGCGCCGAGGTCAAGACCCAGCACCTTGTCATACTCGGCGCCCTTTGCCGTAGCCATTATGACAGGCACCCGACTTCCGCCCGAGCGAAGGCGCTTTAAAATGGCGATGCCATCCTCGCCGGGGAGCATAATATCAAGGAGCACAAGCTCGGGGGTATCCTTGCGAAGCGCCTCCCAAAAGGACGCTCCGTCCGGAAAGCCCCTTGCCTCAAAACCCGCGGAATTCAGTGTATATATCATTAAATCTCGAATGCCGTTGTCGTCTTCAACACAGAAAATCATAATGTTCACATCCTTTCGGTAGTTCGATAATTAGGTAATTCGATAATTCGATAATTCGATAATTCGGTAATTCGGTGAACGGAAAGCGACGGATAAAGCGGGCTAAGGTGAGGAAAGTCGATAATTGCATAACTGTTATATTATTGCCGTATTACGGGCCGTATCGGTGAAATAATAATATATAAAAATCAAATCCGTTACCGTTTTCTTGTAAAATTGATGTAAAATTTAAAAAAAGCGTCGGGAGGCTGCTTCATAAGAAGCCGTCTCCCGACTTTGCTTTTTAAATACCCGCCGTGCCGTGTAATACAGGAAATAGAAACCCTGCCGTAGCAAGGGTGGAGTCCTGACCGATTGCATTGTGCTACCAGCGTCCGCGTCAGACGTCGCATAAGGAGGACTGAGCGGGAGGTCTGCATACCCGCAAAAAGTTCCGGATTCCTTTTTTCTGTTGTGGGTTTTAAAGCCCGTACTATCACGAACAAGGCAGATATTGGGTTTTTATTATTTGATTTTTATTTGATTTTCGCACAGACTTGTTTTGAAAGTTTTGGTCCACCTTTTTCAAAATTCGCACAAACTCGTTTGGAAAGTTTTGGTCAAGCTTTTTCAAAAGCTTGCGGGGTCGAGGGGCAGAGCCCCCGTTTATGGCGTTTCTTTTGCAGCTTTTCTTTGCGCCGATTGCGTCAAAGAAAAG
>CANRNZ010000131.1 GCA_947632135.1 uncultured Clostridia bacterium
CAAAAGAAACGCCAATCGTCGGGGCGCCGCCCCGAACCCTGCCGCCTTTTGAAAAAGGCGGGCGAAAACTTTTGTGTTGGGTGAGCGCGAACTTTGAAAAAGGCGGGCGAAAACTTTCGTAGTGGGTCTGTGCCTCGTGATGAAGCACGCAAACCCCTACTTTCCTGTTTACAGTGTACCACAAAAAACTTTTTCATTCAATGCTTATTGCGGTATATTTTGTAAATCATCTTATTTTCTCTTTATTTTCCCTTTTTTATCCCGCCGCGCCGCAGCGTATTGACTCCGCGCCGCGATTGATGTATACTTTCAGTACCCCATAGATACTCTCACGAGGTGCAAAGTGAACCGTAAAGAAAACATACAAAACACAAAAAACGAAAATCCCGAAAATCCCGAAAAATCCGAAAGCAAAAAAATCTTTCCGACAGAGGCGCTCCTTGCCGCAAAGCTCGACGGCGAGACTTTTGAGACAAGAGCCACCCCGCGCGGAGCCTTTGCCGTGTTTGAGAAAATGACCTTTTCGCTCGAGCTCCCGCTCGACACGCGCGCCGCCTTTTTTAACTTTTCCGACTCTTTAGAAGAAATAAAAAAACCCGAAATCAATGACGGCGAGCTGTTTACGGTCAAAAAAATAAAAAGAGTCGAAATAAATTCGGATCAAATTCCGAAAGATCTAACCGGCGATAAAACGGTGCTGCTTTGCCGCCGCGAGGACGAAAACACAGACGAAAACAAGGCGGCGCGAGACGTTTCCTTTCTCCTCGGAGATACCCTTTTCGCGACTTTTTACGATACGCGCCCGCCCGCGGCGGAGCTTTTTCGCGCGGAGGAAATCTTCGAAATCTGCCGCGACGCCGCGCTATACAAAAGGGAAAAGCTCGGCGACTCTTTTCTAAACCCCGCCGAAAGGGAGCTTGCGGACTCATTCGGCGAGTGGGACGGAGAGCGAACGGCAAAAGTCCTCGGGAATGCAAACGAGGGGAGAGCGGCAAAGCGCGTTTTCGACAGTGAAAAATTTGAGGGCGTAAAGCGCGCTTTAAACCAAAAAATGGAAAACGCCGGGTACTCCGGCGCGTTTCCCGACTATACAAAAGGGGAAAAGTATATTTCGTTCGGCGTCGCTTATTTTCACTATTTTGATTCGGGTTCGGATTCGGATTCAAATTCAAATTTAACTCATGAAAATAATAAATATGCAAGCAATTCCGAGAAAAAATCCGCCGCAAAAAAAGAGCCCGGGGAACCGCGCGAGTATTTTTACGACCTTGCGGCGTCGTTCGGAAAGTGCGGGAAGCGCCCCGCGTCGTACAGAAGCGTCACGGGGGAGCGCCGCCTGCCGCTTCCCGCGCTGAGCGTCGGCGACGAAGAGAGAGAGGCGAGACTTGAGCTTTACATCTCGGCGCTCGATATGATGCTCGACGGGAAAAAGCCGCCGAAAGAGTTTATCTCGGCGGTGTCGGAACCGCGCGGAGTATACTCGGCGTATTCCTCCGCGCTCGCCGTATTCGTCTTTGCGTTTTCGCTGATTTTAATGCTTTATTTCGCGGTGCGCGGGGAAAAAGCGGTGGGAGCCGCAGTAGTTTCCGTCCTGCTTTTGCTTCTCGGCGCCATGACGCTCCTCAGCGTCGCGCGCCCGAAGTACTTGAAAAAAGAGAAAAGAGAAAAGAGAGCGAAAATAAAAAACAAAAACGGGAGGCTGAAATGAGGCTGTTTGTAAGCATAAATTTTGACGGCGAGGTCGCGGACTATATTTACTCGATAGAAAATGAGCTCTGCCGCGCGGCAAAGCTTGCCTTTCCGACCCCGAAGGAAAACCTTCATATGACGCTCGCGTTTATCGGCGAGACGGACAACATAGAGGGCGCAAGACGCGCCATAGAGTCGACAGTCTTCGACAGGTTTGATATTTACCTTTCGTCAATCGGGAAATTTCCAACGTCGGGAGGAGATCTGTACTTTTTGGGAGCGGAGCCTTCCGAGCGGCTGGATGCTCTTGCAAACGAGGTGAGACGCCGCCTTTCGGAAAACTATGTTTCCTTTGACAAAAAGAAATTTAAGCCTCACATAACCCTTGCAAGGCGCGTTGTGTGCGATGAAAATGCGCGCCCCGAAACCGCGCGGCGCAGGGCTTCCGTCTGCCGCGTAAGCCTTAT
Source organism: uncultured Clostridia bacterium (assembly GCA_947632135.1). GTDB lineage: Bacteria > Bacillota > Clostridia > Oscillospirales > CAG-272 > RUG14199. The sequence continues at coordinate 2,157 of CANRNZ010000131.1, forward strand.
GCGCTCGGAAAGAGTTTTAAGTAAAATGAAATATACCGAACTCTGCGGCGTAAATTGCCGCGGCGTATAGCGTAAAAAAACGGCGAGCGGAAAACGGGGAATTATGACGCGGCACACCGTGACGCCGCTTTCGGGCCGCTTGACTCAAAGTGAAAAATATGATATATTTATGATACATATATTAAATCTTTTTGAAAAACGCGTATTTTTCGATAATTAAAAATTATTTAATCAAATTCTAATCAAATTCAAATCAATTAAATTAAATCAAACGAAAGAGAAACGGACTGCCCGCAAAATGAAAAAAATCAGAGTAATGAGCGTTTTCGGTACAAGACCGGAGGCTGTAAAGATGGCTCCGCTTGTGAAGGAGATTGACAAAAGAGAGGAAACAGAGGGTATTGTCTGCGTGACGGCGCAGCACAGGCAAATGCTCGACCAGGTGCTCGATACTTTTAAAATTGTCCCGGACTACGACCTTAACATAATGAAGCAGGGTCAGACCCTCGGCGAGATAACCTCCCGCGTCCTTTGCGGAATGAAGGAGGTCATAGAGGAGTCAAAGCCCGATATAGTTCTCGTCCACGGGGACACCACGACGGCGTTCGCGGCGGGGCTCGCGGCTTTTTACAGCCATGTCGCGATAGGTCACGTCGAGGCGGGGCTCCGCACGTACGACAAGTACTCCCCCTATCCCGAGGAAATGAACCGTCAGATGATAGACTGCATGAGCGACATGTACTTCGCTCCGACGGCCCTGTCGAAGAAAAACCTTACGGACAGCCACGTTCCCGAATCGAAAATATACGTAACGGGAAATACCGTGATAGACGCGATGAGCACAACAGTAAAGTCGGACTACACACACGAGGTGTTTGACTGGGTCGGAGAGGACAGAATGATTCTTCTCACCGCTCACCGCCGCGAGAACCTCGGCGAGCCTATGAGAAACATTTTCAGAGGCATAAGGCGCGCGCTTGACGAGGTCGGCGGAGTCAAGGTAGTCTATCCCGTGCATCTGAACCCGAAGGTGAGAGAGGTGGCAAGCGAGGTATTCGGCGACTGTGACCGCGTTCGCCTTATAGAGCCGCTCGAGGTGTTCGATTTTCACAACTTTCAGAATAAATCGTATATAATTCTCACTGACAGCGGAGGAATCCAGGAGGAGGCGCCCGCTCTCGGAAAGCCCGTGCTTGTGCTGAGGGACACGACCGAAAGACCCGAGGGAATAGAGGCGGGGACTTTGAAGCTCACGGGTACAAACGAAGAGGTGATTTTCAAGGAGACCGTGAAGCTGCTGACCGACAGCGAGGCGTACGCCGCGATGAGTCACGCGTCGAACCCTTACGGGGACGGTCACGCGAGCGAGAGAATAGCCGACGCGATTATTTCAAAGTTCCGAGAGCAATAATAAAGAAAAACAAAATAAGGTGTCGGATAAAGCCGCGCGGCTTTATCCGACACAAATTTCTCTTTTTTACCATGACTGTTAACGCTTATGGAAAATTAGCCGCAGGCGGCATCGCCGCCGAAACCGCTTTAAGTTTTCTTTTATGATATATTATAAAGATTATAAAGTAAACCGCGCGACGGTGTATAACTTGAAAATTTACTGAATTTTACTGAAATTTACTGAAATTTACCGAAAATTACTCTCTTGCCATTTTGAAAAATTATTTGCCGTAGATATTGACAAGCGGGGATATTTGTGATATCATGTGCTAAGTGAAAATAAGAAAATAAAAAATATGCGCCCTTAGCTCAGTGGATAGAGTGCCCGGCTACGAACCGGTAGGCCACAGGTTCGAATCCTGTAGGGCGCGCCATAATTAGCGGGCGAAAAAGCCCAATTGCCGAAAAACCCTGATTCTGTCGGGGTTTTTCGTGCTTTTCGGGGCGAATTTCAAATTGAAATTCCGGTGCCCAATTTTTGGTGAAAGTCTGTACCTTGCGGACTCGAACCGCAGAAACAAAAATTTCTCGTGCAAACGAAGTTCATTTCATTTAATTAAGGTTCAGTTATGATTGAAGGTCTCTCAGCAGGACTCGAACCGATGAGATGTTAAAATTAAATATGCGGCTGCAAAGACCGAATTTTCCGACAAGGAATCCGAAAGGGAATCCAAAAGGAAATTCGGTCTTTTTTTGTCTGCATTTCCCGTTTACTGCCATTTACATATTAAATATTAAAAGAATTAAAGAAATTGCGAACAGCTTACTCTTCTGCTTGCAGTTTCGGTTACATAACCGCAAAAGCCTTGCGGCTATGAATACAAACGAAAGGAGGCAGCCTATGCAAAGCTGTAAAACGATTGCCGTGTGCAACCAAAAAGGGGGAGTTGGCAAAACCACGACTGCGCTCAACCTCGGCGTGGGACTTGCCATGCAGGGACAGCGTGTACTTCTGGTGGATGCTGACCCACAGGGCGATTTAACTACTTGTCTTGGTTGGCAGAACACAGATGCTCTCCCTATTACCCTTGCGGACAAGATTTCGGAAGCGATTCGGGACGAGTTCAGCGACCCAATGAATGGGATTCTCACTCATAAGGAAAAGGTCGATCTGCTCCCATCCAATTTGGAGCTTGCGTCAATGGAAATGTCCCTTGTGACAGCTATGAGCAGAGAAACCGCCATGCGGTCGTATCTCGAACAGGTTAAAAGTCGTTACGACTATATCCTGATCGACTGTATGCCGTCCCTCGGCATGATTACGCTAAATTCACTCACCGCAGCGGACAGCGTGATTATCCCCGTGCAGGCGCAGTATCTTCCCGCAAAAGGCATGACCCAGCTTTTGCAGACGATTTCCAAAGTGAAGAAGCGAATCAATCCTTCCTTAAAAATCGACGGGATTCTTCTTACCCTCGTCGATGGAAGAACGAACCTCGCAAGAAGCACGGCGGAGGCTCTGCGGAACAACTTCGGGAATTTCATTCGTATCTACCGAACGGCAATTCCTACGGCGGTGAAAGCGGCGGAGGTCAGCTCAAAAGGCATGAGCATTTACGCTTATGAACCAAACAGCAGCGTGGCAAGGGCTTACGCCGATTTTACACGGGAGGTGATGCACGATGGCAGGAAGAAAGAGCGACTTCACTCTGCCGACGCTCGATGACCTGTTCTC
>CANRNZ010000132.1 GCA_947632135.1 uncultured Clostridia bacterium
GCCAATCATCGGGGCGCCGCCCCGAACCCTGCCGCCTTTTGAAAAGGCGGGCGAAAACTTTCGAAGTGGGTGAGCGCGAACTTTAATCTGAGCGCGTCCCGTCGTAGACGACCCTCGACCCGCAGACCGTAAGCCTGCACCTCCCGAAAACTCGCTCCCCCTCAAACGGGGTCGCGCGCCCCTTCGACAGAAATTTCTCGGGCTCCACCTCGTACTCCTCCGACACGTCCCACACGGAAAAATCATCTCCGAACGGTATCGAAAAGCGCTGTCTCGGATTTACCGCCATAAGCAAAATCAGCTTCTCAAGCGTGATTATGTTCTTTTTGACAAGACGCGTATACAAAATCGGGAACGCCGTTTCAAGTCCGACTATACCGAACGCGCTCTTTTCAAGCCCGCGCGACTTTTCCTCCGCCGAGTGCGGCGCGTGGTCGGTCGCTATCATGTCGATAGTGCCGTCAAGAATCCCCTCGATAAGCGCCTCGCGGTCATCCTTCGAGCGGAGCGGCGGGTTCATTTTGAACCTCCCGTCCTCTCTGAGATCCCCCTCGTCAAGAACGAGGTAGTGCGGCGCCGTCTCGCATGTGACGTTGACTCCCTCTTTTTTTGCCTCCTTGATGAGAGCGACGCTCTCCTTCGTTGACACGTGGCAGACGTGGTACGCGCACCCTGTCTCGGCGGCAAGCTTCAAATCTCGCTTGATTGGAAGGTACTCGCTCTCGGAGCTGATTCCTCGGTGAGAATGCGCGGCGGCATAGGAGCCCGCGTGAATATATCCCCCGAAAAGAAGTGAGTTATCCTCGCAGTGCGCCGTGATAATCTTTCCGAGCGAGGCGGCTTTTTCCATCGCGGACCTCATCACGCTCTCGCTCTGTACGCCTCTCCCGTCGTCCGAGAAGGATACGGCGTCACCGCAAAGAGAGTCAAAGTCCGAAAGGCGCTCGCCCTTTTCGCCAACGGTTATTGACGCGTATGGGTATATATTTATAAGCGAGTCCCTCTTTATTATATCGAGCTGACGTTTCATATTTTCCGCGCAGTCGGGAACAGGCGAGAGGTTCGGCATTGTGCACACCGCGGTATACCCCCCGGCGGCGGCGGCGGCCGACCCGCTTTTTACCGTCTCCTTATAAGAAAAACCCGGTTCGCGAAAATGAACATGCACATCGCAAAAACCGGGAAAAATCAAATATTGTGACAAATCGGAAATACGAATACCGCTGCCGTCGGGAGCGGCGAGAAAAGAAGAAACACGAGTCTTAAAGCCTTTGAATGCGTCGGGTTGTATTATCGTTACGTTCTTCCAAAGCTTCTCAAGCGACATTGACAAGTCCTTTCCAAGAAAAACGCGCCGAAGTCGGAAGTACACCGCGCCGCGCGTCTGTCTTTTTGCCTGTTTTATTTTAAATTTTAAGTGTATACAACCTGATTGACCGTAAAAGTCTTTCGCGTCTGCTCCGCATTTGTTTCGCATCTGCTCCGCATTTGCTCCGCATTTGTTTCGCATTTGTTTCGCATCTGCTTTCACATTGTTTCGCATATGCTTTACATTTGTTTCGTATATGCTTCACATTTGCTTCGCATTTACCCCGATATTCGGCTTCATTTGTCTTTATAAATTCTATCATGTATGAGTGATTTTGTCAAGTCTTTTCGAGCTATTATTCCACCCCGCGACATTTGTTTTTTAGCTCCGTTTTCATATATTAAACACATATTAAATTGATTTAAGTCATGGCGCGCCGCCTCAAAAAAAGCAGCCACTCCAAAAAATAACTCTTCAAAAAGCGCCACTCTCAAAAAGCATCGTCAAAAAAACGCGCGCCCCCAAAAAAAGCGCCGTCAAAAAAAGCGCGCGCGCCCCAAAAATAGCGAGTCTCAAAAAGCGCATCTCTCAAAAAGCGCCTCCAAAAAGCGCCCTTCAAAAAGCGCCGCCACCCAAAAAAAGAGCGCAGCAAAAAACGCCGCTCTCAAAAAACGCCGCCAAAAAAATGCGGGGAGCCTTTATGGCTCCCCGCGGGAATTACTTATGACCTTCTTGACTTCTTACGGAATGTTACCGCCATGAATATTGCGGAGCCGAGCACTGCGAGTGCCGACAGAGCAAGTATTGCATAGAGTGAATCGAGAGACTCGGTCTCACCTGTTACAGGTCCGCTCGGAGTCTGGCTTCCGGAGTTGCCGGAGTTGTCCGGATTGTCGGGATTTGCCGGGTTATCCGGGTTCGTCGGATTGTCGGGATTGTCGGGATTGACCGGTACATCGGTTCCCGAAGTATTCGTGAAGTCGCACTCACCCGTACCGTTTGCATAAACAACCGTCAGCTTGTGCTCACCGTTTGTAAGAGATTTAAGGAATTCGGGATTCAGCGTTACGGTGTTGTTCTCGGCGTCGAATGTGTATGCGTCGGCGGGAACATCATTGCCGTCTACCTTAAGTCCGGTGAACTTGCTCGAATCGCCGCTGAAGCTGAATGTTGCGTCATCTTCCGTGGTTACAACGTATGCGGGCGAACCGTACTCAAACCACTCGTCTGTGCTTATCTCGCCGCACTTCGAGCATGTGTAGTAGTAGGTTGCAGGCTCGCTGTCTGTAGCGGGTGTACGGAGCGTAGCGTCGCTTACTTCCTGCTTCGTGAAGGAGTGTCCCTCGGCCGGAATATCCTGGACATCCTTTGTCGAGGTATATGTCTTGCCGTCAAGCTCGACCTTCGCCGTGTATTTTGTTGTACCCATCGTCTCGCAGCCGGCTTCAACAAGAACTTCGGATGTTATGTCAGCCTTAACCGTCTCTTTGTGAGTGCTGTCGTTGCCGCAGACAAACTCAGCGCTTGCTGTGCTTCCGTCGTCAGCCCATGTCCATGTGGGCTCGCCGTAGTCATGTCCCGTCGCGGGAATCTCTACGTTCGACTCAATCGTCTCGCCGCAGATGTCACAGACGAGGTCGTAATGACCTGCCGTCTCACATGTAGCGGGAACCTCGTTGTCTCTGTGTGTTCCGCCGTCATGGGCGCATTCTACCGTGAGAGTAGCGCTGATCACTCGGTTCTCAACGGGCAAATCATACTCGAACTGGCCGAACTCGCAGTGCCATGCCTCCTGGTCGTATCCGGTAATGAGCTCATCGTGGATTATAGCGCCGACATTGTAAACACCGGTCTGCATCGGAGCTTTTACCGTAACAAGAATGAGAGAGCCTTCTCCGTAGAGGTTATCGCCGTTTGTGTAAACTGTCGCGCCGATAATTGAGGAGTCTGTTCCGTCAAATGTGATATCGTATACTCCGAGCGCTTCGTCAGCCGCGCCGTCCCAATCTCTTGCGGGGACTGTCGTAAGAGCGGCATCAACGCCGTTTGTCTCAAAGAGGTCGCCCGCCGCAACGCTCACGTTCTCAAGACCGATAACCTTGTCAAAGTAAGCGTAAAGCGCCGTTCCCCAGATACCTGTTTCGGGAGTGTTTATTCTGAGCGCGAATGTAACTGTCTCGCCGGGCTTTGCAGTCAGGCTTTCCATTGTGAATTCTATATCACCGTATGCGGGAAGTGTGATTGTATCGGTGATTTCACCGCATACCGTACATCTCAGGTCGACGCGACCGTCGGTATCTCTTGTCGGAGGATATACCGTACCGCTTGTTTCGTCATACTGATGCTCGTGGTCAGCCTTTTCCTCAACTGTGAGGGTAGCGCTGATTACACGGTCCTCGGCGGGTATTTCATACTCGAACTGGCCGAATGCGCAGTGCCATGCCTCCTGATTGTATCCGGTGATGAGGTCGCTGTGGAGAATAGCGCCGAGATTGTACACACCGGGCTCCTCGGGAGCCTTGACTGTCACGAGGATAAACGAGCCCTCGCCGTAGAGATTCTTTAAGGCCTCGCCGCTGTTAATTGTAGTACCAATTACAGCGCTGTCGGCTGTGCGGTCAAACGATACTCCGTACTCACTGAGAGCCTCGGTAGCCTCGTCGTCCCACTCTCTTGCATCTCTGTTGAATATCTGCGCCTCAACGCCGCTTGCGGAGAAGAGGTCGCCCTCTTTAACTTCTACGTTCTCAAGACCTATCGTCTTGTCAAAGTATGTGTAAAGCGACGTTCCCCAAATACCCGTCTCGGGGGTTGTCGTCTTAAGCGCGAATGTAACTGTCTCGCCGGGCTGTGCCTTGAGAGAATCCATTGTGAACTTAACGTCATATTTGGGAAGAGTGATTGTCTCTTCGGGTACGACCTCGCCGCATACCGTACATCTCAGCTCTACCTTACCGTCGGTATCTCTTGTCGGAGGAGTTACGGTACCGCTTGTTTCGTCAAACTGATGCACGTGCTCCTCTTTAACCGTAAGAGTTGCGGAAACAACGCGGTCTTCAGCGGGAACTTCATACTCGAAAGAGCCGAATCCGCTGTACCACTCGTCCTTGTAACCCGTCGTTACCTCATCGTGGATTATAGCGCCGATGTTGTACTCGCCGGGCTCCTCGGGAGCCTTGACCTTTATAAGAATGATGGAACCTTCTCCGTAGACGTTGGCGTTTACATCGTCGCTGTAAACCGTCGCGCCGATTATCGCGGAGTTTGCGCCGTCAAATGTAATGCCGTATGCCTCGAGCGCTTCGTCAGCCTTCTCGTCCCAGTCTCTTGCGGGAACTGTCGAAAGAGCAGCCTCAACGCCGTTTGTTCCAAAGAGGTCGCCCGCCTCAACGCTGACGTTCTCAAGACCTACCGTCTTGTCAAAGTAAGCGTAAAGCGCGGTTCCCCAGATACCCGTTACCTCGGGCGCGTTTACTTTAAGTGCGAATGTTACATCTTCACCCGGCTTTGCAGTCAGGCTTTCCATTGTGAAGTTTATATCATAAGCGGGAAGCTCGATGGTATTTACGACCTCTTCGCATTCCTTGCATTTGATCTCAACCTTACCTGCGGTATCTCTTGTCGGAGGAGTTATCGTACCGCATGTGTCGTCAAATGTGTGCTCATGTTTCTTTTCTACAGTGAGAGTTGCGGAAACTACGCGATCCTCAGCGGGAACATCATACTCAAACGAGCCGAATCCGCTGTACCACTCGTCCTTGTAACCCGTCGTTACCTCATCGTGGATTATAGCTCCGATGTTGTACTCGCCGGGCTCCTCGGGAGCCTTGACCTTTATAAGAATGATGGAACCTTCTCCGTAGACGTTCGCATTTGCATCATCGCTGTAAACCGTCGCGCCGATTATCGCGGAGTTTGCGCCGTCAAATGTAATGCCGTATGCCTCGAGCGCTTCGTC
>CANRNZ010000133.1 GCA_947632135.1 uncultured Clostridia bacterium
TTCGCGCTCTGCGGAGCGCGACGAGGGCTCTGCCCCTCGACCCCGCAAGCTTTTGAAAAAGCTTGAGCAAAACTTCCCGGACGAGTTTGTGCTAACTTTGAAAAAGGCGGGCGAAAACTTCCCGAACAAGTTCGTGCGAACTTTAAACTCTACCGTCGTCAAACGTCAAAAGGCAGGTGATTTGATATATGATACTCGAAGTTAAAAACCTTGAAAAATCATTCGGCAAAAAGGAAGTCCTGAAGGGCGTCTCGTTCTCCGCTTGCAGCGGAAAAGCGTTCGGTCTCCTCGGGAGAAACGGCGCGGGAAAAACTACCGCAATCCGTATAATAATGGGCGTCTTCGGCGCGGACTCGGGGGAAATCCTTCTCGACGGGAAGCCTTATTCCCGCGGCGACGTTTCGGTGGGATACCTGCCCGAGGAAAGAGGCCTTTACCCCAAAAAGAAGATAATCGACCAGCTCGTGTATTTTGCAAAGCTTAAGGGCATGAAAACAAAGGACGCGCAAAGCGCCGCCGACAGATGGCTGAGACGGCTCGGAATGGAAAATTACAGAGACAAAAAGCTCGACGCGCTCTCAAAAGGCAATCAGCAGAAAATACAGCTCATCTCAGCTCTCATTCACGAGCCCGACGTCGTCGTCCTCGATGAGCCCTTTTCGGGTCTCGACCCCGTCAGCGCAAAGCTCCTGAAGGACGTTGTAAAAGAGGAGCTTCAAAAAGGGAAGTGCGTTATTTTCTCAAGTCACCAGATGGACCACGTCGAGGAGTTCTGCGACAGCGTCGCGATTCTGTGCGACGGAAAGATTGCCGTCGGCGGGGAGCTTTGCGAAATCAAGAGGGCGCACGGAAACGGGCTTATCGAGGTGCGCGGCGCCTGCTGCGGCAAGGTACTCGAAAAATATGGGGACAGGTGCCGCCTTACGGACGGCGGCGCGGTAATCACCCCCGCGGCGGGTGAAAACAAGGCGGAGCTTATGTCAAGGCTTTGTCTTGAGTACGACGTTGACTGCGTAAAGGTTTACGAGCCGTCGCTTAACGATATTTTCATTCGGTACGCGGGAAAGGGAGACGAGGTGCAGATATGAATAAGTCGGGCGAAAAATCAAAATTTAATCAGTTCAAAACTGTCTTCGGCTTCGAGTTTGCAGGCTATGTCAAAAACAAAGTCTTTATCGGCATCACGCTGTTTCTAATCGCGGCGGTCGTCGTTTTGATGTTCTTTCCCCGCGTAAGGGATGCGTTTAAGGGCGAGAGCGCGCCGGAGACGGAAAACGGCGCAGGCTCGGAATACGTCGTCGGGGACGCGGACTCAGACAGAGAGGGCCTTCCCGTAATGCTCCTTTCAAAAGGGGAAAACGGCGAGCTTACCGACATGATATACACCGCGTTTTTTACGGCGTTCGATGAGTACGACGTGAGAGTATATGACGGCGGGACGGCGGATACGAAGAGAATGATATCGGACGGCGAGGCGGAGTGCGCCTTCGTTTTCGACTCAAAGACGGAGTTTACCTACTATGTGGAAAATCTTTCGATGTACGATATGAACTCCTCCGTTGCGGAGTCCGTTCTTGAAAACGTGTACAAATTAACGGCGATGACGGAAAACGGCATTTCCGACGAAAAGGCCGCCGAGATTATGTCGACGCACGTCACATGCAATACCGAAAAGCTCGGCGTCGACCAGATGCACAATTTTATCTACACGTATGTGCTGATAATGGTGCTGTACATGGCGATAATTCTTTACGGGCAGATGGTGTCTCAGAGCGTCGCGTCGGAAAAAAGCTCCCGCGCAATGGAGCTTCTCATAACAAGCGCCGACACGACACCGATGATATTCGGCAAGGTTCTTGCCGCGTGCGCTGCGGGCTTTATGCAAATTGCTCTCGTGCTCGGAGGAGCCTTTGTGAGCTACAATCTGAACAGGAGCTACTGGGGCTCAAACGAGCTCATTTCGTCGATATTTGATATCCCCGCGGGGCTTATAGGGTACATGCTCGTGTTCTTCGTGCTCGGATTTCTCGTTTACGCGTTTCTCTACGGCGCCGTCGGCTCCACCGCGTCGAAGACGGAGGACACGAAAACTACGTCGATGCCGATAACTCTTCTGTTTGTCGTCGGCTTCATGATTGTAATTTCTTCAATTTCCGGCGGAGTCGTCGACAACACCCTGATGAAGGTCTGCTCGTTTATACCGTTCACGTCGCCGATGGCGATGTTCGCGCGAATCGCAATGAGCACCGTGCCCGCGTATGAAATAGCGATTTCCGTCGCAATTCTCGCGGCGTCGGTCGCCGCGATAGGCTATATTTCGTCGGAAATCTACCGAATCGGAGTGCTGATGTACGGAAAGCCGCCGAAGCTCTCCGAGGTGCTGAAATCGCTCAAAAAATCCCGATAAATTTTATAAATACAGGCGAAAATAAAGCGAAAGAAACCATTTTCAAAGCAAAATACGAAAAGCGCCTCGCGTGAGCGGGGCGTTTTTTTGGGCTCTTTTTTTCTCTTTTTGCTTTTTTAACCTTTTGAAAATAAAAGCGAATAAAAAAATCAAATAAAAATAAAATACCTTGCAGTTGTTGCCGCCTTATTTTCTTATTATTAAGCGCACTATACAAAAGCTTCAAAAAATACCGCATAATATTATATAAATTTGTGCAAAAATGCCTAAAACATCTTGAAGCGCCATTCAACACAATTTTACGGATTTACTTATTTTTCATATATTTTCGCATAAAAGATAATAAAGCGTAATTTTTGGACAAAAAATGTAAAACATTTTATTGAATTTTAATATAGAATATACGCGGATACAACATAACGTTGTATAAAGTGCTGTATTTGCCAAGGCATATACAGACACTTTATCAAATTACTATTTACTATATTTATAAAGGAGACTGACAATGAAAAAAGCAATTTCACTTATTCTTTGCGCGGTAATGCTCGCATTGGTTATGACCGGCTGCTCGCAGACCAGCAACGCGGATAAGCCGCTCGTATGGTTCAACCGCCAGCCGTCAAACAGCTCGACCGGTGAACTCGACATGACTGCGCTTAAGTTCAACGACTCGACATATTATGTCGGATTTGACGCAAACCAGGGCGCACAGCTTCAGGGTCAGATGGTAGTCGAATATATCCAGAGCCACGGCGCGGAGCTTGACCGCAACGGCGACGGTATAATCGGATACGTTCTCGCCATCGGCGACATCGGACACAATGACTCGATAGCGCGTACAAGAGGAGTCCGCGAGGCTCTCAAGACCGCGGTCGAGGCGAACGGCGCGACAGACTCGTCCCCCGCAGGAACAAACCTTGACGGCAGCGCTACGGTCGTAAAAGACGGCTCCGTTGAGATCGACGGCAAGGAGTTCAAGGTTCGTGAGCTTGCTTCTCAGGAAATGAAGAACTCCGCGGGCGCTACATGGGATGCCGGAACGGCAGGTAACGCCATCGGCACATGGTCGTCCTCGTTCGGCGAACAGATAGACGTTGTTGTATCCAATAACGACGGTATGGGAATGGCAATGTTCAACGCATGGGCGCATGACAACAAGGTTCCGACATTCGGTTACGACGCTAACAGCGATGCCGTTGCCGCTATTAAAGACGGATACGGCGGAACGATAAGCCAGCACGCAGACGTTCAGGCATATCTGACACTCCGTGTTCTCCGCAACGCTCTTGACGGCGTTGACATAGACATGGGTATCGGAACAGCCGACGACGCGGGCAACGTCCTTGCCGAGACAGACTACAAGTATGTTGCAAGCGAGCGCTCATACTACGCGCTGAACCTTGCGGTAACAGCCGAGAACTATGAGGACTTCACGGACGCGACAAAGACATACGCTCCCGTTTCAAAGCAGCTCGACTCCGAGAAGCATGAGACAAAGAAGGTATGGCTCGACATTTACAACGCTGCCGACAACTTCCTCAGCTCGACATATCAGCCGCTGCTTCAGAAATACGACGACATTCTCAACCTCGAGGTTGATTATATCGGCGGTGACGGACAGACAGAGGCAAATATAACGAACCGTCTCGGAAATCCCGACCAGTACGACGCATTCGCCATCAATATGGTGAAGACGGACAACGCATCGTCCTACACGTCGATTCTCGGTCAGTAATTCTAAACGGCACGGGAATAATAACGAGGCTGTGGGTCGCCCCCCACAGCCTCATTGCAAACCAAGCGATTTACGGAGGTGAAGCAAAATGGCATCAGGCGGCGATGTTGTTCTCTCGATAAGAGGGATGTCCAAGTCGTTTGGACGAAACAAAGTGCTTGACCATATAGATTTGGATTTGAAACGCGGCGTTATAATGGGACTCATGGGAGAGAACGGCGCGGGAAAATCGACTATGATGAAGTGCCTCTTCGGTACGTATCAGAGAGACGAGGGAGATATATTCCTCGAGGGTAAGCCGGTCGATTTTTCCGGAGCGAAGGATGCGCTCAGAAACGGTATAGCGATGGTGCACCAGGAGCTCAACCAGTGTCTTGAAAGAAGCGTCGTCGATAATCTTTTCTTAGGGCGCTATCCTTTGAATTCGTTCGGAGTAATAGACGAAAAGCGAATGAAGGAGGAGGCGGCGTCTCTTTTCAGAAGTCTCGGAATAACTGTCAACTTGACGACTCCCATGCGGAACATGTCGGTGTCGAAGCGTCAGATGTGCGAAATCGCAAAGGCGATCTCTTACAATTCGAAGATAATCGTCCTTGACGAGCCGACGTCATCCCTCACCGAGCCCGAGGTAAAAAAGCTTTTCGAGATGATGCGAAAACTGAAAAGTCAGGGAATTTCCCTTATCTATATATCCCATAAAATGGACGAAATATTTGAAATATGCGACGAGGTCTCAGTCCTTCGTGACGGTAAGCTCGTTACGACAAAGAAGACCTCGGAAACGGATATGAACGAGCTGATAGCCGCAATGGTCGGCCGCTCGCTCGACAACAGGTTCCCTCCGGTGGACAATACCCCGGGAAAGACTCTTTTGTCCGTTCAGCATCTTTCCACAAAATACGAACCTCATCTCAGAGACGTCACCTTTGAAGTGAGAGAGGGCGAGATATTCGGTCTTTACGGTCTTGTCGGAGCGGGGAGGACCGAGCTTCTCGAAACGATTTTCGGCGTGAGGACAC
>CANRNZ010000134.1 GCA_947632135.1 uncultured Clostridia bacterium
ACCATACTTTGACAAAAAAACAAAGCCCTTTTCAGAACTTTGTCTTCAGTCTGGGGCTTTGTCTTCAGGCTGCGGCGTTGCCGAGGCAACGCCGTTCCTTTTTTTATTTAAAGCTTCTTAAATTGAGTTACCAAATTAACTTACCTTGCAAGAAGCCTTGCGAGCGGGAGGATGTCGCTCGTGCCGACCTCGCCGTTTTCGTCAACGTCCGCGGCATAAGCGTTTATCGCGTCGGTATCAATAACGCCCGCGAGATTAGCCTTGAGCATTATGAGGTCGACAATGTTGACTCTGCCGTCGAGATTTACGTCGCCGCGAGCGACCTTTTCAAGCTTAGCAAGAGCAAGCTCGAGCTGTTCGGTCGCGGTGTTGATTTCCGTCTGCGTGGAGTCGGGATTGTGAAGCACGTTGTTTGCCTCTTCAATAAGCTTGTCGAGACCCTCTATGCTCTCATCCATGTAGCTCTCACTGTTGCTCTGCGCTTTCTCGGCCTCTGCTAATGCAGCCTCGAGCGCATCGGTGTCGTGAAGCTTGAAAGGCTCAAGCGCGTCGATAGCGTTTTGGAGAGCAGTTATCGCGCCCTCTACCATACCTGACGTTACTGTCGGGTCTGTGTAGATTCCGCTCGCGTAAGATGCCGCAAACAGGAAGTACGTCCATGCGGTGCTGCCCTCTTCGCTCTCCGTGTCATAGTCCGCGGAGTTGAGAGTGCCCGCGTACTGAAGGAGCGCGAGAAGCTCGGACTTGTCGACCGTCGCGACAGCTACAATATATGTGTTGCCGCTGACGCTCGGAACTGTTACCGTGCCCGTCTCGGGGTCGTACTCGTAGTCGTAGTTGTTAAATCCGTCAACAACGACAGATACAAGGTCCGCTGTGGGAGTGAGGTATCCGTCCTCGGGTGTGAGCGTTACCTCAACCGTCGAACCCTCTGCGACGAGATTTCCCGCGTACTGTACCTCGCCTGTCTCTTCGTCTCTTGTGCCCTCAACCTCGGTAAGAGTCGACGCCTCGTCGGGAGTTACGTGTGTGAGGAATGCGCCGAGCTCATACATGTTCGTGACAGTGTATGTGCCGTCCTCCTCGACCTCGACGCTGTAGTTTGCGCTCTTTCCGCCCGTAATAGCCGCCGTTACCGTATGTGTGCCGACGGTGAGCCACGGATAGAGGTTAAATTCGTCGTCGAAGTGATATCCGCTTATGTCGAATGATTTTCCGTCAACAGTCAGAGCTGTGGGCCAGTACTTGGAGCCCTCGAAGGGTTCCGAGCCCGCCGTGAGCTTGACCTCGTGAACGGCCGCGCCGTCCGTGTTGGTTACATCGCCCGTAACAGAGACTGTAGGCTCTGCGCCCTCTGCCGCGGCTTTCTTTGCCTTGACGGAGCCGCCGCTTATCTTAACGACAGTGTCGACCTTTGTCGACCAGCCCGTAAATCTGCCCATTCCGATAGCGGAAGCGTATGATCCGTCAGGAACTGTTGCGGATATTGTGCCGCCGTTTATCGTGACCGTTCCGCCGTTTCCGCCGGAGTTGCCTCCTGTTCCGATAGCGGATGGCGCCACGGAATTCTGTACAGCTGTGATGTTGCCGCCGTTTATTACTATGTCGCCGCCTGCCATTCCGGAGCCCGCTCCGATAAGAGCGCCGCCGTTGTTAGTGCCGTCGGTGTTGTTGCCCGTGAGGTTAAGTACTCCTGCGTTTATCGTGATATTTGTCTTGTAAAGGCTTGGTGTGCTGAGAGAACCGACGTATCCCGAGCCTATAAGAGCGCCCTGTCCGTCGGAGGTACCGGTTATTGTCGAGCCGCCGCCTATGACGATATCCATCTCATAGTTCGGGAAATAGCCTCTGCCGCTGCCGACGGCGGAGCCGGAGCCTATACCCGCTGCGCCCTGCGACTGCGTGGAGTAACCGGTCGTCGCTCTCCTTATATCCATCGTGATATTCGCGCCGTCGACCGTTACGGAATCGACAATGCCGTTTGCGCCGCCGCCGATGCCCGCGCCGTTTGCCGCGAATGATTTAATGTCTATGTTTCCTCCCTTGAGGATGATGTCGCCGGCGATGTATGCCGTCTCGGCAAGTCCGTATCCGCTCGGTTTAATACCGCCGATACCCGCGCCGCCGACAGGCTTTCCGTATCCCGTGGTGTCGTTATTGTTAAGATTGAGCGTCAGCTTGTCGTACATGCCGCCCGTCACCGTAAGCTCGGCGCCGTAGGGAACGTATACGCCCGCGCCGTCGTTTGTTACGTTGATAAGGTTCTCGCCCTCTATTGCGAGAGTGTTGCCGCGTCCCGCAAACGTGATGGCGGAATTTGTTCCCGTCGTCGTCATGTTGAGGTTGCGTATTGCAAGAGTTGTTCCCTCTTTTTCAACCGTTATGGTGTTCGTGTACGGATTGTCCGCCGAGTTGGAGCCGATAAGAGTTACGTTAGGCTCTGCGCCTTCGAGGATACCGTCAAGCTTGACTACAATCGGTTTAGTGAAGTTTTCGGGAATCTTGACCGGTCCGTTGTAATGGACTACGCCGTCCCACTCGTCGATTGTCGGCTCATACATCGCCTTTGACACGTAGAATGTCGCCGTGTCGCTGACGCCGTTCGGAGCTGACGCCGTGACGTGCGCTTCGCCGCCCTCGCTGGTCGGAATGAATGAGAGCGTCGCCTCATAGAATCCGCTTGCCTCGTTGTATCCCTTGCTCTCGACGCTTATGATATCCGTGTCCTCGGTGGACCATGTTATCTCAACGTCCTTCAGATTATCGGGCTCAATGTAAGCCTGAAGGGTCATGTCGGGAGCGCTTGCCGTTGCGGAAAGCGGCTTGTTGTTTATCGTGACCTTTGTGACCTCGTTGCCGCCGACAAGGGATATCGGCTCGGAATCGTAGCCGTTGAGCGCGTAGTCGACGACCTCGATTACGTATCTTGTGTCGCCGGTTATGAGAGACGCGTACTCGGCAAAGTCGAGCGGTATCTCAAATACGTACTGATTGCCCTTTTCCTTTATCGACTCGTCCGTGTAAACGTCGGAGAGAGGAATCGCCGAGAAGGTCTCGCCGTCAAAGAACTCCTGAGAGGTGTAAAGCTGGACGCCCATTACGAAGTTGTCGTCCTGAACGGTGACTCTTACGAAGTCAACGTTTTCAACTGTTTCCGAAACCTCGCTGTAGGCTTCCTTCGTGAAGAACTCGGTACTTACTATCTGAGGAGCCGTCACGTCGTAGCCGAAGGGTATGGAGAGCTTTTGTGTCTCGCCGCCCGTTCCGTCGATTGTCGCCGTGAGATCGAAGGTGAAGTTGTGGTTCACTGCGGGATCCCATCCGAAATCGCCGAAGAGCGTAGTTGAGAAACCGTAGTACGGGTGGAGAATGTCATACATGACCATGTCGCCTTCCGCATAGTAGAACGACTTCATTACCTCGGTAGCTTCGACGTAATCGTTGCTTTCTTCAAGGTCGACCTCCGTCACGCCGTAAAGAAGACTTTTCGGCGCGCGGAGAAGTCCCGTTACGGGAACAATGCTGTATCCCGCCGCGGCATAAGTCGGGCTGAGGAAGTTTTTCTCCTGCTCGTAGTCGTCCTCGTCAAGGAAGAGGTTCGAGCCGAGCGTGAAGCCGTAGAGGTCGGAGCCTACAAGCTGCAGAAGGTCAAGCTCTGTCTCGAACTCCTGAGCCTCTTTGTCGTCGTAAATAGTTGAATCGAATACGGGAGCCTTTGCCCAGTCGCCGTAGAATGCGAGGTAGGGAAGTGAAAGGTTTACGCCGTCCTCGCTCTTGTCGGTGAGTACGACAAAGCCGTCAAGGAACGTGCCGTTTACAAATTCCTCAAGGGACTTTTTCCCGGCTTGTGTAAGCGTGAGCTTTACGGTAACGGTCGCCGTGCCGTCGGGCTCGACTCTTACGCTGCTTTCGCTGAGCTCTACGGTGAACTCATCGCTTGTGAGAACTCTCGAGCTCTCGGAGATGCAGTTGTATTCTTTTGTCTCGCCCGTTTCCGTCTGTACCTCGACAGTCTCCGTCTTTGCCGTGAGAGGAATGACGCTTATGTCGTATTCCTTCGCCGCTTCGGAGAAGTTGTGTACCGTGAACTCAAATGAATACGTACCCTCGGTGTTGTAGCCGAGCTCCGCTTGCGGACGCTCGCTGTCCTTTACCGTAAGGTAGGACTCGCCTCTTATGGCGTTCCATACGTTGGCAAGACCCGCGCCCTGCTTTCTGGGGGTGTACGCTGTTCCGTCGGGCTCTGTCACCTGAGTTGCGGTGGAGAGAAGCAGGTTGTTTATCATCTCTCTCTTCTGAGCGGGGCTGTAGTCGGAGAACTTTTCGTTTACGTATTCACGTACTACAGATGCCGCGCCCGCCATGTGGGGCGACGCCATTGACGTTCCGCTCATGTTGCCGTACGCGTCTCCGGGGAGCGTCGACCAAACGTCGCCGCCGGGAGCTGTGATTTCCGGCTTCAGCGTGAGGTCGGGAGCGACTCCGAGGGACGAGAAGTCTGACATGAGACCGCTTGTCTCACTTACCACCACGTCGACAAACTCGGCGGACGTCGATATCTTCTTTGTTTGAAGTCCTCTCATGAACTGACCGTCCTCGTAGGATACGAAGATGGCGGGCATGAGACCGTTTACCTGCATGTTGATAAGCGCTTCGTCGGGGATGTTGTCGTAGACGATAAGCGCCTTTGCGCCCGCGCTCTGCGCGTTTGCTTCCTTGTCCGTGAAGGCAAGCTCGCCTCTCTGTACAAGGGCTATCTTGTTCTGAACGTCGACTGCCGCGAAGTCAGCCGCGCTGCCGTAGCCGCCGACGACCTCGAAGTCAAAGTCGCCCTCGAGGCTCGTCCACTGTACGGCGGCGTCCTCTGCGGTGTCCGTGTAGCGAACCTTTTTCTCGCCCGCCATAAAGTAGCTCATCTTGCTTGCCGCCTCATTGACGCTCGCGACGGATACCGCGGCGTTGTATGTGGAGGGAGAGCCGACGATACCCGAGTCGGGGTTCTCGACAAGCGCGAGGTCAGTGCCGATGGCGTTGCTGTACGGCGCGCTGTAATCGTTGCCCGCGGCGCACATAAGGCATATGCCCGCGTTCTTTACGTTGTTGTAAACTCTGTCCGTCGCGCTTTCTTCCTCGTCC
>CANRNZ010000135.1 GCA_947632135.1 uncultured Clostridia bacterium
CCGCAGAGCGCGAAAGCTCCGATACGCGTTCTTTTTGCAAAGCTTTTTCCTCGGCTTCTGAGTCAAGAAAAAGCGTCCGGCGGTTCGCGGTGCATAAACCCTCGTGGCAGAACCCCACCGGCGCTTCGCGCCACCTCCCCTTTCAGGGGAGGCTCTGACCACTGACCACTGACCACCGGCCACTTCAGAAACTAACTTGTATGACGCTTTTCTTTGACGCAATCGGCGCAAAGAAAAGCTTCAAAAGAAACGCCAAAAACGGGGGCTCTGCCCCTCGACCCCGCAAGCTTTTGAAAAAGCTTGACCAAAACTTTTGAAACGAGTTCGTGCGAGCTTTAAAAAATCACTTTCCGACGCAGAATCTCGAGAATATCCCGTCTATTATGTCCTCAGATACCCCCGCGCCGTCCGCCATCCTCATCTCGCCAAGCGCACCCTCGCATATTACCCCGACAACGTCAAGCGGCGCGCCGCGCTCAAGCTCCCGCTTCGCCTCCGCAAGCATTTCGGCGCATCTGTCAAGAGACGCCTTCTGCGCCGCGTCCCATACCACGGCGTCCGTGTTGACGTTCAATTTCTCGCTGTTATACATCTCCGATATCTTCTCGGCAAGCGCCGCCGCGCCGCCTTTCCCGTCTTCCGCGCCTCTGTCCTTCAAACTCACCTCGACTATGTTTTCAAAAACGTCCCCGAGCCGCTTCAGCGCCGCGTCGTCAAGCTTTCTTTCAAGGTCGCACTTGTTTATAACGCATATCTTCTCCGCCGCGCTCCTCTCGGCAGCCGCCAGCACCTCCTCGTCCTCGCTGTCAAGCCCGCGCGACATGTCGAACATACATATAACAAGCTCCGCCTCCTCAAGCTTTGTAAGCGCCCTTTCTATGCCTATCTTCTCGATTTCGTCATGCGAGTCCCGTATTCCCGCGGTATCCGTAATTACGAGAGTTATCCCTCCCACGTCAGCCGTGTCCTCAAGAAAATCCCTCGTCGTTCCCGCGACGTCGGTGACAATCGCTCTGTCCTCGCCCATCAGCGCGTTGTAAAGAGAGCTCTTGCCGACATTCGGCTTTCCGCATATGACGGTCCTTATCCCGTCGGAAACCGCGCGCCCCGTCTTGTATGTGTCCGCAAGGCGGCGCACCCCTTCAAGCACGCGGCATACGACGGGGTATATATTGTCCTCGCCCTCGCTGCCCACGTCCTCTTCGGGATAGTCGACGGCTGCCCACAGCGCCGTCATAACGCCGTACAGTTCGCCGTCGAGCGCGGACAGCGAGCGCGAAAGATTTCCCCGCGCGGCGCCCGATGCAAGCTCCGCTTTGCTCACCGTGTCGGCGTCGATAAGCTTTCCCACCGCCTCCGCCTCGGACAGAGTAAGCTTTCCGTTTATAAAAGCTCTCTTGGTGAACTCTCCAGGAGACGCCGCCGAGGCGCCCGCGGCGATTACTGCCTCAAGGACGCGCGAGGTGACGAGAATGCCGCCGTGGCATGAAATTTCCGCCATCGGCTCGCCCGTAAAGGACGCGCCGTTTGCAAAAAGGACGCAAATACCCGTATCTATAATATCGTCTCCGTTTACGATTTTCCCGTAAACGGCGCTTCTCGGCGCTCGGGACAAAATCGGCTTTCCGTAGGGGACGAAGCATTTTTCGACAATTTTCTCCGTATTTTCGCCGCTGATTCTCACGACGGCGATGCCGCCTTTTCCGCGCGGGGTAGAGACGGCGGCGACCGTATCGAAATTATTGCTGATGACTGACATTTTTTATTACTCCTGTTTTTGACGAGGTTCGCACAGACCCAACACAAAAGTTTTGGTCCACCTTTTTTAAAAGGTGGCAGGGTTCGGGGCGGCGCCCCGACGATTGGCGTTTCTTTTGAAGCTTTTCTTTGCGCCGATTGCGTCAAAGAAAAGCGTCATTGAAGTTAGTTTCTGAAAATGTTTTATTTGAGATTTAAAAGTTTTTTGAAACCCCACCGTCGGCGAAGCCGACACATCCCCTTTCAGGGGAGGCTCTTGAAGTCGGTGCCTCGCCCCTTTGTGCAGCGCTGACCGACAGACGCTTTTTCTTGACTCAAAAGCGCAAGAAAAAGCTTTGCAAAAAGAACGCGTATCGGAGCTTTCGCGCTCTGCGGAGCGCGACGAGGGCTCTGCCCCTCGACCCCGCCGCCTTTTGAAAAAGGCGGGCGAAAACTTTTGGGACAAGTTCGTGCGAACAAAGTGCGAATTTTAAAATTCCCTCACCTTTTCCCAAACTCGCTGCCTGTGAGCTTTATAATCAGCGACAGGTCGTCGGGCTGAACCTTCGCCTCGTGCGCAGCTTTGTTCCGCCGTACCTCGCCGCACTTCGTACACCTGTGTATTATCGTGTACCCGCCCTTTTTGGTATTAGGCTCCGCGCCAACGGGCTCAAGCAGCCCGCCGCACTCCGACGCCCTGTCGCCGGGGTTTACGTCAAGATGTACGGACCAAAGGCAAAACGGGCAGTGATTGCGCGATGTGTATCCGAGCGGCAGTACCTCCCTCCCGCAGTGAGCGCAGACAAAGCCTTCGTCGTTTTTCTTAAATCTCTTGTTTTCCATCGTTTTCCATCGTTTTTCATAATTTTCGCGGTTATTTCCCGAATTTATTTCCCGTGATTATTTATTTTGATTATTTTCATAATCGTTCCCGCCGGAGCTCCCCGACGCGAAAAAACCGGGAGATGTGAGAGCGTCAAGTACGATTGAGAGAGCGTACTCGGACGCTCTTTCTCTTATTTCCGCGCGCGACAGCTCTTTTCCGAAATGCTTTGTAAATGTCTTTACATTTTCCCCGACGCAGACTCCGAAGCACACCGTGCCGACGGGCTTTTCGTCGCTCCCGCCGCCGGGGCCGGCGATCCCCGTCGTCGACACTCCGACGTCGGCGCAGAGCGCGCGCCGCACCCCGAGGCACATCTCGGCGGCGACAGTCTCCGACACCGCGCCGAGCCTTTCAAGGTCCTCGGCGCTTACCCCGAGAACTTCTGTTTTTACGCTGTTGGCATAAGACACGACACCGCCGAGAAACACCTCGGATACTCCCGCAAGGTCTGTGATTTTTTTCGAAACAAGCCCGCCCGTGCAGCTTTCGGCAGCCGCCGCGGTCATTTTTTTCATCTTCAGCGCCGCGAACACCTCGGCGGCGCGGCTCTCTTTTTGACACTCTTTATACATACGCTTTTCTCCGATTATTTCGGTTATTTAAATTATTTCGGTTATTTCGGTTATTTCGATTATTTCGATACATTCCGACTCATCGTCGACAAGCCGTTTTCGGCGTTTATTTGGTGTTTATTTATATTATTTTTATATCTTCCGTTTACGTAATTATATAACCCGCGTCAAAAAAAGTCAAGATTACGATTCGGACTCCCTTTTGACCTTTCGGCGCGCGTCGCTTTTTCGCTCATTTTTTATTTTGTTTTTATACTTTATTTATACTTGAACTGACAGTTTAAGTATGTTATAATAGTATCGGATAACCGGATAAGCCGAGAGGAAACACCGCTTTATACTTTATACTTTATGCTTTTTACCGCCGTCGGAAACCCTGAACGATTTATTTATAAGAATCAAATAAAAATTTAAAAATTCAAAACGGGACGCGCATTCAGACGGTAAACGGCCACCGCTTTTCATATTTACGAACAACCAATTACGTATCGGTACGCATTGCCGCGTATCGGTACATGCGGCATGCGAGGTCCCGTAATACGGAGAAACGGAGAACAGATATGACATCATCAAAACTCAGAAGCATGATTGAGTCCGGCGCGCTTGACGGCGCTTTTTCGGAAGTCTCCGGCAGCCCGGACAGCGAAAGCATCGGAAAACAGAAAAAAAGAGCGTTCGACGCGCTGGCGGGCTTTGAGAGCACGTTCGGCACGGAGCGCGAGGGTCTGCGCCTTTTCTCGGTCGGCGGAAGAAGCGAAATCTCGGGCAACCACACCGACCACAACAGGGGAAAGGTAATCGCGGCGTCGGTCGACATGAACGTGTTCGCCGTCGCGTGCCCCGTTGAATCCGACACAATCGAAATCAAAAGCGCGGGGTTCCCGAAGGACGTCTGCCCGGCGGACGGCGCAGACGGGCCGAGAGAAGAGGACAAATCGACCTCTCGCGCGCTTATCTGCGGCATTACAAACGCATTCCGCGCTCACTCGCTGAAAACGGGGGGGCTCGCGGCGTATACAGTCTCCGACGTCCTGAAGGGCTCGGGGCTGTCGTCCTCGGCGGCTTTTGAGGTCGCGGTCGGGAAGATGCTCTCGGCGATGTACAACGACGACAAGGTCGAGAACATCGAGCTTGCAAAATTCGCGAAATATGCGGAAAACGAGTATTTCGGCAAGCCCTGCGGGCTTATGGACCAGGCGGCGTGCGCCGTCGGCGGTCTTTCCGCCATTGACTTTTTCGACCCCGACGAGCCTGTGGTGAAGAGACTTGAATTCGACTTTGACAAGGCGGGATACAGGGTCTGCATAACCGACACAGGCTCGAGCCACGCGGGACTTGACGGAGAGTACGCCGCTATCCCCGCCGAGATGAAGAAGGTCGCAAACTTTTTCGGAAAGGACTTCTTGAGCCTTGTTTCGGAAAAAGACATGTTTGAAAACATAGCGCAAATCAGAAAGGCCGCGGGAGAGCGCGCTGTTCTGAGGGCGTACCACTTTTTCGAGGAGAACCGCAGAGTGGAGGAGCAGATAGCGGCTCTTGAGCGCGGCGACACTGAGGCGTTTCTCAAAAACGCAAAAAAATCGGGCGAGTCGAGCTTTACATATCTGCAAAACGTATACACTCCGGCGCACCCCGGGAGTGAGAGCGTCGCTTTGGCGCTCATGATGAGCGAGCGCTTTTTATCGGGGCGCGGCGGCGCGTGGCGCATACACGGCGGCGGCTTTGCGGGAACAATTCAGGCGTTTGTGCCGAAGGGGCTGGCGACAGAGTACCGAGAGTTTATGGAAGCGGCGTTTGGCGAAGGCAGCTGCCACGTACTGGGGATAAGGCGCGCGGGCGCGCTTACGCTTCTGTAAGTGTAAGATAACGCACAGACCGGACACAAAAGTTTTCGCCCGCATTTTTCAAAGTTCGCACTCACCCAACAC
>CANRNZ010000136.1 GCA_947632135.1 uncultured Clostridia bacterium
TCAGCAAATTCGACCCCTAATATCGAAAACTCTTTCGCTTTTTCCCAGTCTCACATCATTGACAAATGAACATTTTTTAATTATTTTTTTCGCGCTCGCTCAAGCAGCACTCGGGTTTTGCCGAATTTGCATTGAGATTTATTCAAGATTTATTCGGGATTTATTCGGGATTTATTCGGGACTCAGTCAAGATTCAAAAGATTCTCGGCTCGGGTTATTTCCTCCTGCATGCCGTATTCCTTGAAATATTCCAGTATGCTTTCGGTATATTGACGCGCCGAATCGGAGCGGGGGTCTATATTACCGTCGACACAGGAATTGTAAAACTCGTACCATGTGATTTTCGTCCCGCCGTTGTCGTAAAGATAGCCCTTGAGAAGCCTCATGCCCTTCATGCCGACCTTTTCGGTCAGCTCGCCGTCGTCAACGGAGGTATCCGCCTTGTCAAGGTCCAGAACGCCGTATATGCCTGTCTCCCCGCTTGAGGATCCGCCCGTTTTGTCGGAGTCTCCGAAAACGCCCTTTTTCCCGAGCACGAGAACGAGAAGGACAAGCGCGACGCAAAGCGCCGCGATAACGACTACAAGCGCCTTTATAAGTTTGTTTTTCGATTTGTCTTTTTCCGTTCTCTGCATTACGTTCTCCTTTGTTCCGCCCGGTACCTGTACGGCCTTTGCGGTTTCTCTTCTGTAAAGCTCTTCGGTTGTTTTTTCAAAAGTCTTTTTTGTGTTTTCCGTGTTCTTTTTCATAAATAGCTGACCTCAAAGTAAAAAATATAAAAATATAAAATTATAAAATCATAAAAATGAATGCTGTCCCAAAAGCCCGCGAAGGCTTTTTTATTAAAAAACCTTTTAAATATTTTTGCTTTTTCGATTGTTTCGATTGTTTCGATTTTTTCGATTGTTTCGATATATTATGAGATTATGAGATTATGAGATTATGACGACGGGCTCGCGCTCCTTGCCGAGAGATATTTTTCGAGCGCCGTTTTGACCTTCTCTCTCCCCTGTGTCACGCGAGTCTTTGCAAGACCGACGGCGACGCCGGTGATGTCCGCTATCTCAAGATAGGTAAGCCCCATGACGTCGCGGTAGATAAGCGCCTCTCTTTCCCCGTCGTCGAGCATGTTTATAAGCTTTACGACTCCCGAGGACGACTCGACTCGAATCGCCTCTTTCTTTTTCTTAACGACAGTTCCGTCCTCCGCAAGGGTAAACGTCGGGTCGTTCTCCGAGGCGGGATACTTCTTTTTCAGAAAGTCGTGAACCGCGCTTTGTATTATACCGTAGAGCCATTTGCCGAAGGAGGTGTCCCTCGTGAAGGAGGACATCTCTTTGTACGCGGTTACGAAAACGTCCTCGGTGAGGGCTTTCGCCTCGTTTTTTTCCTTCACCTCGAAAAGGACTGTTCCGTATACAAATTTTTCATACGTTTCGACAAGCTCTCCGAAAGCGTCGGTGTTTCCCTTTTTTATTTTTTTAGTCAGAGAATAAATGTCTTCGTCAGAGTAATTGGTAAGCATTTTGTTTCTCCTCACCTGACCCTTTTGTATTTTGTACCGTCGGGAGTGTCTGTTATCTCGACTCCCATCTCGCCGAGCTCTCGGCGTATTTCGTCGGCAAGCGCGTAGTCGCGCGCCTTTTTCGCCTCGGCGCGCCGCGCTATCATTTTCTCAATCTCGACGGTGAAGTCGTCCTTTTCGGCGCTTGAGGACTCCTTCTCTTCTTCCTTTTTCTTTATTTTAAGCTTTTCTGCCGACTCGAAGAGCTCGAGCGACAAAACCCTGTCGAAATCCTTCAAAACGGCGATTTTCGTCTCGTCGTTCGTTTTCGCTTTTAATATATTGTACACCTCCGTTATTCCGTTTGAGGTGTTGAGGTCGCATCCGACGGCGTCGGCAAAGCGCCTTCTGTACTCGCTCAGCACTTCTGCGTCGACCTTTCCCTCGCCGACCTCGCCGCCGTTTAAAGCGGCGATTTTGGAGATGAGCTTTGAGTAAGCCGCCGCCGCGTTGTCAAGCGCCTCCCATGAGAAAACGAGAGACTTTCTGTAATGGGAAAGGAGGCAGAAAAAGCGGTATACAATCGGCTCGTACCCTTTTTCCTCAAGCAGGGAAACGGTCAGGAACTCGCCCTTTGACTTGCTCATTTTTCCGCTCGTTGTGTTGAGGTGGAGCACATGGAACCAATGGGTGCACCATTTGTGCCCGAGGTACGCCTCGCTTTGGGCTATTTCGTTTGTGTGATGCGGGAATGCGTTGTCAATGCCGCCGCAGTGCAAATCGAGATATTCCCCGAGATATTTAATGCTTATAGCGGAGCACTCGATATGCCAGCCGGGATAGCCGTATCCCCACGGGGAATCCCATTTGAGCTCCTGGTCCTCGAATTTTGATTTTGTAAACCAGAGAACGAAGTCGGTCTTGTTTTTCTTGTTCGAGTCCGCCTCGACCCCCTCTCTGACGCCGACCTCGAGGTCCTCGGCGTTGTGGCTTGCGAAAACGTAGTAATTTTCGAGCTTTGAGGTGTCAAAGTAGACGTTTCCGCCGGCGGTGTAGGCATAGCCCTTTTCAATGAGAGCCTCTGTCATCTTTATAAATTCGGGAATACAGCCCGTGGCGGGAACGAGAGTTTCGGGAATCTTTATATTCAGCTTTTTGCAGTCGGCAAGGAATGCGTCGGTGTAAAAAGAAGCTATCTCCATGACGCTCTTGTGCTCTCTCTTTGCGCCCTTCAGCATTTTGTCCTCGCCGGTGTCCGCATCGCTCGACAGGTGCCCGACGTCTGTTATATTCATAACTCTCTCAACGTCGTATCCCTCGTAGGCGAGATATTTTTCAAGGACGTCCTCCATGATGTACGAGCGCAGATTCCCGATGTGGGCAAAATGGTACACCGTGGGCCCGCAGGTGTACATTTTCACCTTTTTGTCCTCGTGCGTTTCAAACTGCTCGACTTTCCGCGAAAGGGTGTTGTAAAGCTTCATATTGCTTCGGTCTCCGTTCCGGCTCTGTGAGCCATGTAAATGTGCTTATAAATATATTGCATATATTGTGTTGTTTTATTTGTTTTTGAGGTCCGCGCGGCGCTTTTTATTCGTCTCGGGGAGCGTCGTAAAAGCTGCCGTCTTCGCCGTTTTCGCTCTCTTCGGTTTCGGTTTTTTCGTAAGGCGCGTCGGGGAAATATTCCGACGCATCATACTGCGGCGCGCCGTCTGCGGCGGGAATTTTTTTGCCTCTGCCGTCATTTAAAACGCCGAAAAGAAGAGCGAGGGACACAGCCGTCAAAAGGAGAGAGGCGGCAAGAAGTACGGCGACGTACTGCCATGTCTGCACGACGGGCGAGAGCACCAAAAGATATGAGCCGCCGTTGAAGCCGATGTGTATAAGGATCGGGACAAGGATCGAGCCGCTGCGCTCAAGGGAGAGAGCGAGTATAAATCCGATGACGGCGGTGAAAACAAACGAGAGCGTATTCCCGTGGGCAGCTCCGAAGAGGACTGCGGACAGTACGGCGGCGGGAACGGGCGAGAAGCCCTTTCTGAGGCTGCCGAAGCAAAGTCCGCGGAAAACGACCTCCTCCACGACGGGAGCAAGGACGACCACAGATAAAAGCTCGAGCGCGATGCTGCCGTTTCCGAGGTATGAGTAAAGCTCGTTGTATCTGTCCGTTACGGACTCGGGAATCGGGAGCACGGATATTAAAAGGGTCACTGCGTAGTTCAGAGCAATTCCCGAAATGAGAGCGACAGGCGCGGCGGAGCCTTTAAATTTTTTAAAGTCCGCGCGCGGCGCCGCGGTTCTCTTCTTTTTAACAAAACAGAAGAGATAAACGGCGTACAGCGCTATGATTATAATACAGCAGAAAATTCCCGCGGCGCAGGACGCGTTGCTCGCAAGGAGATATAGGATTTCGGGGGACAGCGCACGGCTGTCTAAAAGAAATCTCAGCAAAGCCGCGGCGGAAAGCTGACAGACTGACTGGAGCAGAATAAAAACGCTGTAAAAGAAAGCGCAGGCGAGAATCGCCGACATCTTCGACCCGACGGACACGGCGGGGTTTAACTCGGCGCCGCAGGCGGGGCATTTAAGAAGTCGGTCTGCCACGGGAGCTCCGCATCGGCGGCAGCTTCTCATAAAATTCACCTCGCTTCGGGAATCGTATAGTAACACAAGATATATTATATACCAATAAAGGAAAAAATTCAAGTACTCGGCAAAGGTTCATTGACCTGCACAAAAAATTTGCAAAAGCTTTTGCAAACGACGCATTTCGAGCTTTATTTTGAGTTGCGAATGGTAAAATTATACAGAATATAAAAATATAAAATAAAATATCGCGGTATTATCGGGCAGAGGGGATGATTTACAAGTGACGGCCGAATACATATACAAGTGCGTCAGGGCGTGCGTCGGGGTTTACGGGACGTGCGAGCCCGAAAAAATATTTGAGATGAGAGGCTGCGCGGTAAAGAGAAGAGCGCCGCCCGGGCTTTCCGGAATGATTTGCGTCAAGGACGGAAGGCTTGTCGTCTACGCGGGGGAAGAGAGCGGCGCGTCGCAGAGGAGAATAATTGTCGCAAAGCTGCTCGGGCACGCGATAATGCACAGAGAGGAGCTTTGCGGCGGGAGGGTGTTCGAATACGCCGAGAGGGGAACGCCGCGCGACCCGCGCGCCGCGGAGGCGGCGCTGTTTGCGGCGGAGCTTCTCATACCCGACGTCAGGATATCCGAGCTTGACAAATTCGGCTTTACGGAGGGGCAGATAGCGGCGTCGCTCGGCAACATGCGCGCGCTTGCGGCGCCGAAGATATACGCGATGAGGTGCCGAGGGGTATCGGTATGCGGGAGCGCGGCGCGGGCGGACTTTATGAAAAGGTGCGACGTTGAGAATTTGTTTTGAGAGTTAGCACGAACTTGTTCGGGAAGTTTTCGTCCACCTTGCCTTTGGGGTCCCCGCAAAAGCTTTGCTTTTGTGGGGAGTGGCTCAAAAAGGCGGCGGGGTCGAGGGGCAGAGCCCCCGTCGCGCTCCGCAGAGCGCGAAAGCTCCGATACGCGTTCTTTTTGCAAAGCTTTTTCTTGCGCTACTGAGTCAAGA
>CANRNZ010000137.1 GCA_947632135.1 uncultured Clostridia bacterium
GCGCGAAAGCTCCGATACGCGTTCTTTTTGCAAAGCTTTTTCTTGCGCTTCTGAGTCAAGAAAAAGCGTCTGTCGGTTAGCGCTGCACAAAGGGGCTGGGCAGAAAACAGGGAGTTTGCAAAAAAGGCTTTCAGAAACTAACTTCACCGACGCTTTTCTTTGACGCAATCGGCGCAAAGAAAAGCTGCAAAAGAAACGCCAATCGTCGGGGCGCCGCCCCGAACCCTGC
The DNA here is from genome assembly GCA_947632135.1 of uncultured Clostridia bacterium. GTDB lineage: Bacteria > Bacillota > Clostridia > Oscillospirales > CAG-272 > RUG14199. The sequence continues at coordinate 230 of CANRNZ010000137.1, forward strand.
CACCTTTTGAAAAAGGTGGACCAAAACTTTCGTAGTGGGTCTGTGCAAACTTTGAAAATGTAAATATTTATAAAACTTCCGAAAAACTGTGGAAACGTGTCGAATTTTATTATAAAATATATACCGTGCTTTTTATTTTTATGTATTTCTAACGGGGGAATCGCCACATGAACAAATCTTATACCGAAACAAAAGCGGATACGGCAACCCCCGCGCCGACGCGCCGCAAATTGAATTTTTTGCCGCGGCAAAATGACTCCGCAAAAAAACACTCCGCTGAAAATTCCCGCCCCCGTTCTTTTTTTATTTTCTTAAAATTCTTAAAGTCCCTCGCCGGTTTCCTCGCTTTTTCGGCTCTTGTTTCCCTCCTTGTCACTCTCGTTTTTCTGATGAAAAAGGACTTTGGCGACCCACTCCCCACAGGCGCCGCAGCGGCCGTCGAAGCCTCGTCCTACGAAGAGCTTCCGACGTGGGACGACAGGAGCGCCTTCGCCCCCTCCGAGGGAATAGTATTCAATTCCGTGAAATTCGTAAAGGTCATCGCGGGGGGCTCGTTTCAAGTCGATTTCGAGCTTCGCCCCAAGGACTCCCTCGAGTGCCTGTACTGGTACAGCTCAAATCCGTACGTGGCCGACGTGTCGTCCGACGGCGAGATAACCGCGATAAAGAAGGGCGAGGCTGTCATTATAGCCGAGACATATGACCGCTCCCACAGAAAAAGCATTATCGTAAGCGTGTTTGACGCGCCCGAGAGGATAATAGACGTCCCCTACATAAGCCAGAACGCGAAGTACCCGAACGGCTGCGAGAGCTGCAGCGCCGTCATGGCGCTGAACTATTTGGGAATAGATATCACGGTCGACGAGTTTATCGAGAAGTATCTTGACATGAGCGAGGTTCCGCATTACGACAAAAACGGGGACTACGTCGGGCGCTCGCCGTGGCAGTATTTCCTCGGCGACCCGCGCGATTCGACGGGGCTGTGCTGCTATGCGCCGACGATTGTAAACGCCTTTAAAAAATTCGTCGACGAAGAGAAGTACACGGTTGAGGAGCACAGGGGGAGGACACTTGACGAGCTGTGCGCGAGGTATATAAATAACGGGGTGCCTGTGATTTTCTGGGGCACGATGTACATGCAGACGCCGTACGAGATGAACTGGACGTGGAAGGTTATAGGCGGCAGAGAGGGCGAGACTTTCACGTGGGTCGCGCCGATGCACTGCCTGCTGCTTACGGGATACGACGAGAGGTATTACTATTTCAACGACCCCGTAGCGGGGAAAGGAGTTGCGTACGAAAGGGGCGCTGTGCAGAGGGCGTACGAGGGGCTTTACATGCAGGCGGTCACGGTTAGCAAGAACGATTAAGTGCGCACAATGTTCGCACTCGCCCACCACAAAAGTTTTGGTCAAGCTTTTTCAAAAGCTTGCAGGGTCGAGGGGCAGAGCCCCCGTCGCGCTCCGCAGAGCGCGAAAGCTCCGATACGCGTTCTTTTTGCAAAGCTTTTTCTTGCGCTTTTGAGTCAAGAAAAAGCGTCTGTCGGTTTGCTCTGTATAAAGGGGCGAGGCGCCGACTTCAAGAGCCTCCCCTGAAAGGGGAGGTGGCGGCTTTGCCGACGGAGGGGTTTTAAAAAGTTTTAAAGATAAAATTTTCGGGGGCTTTTCAGCCCCCGATTTTTTGAGAAACTAACTTGTATGACGCTTTTCTTTGACCCGGAGGCGCACCGTGGGACCTTGGGTCCAAGAAAAGCTTCAAAAGAAACGCCATGTGTCGGGGCGCCGCCCCGAACCCCGCAAGCTTTTGAAAAAGCTTGACCAAAACTTTTGTGTTGGGTCTGTGCGAACAAAGCGCTAACTTATTCCGCGCTCTCGTCCTCTTCCTCTTTCTCAGCCTTCCCCTCGTCCCTCGCAAGCGTCGTTCCGCAGTAAGGGCAGAATTCAAAGTCGTCCTTTATCCCTTTCCCGCACTTGGAGCACATCTTCATGCCGCGAAGCTGCATTCTCTCCTTGCTCAGCGCCTCTATCCTCTCCGTGAGGTTCTTTACAGTCGCTATGTTGACGGAAAACTCTGCGTCAATCTCTTTGTTTCCGTAAAGCTCAAAATACTTCTTCCCCATCTCGGAAAAGACGTCGTTTATGAGCTTTTTGGTATCCTCAATCTCGGACGTGAGCTTCGCTATCTCGGCAAGCTCCTTTGTCTTTTTAACGGCCTTTTTGCCCGTCTCCGTTATAGTACCCTTAATATTTTCAATTATATCCATGCGTTGCTTTCCTCCTTTTGTCAGTTATTATATTCGTGCCGTCGCTAAAGGTTTCCTTACTCGTCGTCCTCCGCCTTGTGCGCCGCTATTATCTTCTGCGCCTCGTTTGCGGGAACCTCCTCGTAATGGTCAAACTCGAACACGAAGCTTCCGCGCCCCTGCGTCATCGCCTTGAGGACTATCGTGTAATCCATCATCTCGGCCTTCGGAGCCTCCGCCTCGACTATTGTATATCCCTTTCTCTTCTCGTCGGGATTCATTCCCATAACGCGCCCGCGGCGCTTGTTGAGGTCGCCCATAACGTCGCCGACCATGTTCTCGGGAACCGAGACCTTGAGGCTTCCGTAAGGTTCAAGGAGCACGGGATTAGCCTTCGGCAGACCCTCTTTATATGCGAGCTTCGCCGCGAGCTTAAAGGAGATTTCGTTTGAGTCGACGGGGTGATACGAGCCGTCGTACAAATCCGCCGCGAGGTGAACTACGGGGTATCCCGCAAGAACCCCTTTCTGCATTGCCTCAAGAAGTCCTTTCTCTACAGCGGGATAGTATCCCTTTGGCACGCTTCCGCCGACGACGCTCTGCGTGAACGTAAGTCCCTCGTCCTCGCCGGGGGAGAATCTGATTCTGACGTCGCCGTACTGACCCGAGCCTCCCGACTGCTTCTTGTGCTTGCCCTGAACCTCGACGGTTTTCTTTATCGTTTCGCGGTAGGCGACCTTCGGCTCCGAGGTCACGAGCTTTGTGCCGTAGCGGTTTTTCAGCTTTGAGAACACCACGTCAAGGTGAATGTCGCTCATGCCGTAAATGAGCATCTGCTTTGTCTCGGGGTCGTTTTCGTAAACAAGGGTCGGGTCCTCGTCAAGCAGCTTTGAGATTCCCTGAGTTATCTTGTCCTCGTCGCCCTTTGCCGCGGCGGAAATAGCCTTGCACATATAGGGCGTGCGGAACTCCGTTTTTTTGTATTCCGCGCCCGAGGCGGCGCAGAGTGTGTCGTTTGTCTTTGTCGCAGAGAGCTTTTGAACGACGCCGATATCGCCGCAGGCGAGAGCGTCGACCTCTATCTGCTTTTTGCCCTTCATGATATAGATATGCCCGAACTTTTCGCTCGCGCCGCTGCTCAGGTTCTTGAGAGTCATATCGCGCCTTAGCTCGCCGTTCATCACCTTGAACATTGTCTGCTTGCCGAACTGGTCGGCGACGGTTTTGAACACGAACACCGCGCACGCGCCGTCGGGCTCTATTGCGATATCCTCGCCGCTCTCCGACTTCTCGCAGCCCTTTGCGGTATGTCTCGGGAATGAGGCGACAATAGTGTCCATAAGAGCGCGGACGCCCCACAAATTGGGCGCGCTTCCGCAGAACACGGGGACTATTTCGCCTTTAATAAGGCCCTCGTGGAGCGCCGTTTCCGCCTCTTCTCTTGTGATTTCCTCGCCGCCGAAGAACTTTTCGAGGAGCTCGTCGCTCGTCTGAGCGACGGCCTCGCTGAGCTGTTCTTTATAAGACGCGGCGGCAGCCTCGTACTCCGCCGTCATAGGCACCGCGTCGCGGTGACCTCTCTCGCGGTTATACGTGAAGGCCTCGTTTGTGAGCAGGTTCATAAAGACCCCGCCGCCGAGGGGGATAAAGAGGGGGCAAATGCTCGCGCCGAATTTATCGCGGATTTCGCCGTAAACCTTATCGAATTTCACCTCCGCGTCGTCGCACTTGTTAATAAAGAAAGCGCGGGGGAGCTTTGCGTTCTCGACGTATTCCCAGGATAGCTCCGCGCCGACCTCGAGTCCCGCTTTACCGTCTATGACGATGACGGCGGCGTCGGCGGCTCTGATACCCTCGGCTGTATCCCCGACGAAGTCGAGGTAACCGGGAGTGTCGATTATGTTAATTTTAGCGTCCTTCCACATAACTGAGGCGACCGCGGTCGAGATACTGTATCCTCTTGCGGTTTCCTCGGGGTCGAAGTCGCAGACGGTATTTTTGTCCGCGGTATTTCCCATTCTGTCAATATCTCTTGCGGCGAAAAGCATAGCTTCCGCGAGAGTTGTTTTACCGCTGCCGCCGTGGCCCAGCAGGCAGACGTTTCTGATTTGCTTAGTGGAAATGGTTGCCATAGAATACTCCTTTTTTCTTATATAAGATAATTAGAATTAAGATGCAGAAATAAAGATAAAAATGTTGAGTCTGTTTTAAGAAATAATGAGCAAAGCGTTAAAGCATTATTGTAATTATTATACAGTAAACGCGAGGTTTTTTCAATACCTTTTGTTAAACTTCCACCAACTTGTCATTTTAAACAAACAATCCGTCGGCTTTTTGTCGGTTTTTACAAAGGGGGAGAGGTTCGCACTCGCCCAACACAAAAGTTTCGCGCGCCTCATCGCGAGGCACAGACCCAACACAAAAAGTTTTCGCGCGCCTTTTTCAAAAGGCGCCGGGGTTCGGGGCGGCGCCCCGACGCTTG
>CANRNZ010000138.1 GCA_947632135.1 uncultured Clostridia bacterium
GCAAGAAAAAGCTTTGCAAAAAGAACGCGTAAAATCGGGGCGCCGCCCCGAACCCCGCAAGCTTTTGAAAAAGCTTGACCAAAACTTTTGTGTTGGGCGAGTGCGAACAACGCGGGCGAACTTTGAAAGTTGTTACTCAATGACCGGTCTGTCAAACCCGACAGACTTCAAAAACTTCCTCGCTATTATCATGCTCCCCGTCCAGCCGGGATGTATCCTGTCCCACGTGAGCGCCGTGGGATGCCTGTATTTTAAATATTCGTCAAATTCGCTTTGAAGCTCTATGCAGAGAAGCCCGTACTTCTTCGCCGTCTCTCTCATGACAAGCGCGTATTCCTTCATCTTTACCTTCATCGGGTCGTCGTCGTTTGACTCGATAAAATACGGCTCCATAAGTATCATCGACTTGACGTTCCCGAGCGTGCGCTCTATAACCTTGCGCAAATTCTCCCCGTACTCCTCGGGCCCGATAACTCCGTCCCTGACCGTCGGCGAGTCAAACTGCCTCCACACGTCGTTGCCGCCGATAAGGTAAACGACGTGGTCGGGCTTTTGGCTCATGACGTTTTCCTCCCAAAGCGCGACGCCGTCGGCGCTCGTGGCTCCGTTCTGCGCGTTGTTTACTATGTGGAGGTAAAGCTCGGGATAGCAGACGTTAAACAGAGTCTCCACGCAGCGGACGTATCCGTTTCCGACTCCCGCCCAGAGCCCCTCGCCGACAGGCCTTGCCCTTTCGCAGTCCGTTATACTGTCTCCCATAAACAGTATTTTATCGTATTTTTCAAATATCATTTTATACTCTCCCGTTATTATTTTCGATTTTTTTGATACTTTCCCGATATTTATTGATATTTTCCCGACATTTTCCGAAATATTCGGAAATATTCTGAAATATTGCGTACTTAAAGCTCGCAGTTGTTGACCGTTCTCGGGAAAGGAATAACGTCGCGAATGTTTGATACTCCCGTGAGATACATAATGCACCTCTCAAAGCCGAGCCCGAAGCCCGAATGTCTCGCGCTGCCGTACCTTCTCAAATCGAGATAGAAGGAGTAGTCCTCTTTTTTAAGCCCCAGCTCGTCCATTCTCGCCGACAGCTTTTCAATGTCGTCCTCGCGCTGGCTGCCGCCGATTATCTCCCCTATCCCGGGAACGAGGCAGTCCATTGCGGCGACAGTTTTCCCGTCGTCGTTCAGCTTCATGTAGAAAGCCTTTATTTCTTTCGGGTAGTCGGTGACGAAAACCGGCTTTTTGAAAACCTGCTCGGTGAGATATCTCTCGTGCTCCGTCTGTAGGTCGCAGCCCCACGACACCTTGTAGTCGAAGTTTTCGTTGTTCTCCTCGAGAATTTTCACAGCGTCCGTGTAGCTGACTCTTGCAAAATCGGACTCGACGACGGAGCGCAGTCTCTCAAGCAGCCCCTTGTCGACAAAATTATTGAAGAAATTCATTTCCTCCGGCGCGTTTTCAAGGACGTATTTTATAATATATTTTATCATCGCCTCGGCAATTTCCATGTCGTCCGAGAGGTCGGCGAACGCCATTTCGGGTTCTATCATCCAGAACTCCGCGGCATGGCGGGTCGTATTGGAGTTTTCGGCGCGGAACGTCGGGCCGAATGTGTAAATATTTCTGAACGCCATGGCGTATGTTTCGCCGTTAAGCTGCCCGCTGACGGTGAGGTTCGTGCTCTTTGAGAAAAAGTCCTTTGAGAAGTCGACGTTTCCCTCGGCGTCTCTCGGCAAATTGTCAAGGTCGAGCGTCGTGACTCTGAACATCTCGCCCGCGCCCTCGCAGTCGCTTGAGGTTATGAGCGGGGTGTGGACGTACACGAAGTTTCTTTCCGTAAAGAATTTATGAATTGCGAAGGCCGCAAGGGAGCGGACGCGAAAGACCGCCTGAAAGAGATTTGTCCTCGGGCGCAGGTGCGGAATGGTTCTCAGAAATTCGGGGGAGTGGCGCTTTTTCTGGAGCGGGTAGTCGGGGGTCGAGGCGCCCTCGAGGGTCACGCTGTCCGCCTGTATTTCAAACGGCTGTTTTGCGTTTGGGGTAAGGGTGAGGGTGCCTGTCACCGTGACGGCGGAGCCCACGTTGAATTTCGATATTGTGTCGAAGTTTTCGAGCGAGTCGCTGTAAACCACCTGAAGAGTTTCAAAAAAGGAGCCGTCGGAGAGGACGATGAAGCCGAAGGACTTTGACGCGCGAATGCTGCGCACCCAGCCGCCGACGCTCACCTTTTTTTCGGCGTATTTTTCCGTCTCGCGAAACAGCTCGCGCACAGTGGTAAGTTTCATATAGATACCTCTTTTGTATTTTTCGATTTATATAATTTTTATTATTTATATGGGATAGGGGACAGAGTTAAAGCGGATTCGGGGCATTGCCCGCGTCAAACCCGATACAGTTTATTGTATCACATAAAACCGAAAAAAACTACAGTTTTACCGAATTTAGCAAATAATTTTAAAGAAATTAAATATTTTGAATAAAAACGGGGCGGAGTTCGCACAGACTTGTTCGGAAAGTTTTCGTCCACCTCATCACGAGGCACAAACTCGTTAGGGAAGTTTTCGCGCGCCTTTTTCAAAAGGCGCCGGGGTCGAGGGGCAGAGCCCTCGTCGCGCTCCGCAGAGCGCGAAAGCTCCGATACGCGTTCTTTTTGCAAAGCTTTTTCTTGCGCTACTGAGTCAAGAAAAAGCGTCTGTCGGTTAGCGGTGCATAAGCCCTCGTGGCAGAACCCCACCGGCGCTTCGCGCCACCTCCCCTTTCGTGATAGGCATCTTGTGCGAAATTTTGCACAAAAAATAAAGGAGGATTTTGTACAATGGGTAAAAAATAAGAATTGGAAATAAAATTTATAAGAAAAGGGGCTGACACGGGCGGCGCAATTTGATAAAATATAATAGTTAATTTATTTTATTATTAAAAGTTTGTGCGAACTTGTTTCAAAGGTTTTCGCCCGCCGAATAAATGGCGAGGCGTCGACTTCAAGAGCCTCCCCTGAAAGGGGAGGTGGCGCGAAGCGTCGGTGGGGTTTCTTCAGCGGTCAGAGGTCAGTGGTCAGTGGTCAGCGGTCAGAGCCTCCCCTGAAAGGGGAGGTGGCGCGAAGCGCCGGAGGGGTTTCAAAAAACTTCTTAGTTTCAAACAAAAACATTTTCAGAAACTGACTTCGCTGACGCTTTTCTTTGAAGCCGTCGGCGCAAAGAAAAGCTTCAAAAGAAACGCCATGTCTCGGGGCGCCGCCCCGAACCCTGCCACCTTTTTGAGCCACTCCCCACAAAAGCAAAGCTTTTGCGGGGGCCCCAAGGGCAAGGTGGACGAAAACTTCCCGATGGGTGAGTGCGAACAACGCGCGAAAACTTTCCAAGCAAGTTAGTGCAAATTTTGAAAAGACAACACAAGAGAAAAAATGAAAGACGTTGAAAGAGAATTCGGAAAAACTTACGATGCTCCGCAAAACAGCGGGCAGCAGCATTATAATCTAAGGCAAAATTCGGCGCAGGATTATCCCCGAGGGGCCTTCTCGGGGCAGAGCCGCGCGCCGCAAAACCATTCGCCACAGAGCCGCGCTTCGCAAAGCCGCGCTCCGCAAAGCCGCGCTCCGCAAAACCATTCGCCGCAAAGCCGTATTCCGCAGAGTCGTACTCCGCAAAACGGCGCGGGCTCCTTGCGAAAAGCGCCCCCGCGCCGCGAGGGGAGCCCCGCGCAGGGCGTTCGCCCCGCGATAAGGACGGACAGCGCCGCCGCTCGCGAAAACCGCCGCGGCTCCGTTATAAGCATTTTCGTGATGTCGCTTATCGCCGTTGTGACGGTGATTACAATAATCTTCTCTCTGCGCGCGGCAATGAGCGACGGCGCGCCCGCCGACACGGGAAGCGCCGAGACTCTCTCGGGAGCCGCCCTTTCAGTCGAGAGCGGCGGCGCTGACACCGAAAAGGCGGACGACGCGGAAGGCGACGCGGGCGACGAGCCGGCAGTTCCCGCCGTTACGTACGCCTCGCGAAGCGCCGCGACAGCGCTTTTGGGAGACGAAATCGAGTGCAGAAACGCGATACTTATAGACGTTAAGGGAAACACCGTCGTCGCCGAAAAGGGCGGGGACGACAGAATCTTTCCCGCTTCGATGACAAAGGTCATGACGGCGCTCGTCGCGGTGGAAAACTGCGAGAGCCTTGACGAGACGGCGACCGTTCCCTACGAGGTGGTAGCTCCCCTCGCGGCGGAAAACGCCACAGTCGCGGGGCTCTCCCCGGGTGACGAGGTGACTGTGCGCGACCTTGTTTACGGCGCGCTTTTGCCGTCGGGGGCGGACGCTACGGGAACCCTCGCGGTGCATTTTGCGGGGAGCGAGGCGGAATTTGCCGAGCTGATGAACAAAAAATGCGCCGAACTCGGTCTTAAAAACACTCATTTTGCAAACGCGAGCGGCCTGCATGACGACAATCACTACAGCACCTGCCACGATATCGCCGTCATAATGGAGGCGGCAATGCAGAACGAATTTCTGAGAGAGGTGCTCGGAACATACGAGTACACGATAACCTCGGCGGCGTCCCGACCCGAGGGGCTGACAGTTTACAGCACTGTATTTTCGAGAGTCGAGGGCTCGGAGGAGTTTGGCGGGAAAATAAGCATCATCGGCGGAAAAACCGGATACACCGGCGAGGCGGGGCAGTGCCTTGTCAGCGCCGCGAGAGTCGAGGGGCGGGACAACACGTACATATTCGTCTGCGCCGGCGGCGAGAGCAGGTGGAAGCCCGTCTACGACACGATACACGTATACAGGACGTATCTCGGCGTGAAGTACGACGGAGAGTACGTGCCGAAGTCTCAGCGGTAGATTCCATGTTTACGGTGTCGGAAAACGTATCGGAAAACGCGGGAGGAATGTCGCCGCGCGGGAACAGCGGGGCCCCGTATGAGATTTTGTCGTCAA
>CANRNZ010000139.1 GCA_947632135.1 uncultured Clostridia bacterium
GATACCACACCCTTATTTCCGTGACGTCCGGCCATCTTATCACCTACAGAAATTTTTCTCTTCTGGGCAATGTAAACTCTTATTACCTTGTTGACTCCGGGTGACAGCTCGTCGCCGTTCGCTCTTGAGAATACCTTTACGTCCACAACGACTCCGGACTCTCCGTGAGGAACTCTCATCGACGTGTCGCGAACCTCGCGCGCCTTTTCTCCGAATATCGCGCGAAGAAGTCTCTCCTCGGCTGTAAGCTCCGTTTCTCCCTTCGGTGTGACCTTTCCGACGAGAATGTCGCCGGAGCGCACCTCCGTACCTATTCTCACTATACCTTCCGCGTCAAGGTTCTTCAGAGCGTCCTCACCCGCGTTCGGTATGTCTCTCGTTATCTCCTCGGGGCCGAGCTTCGTGTCGCGCGCCTCGTGGGAGTGCTCCTCGATGTGGATCGAGGTGTATATATCGTCGCGTACGAGACGCTCGTTAAGAAGAACCGCGTCCTCATAGTTGTAGCCCTCCCATGTCATGAACCCGATAAGTGCGTTCTTTCCAAGGGATATCTCGCCGCCGCACGTTGCGGGGCCGTCCGCCAAAACCTGACCGACCTCAACTCTCTCGCCGTAGTTTACGATAGGCTTCTGATTGACGCAGGTGCCCTGGTTTGAGCGTTTGAATTTTATAAGGTGGTATACGACCTTTTCTCCGCTGTCGGTGCGAACTGTAATTTGCTCCGAGGAAACGGACTCAACGTATCCGTCGACCTCCGACACAACGCACACGCCCGAGTCGACCGCCGCCTTGTATTCCATTCCCGTGCCGACGATAGGCGAGTCGGTTATCATAAGAGGCACCGCCTGCTTTTGCATGTTGGAGCCCATGAGCGCGCGGGAGTTGTCGTCGTTCTCAAGGAAGGGTATGCTCGCCGTCGCGACGGAGACGACCATCTTCGGGGAAACGTCCATGTAGTCGACCTGAGAGCTGTCTATCTCTATTATCTCGGCCTTGTCTCTCGCCGTGACCTTGCGGTTCACAAAGCGGTTTTCGTCGTCAAGAGGTTCGTTTGCCTGAGCTATGACGTAGTTGTCCTCCATGTCGGCGGTCATGTAAACTATCTCGTTTGTGACGACGCCGGTCTCCTTGTCGACCTTTCTGTAGGGAGCCTCGATAAAGCCGTACTTTGAAATCTTAGCGTAAGTTGAAAGATAGGAAATAAGTCCGATATTGGGTCCCTCGGGGGTCTCTATCGGGCACATTCTTCCGTAGTGAGTGTAGTGAACGTCGCGCACCTCAAAGGAGGCTCTGTCGCGGGACAGACCGCCGGGGCCGAGCGCCGAGAGACGGCGCTTGTGCGTGAGCTCGGCGAGGGGGTTGTTCTGGTCCATGAACTGTGACAGAGGCGAGGAGCCGAAAAATTCGCGTATTGCCGTGGTAACGGGTCTTATGTTTATCAGCGCCTGAGGGGTCAGGTTCGCGCTGTCTGTCGTCGTCATTCTCTCCTTGACGATTTTGTCCATTCTCGAGAAGCCGATTCTCATCTGATTCTGAAGCAGCTCGCCGACACAGCGCAGACGCCTGTTCCCGAGGTGGTCGATGTCGTCGATGTTTCCTATATCGTGAGACAGGCAGAGAAGGTAGTTTATCGACGCGAGTATGTCCTCGCGTATTATGTGTCTCGGGCAAAGCTCGGTCATTCTCTCGCGGCAGAGCCTTTTGACCTCCTCCTCGTCGCCGCCAGCTTCCTCGATTATCCCGAGAAGAGGCTGCAGCTGGACTCTTTCGCTCGCGCCGATGCCGCAAAGGTCGTATCCGAGAATGGAGACGGGGTCGACGGAGTTGTTGGAGAACACCTTGACCTCTTCGCCGTTTCTGTCAAGGACATAGACCTCGTTTACGGAATTTTTGTCAAGAAGCTCGGCGTCCTTCTTTGAGATTACCTTTCCGACCTCGATATCGAGCACCTCTCCGGTCACGGGGTTCACCGCGGGGCGCGCGAGAGCAAAGCCCGCCACCCTTGAGGCAATCGCGAGCTTTTTGTCGTACTTGTATCTTCCGACCGCCGCAAGGTCGTATCTCTTCGGGTCAAAGAACAGATTGTTCAAAAGGATTTCGGCGCTCTCGACTATCGCGGGCTCGCCGGGACGGAGCTTTTTGTATATTTCCTTAAGGGACTCGTCGCGCACCGTGGTGTTGTTTTCCGCCGCCTGAACGTCGCATTTGTCCTTTTCGAGCGTCGCGCGAAGCATCGGCTCGTTTCCGAACATCGCCTCTATCTCGTCGACCGACTCGACGCCCATTGCGCGAATGAGCATTGTAATAGGCAGCTTGTGGTTCTTGTCAATACGGACGTAAAAAACGTCGTTGGCGTCCGTCTCGTATTCGAGCCACGCGCCTCTGTAGGGAATAACTGTGGAGGTAAAGATATGCTTTGCTGTCTTGTCTATCGTAAAATCGTAATAGATGCCGGGAGAACGGGTTATCTGCGATACAATGACGCGCTCCGCGCCGTTTATGACAAACGTGCCGGTATCGGTCATTATCGGGAAATCGCCCATGTATATTTCGGACTGCTCTATCTCTCCCGTCTCGCGGTTTGTAAGGCGCACGTCGACTCTGAGCGGCGCCGCGTAGTTGACGTCGCGCTCCTTGCATTCCTCAACCGGGTATTTCGCCTTTGAATCTATCGAGTACCCGATAAAATCAATGGCGAGCTTGCCGGAATAGTCGGTAATGGGGGACACGTCCTCCAGCACCTCTGCAAGACCCTTTTCGACGAACCACTTGTAGGAGTCCTTCTGAATCTCGATGAGATTCGGCATCTCGATGGGCTCCTTGATTTTGGAAAAACTCATTCTTTTGTTTTTGCCGAGAATCTGCGGTTTTACCATTCTTTTACACTCCGTTCCATTCAGATACATTCAGATAAAACTCGGTCAGTATCCGATAACTCAACTCGTCTGATTCGGTTCGTCGGAAATTCGCAAAAGCCGAAAAAACCGAAAAAGCAGAAAAAGCCGAAATTGATAATCGGACGCCCGAAATATCTGAATTTTAATAATAAAAACTTAATAAATAATAAAGATAATAAATTAAAATGCAATCATAACGCAGTTTACAATTATAAACCGAAACTTTCCGAATGTCAATAGAATTCGTGTTAAAAAAGGAAAACTCGCCGTGTTTATGTTTTAATTTACATTTGGTTTACATAAAAATTACAAAAAAGTCAAAAGTAAACTTTTTGTAAACTTTACGTTTTTTTGCGGGAAATTTTAACCGTACGCGACGGTAAAGTAATTATAATTTACCGTAATTTGAGATGCAAAGAAGATTTTTTTGCAAAATGAGCCCGCTTGCGGTCAAAGCGGGCTCCTACATATTTATTTTAATTTCTGCTCCCCAAATATACCGTTAAAGTATCACAAAAGTATTACAAAAGTATCATAAAAATAACGCCGGAATAACGTAAAATCAGACAAGTATAGGGAACGTAAAAAGAGCTTCACGCAGCCTTGCGTATATTTCAAAGCAGTCCTCGGGCGGCAGCGGATTAACTCCTTTTCCGCATTCCACGGTAAATGAAGGCTTGCCGAGCGCGCCTACAAACCAGTCCGTCATTCCCCCGTATGACGCCATTTCCTCGGGCACCGCAAGCTTATATCCCGTCATTTTTGCAATAAGCGCGCCGATGTCCATTGTGCGCCTCGCCGTTTTTTTGTTTGCCGCGCAGTAGATTTCCTCGCCCTGAGTGTGGAGGGTCAGCGCCGCCTTTATCTCGCTGTTGAACCTGACAAAGTTGCAAAGGCGCCCCACCTCGGGCTCGCTTTCGGGAAACTCTCCGCTGTACCTCGTGGCGCAGCCTCCCGTTATCCCCGCCTTTCTCTCGAGCTTTTTGTAATCGTTAAAGCCCGCGTCATAGTTGTGATTCAGGTCAACTCCGCGCGCATTCGCCTGCCAGTGCGTGAAGTCCTCGCTGCCGTTGTTCATTTTGCAAAGCCTCTCCGCCATCGCGCCGGCGCTTTTTATTCCGTTTATTTGCAGCTCCACTCCGTCGGGGTTGAGCATCGGAACTATGTAGATTTGCCTTGACGAGTACAGGTTTTCCGTTCCGAGGCCGTATATTTTCGCCTTTTTTTCCGTCAGCTCGCAATAGTCGTACATGAAATTCAAAAGAACTCCCGTTGTTATCCATTCCATCGCGTGGTGCGCTCCGACGTAGAGGACGGCGCTTTTCGCCTCTTCGTTTCCGAGCTTAACGATAGGAATGCCCCGCCCGAGAAGGGACGAGCCGATAAACGAGGCGGAAATGAATTTGTATCTTTCGGTGAGCTCTTCAATGCGGCGCATGGTTTCGGCGTAATCGAGCGGCTTTGAGCATATATCGGACAGGTGGAAGGGAGAGTTTTTCATCATCTTGTTTTTTGCCTCCGTGTTTCTTTGTTCTGTTTTGTACTGTGTTTTGATTATATTTGCTTTATGTTTGAATAATATGCGGCGGTGGGCATCGGTATTCTATAAATATTTATGTAATTTACAAAAATCCCAACACTTTTTTGTATTTTGTGGTATCATAGGTGTGAGAAGGCGCAAATACGCGCACGCTTTAAGGTCGGAGCTGATTTGACGGGAAGTTTCGCACGTTTGTTCGCACAGACCCAACACAAAAGTTTTCGCCCGTTTTTTTCAAAGTTCGCACTCACCCAACACAAAAGTTTTGGTCAAGCTTTTTCAAAAGCTTGCGGGGTTCGGGGCGGTGCCCCGACGATTGGCGTTTCTTTTGCAGCTTTTCTTTGCGCCGATTGCGTCAAAGAAAAGCG
>CANRNZ010000140.1 GCA_947632135.1 uncultured Clostridia bacterium
GTTTATGGCGTTTCTTTTGCAGCTTTTCTTTGCGCCGATTGCGTCAAAGAAAAGCGTCGGTGAAGTTAGTTTCTGAAAATATTTTATTTTGAATTTAAAAGCTTTTGCTTTTGAAACCCCTCCGTCGGCGAAGCCGACACCTCCCCTTTCAGGGGAGGCTCTTGAAGTCGGGGCTCTGCCCCTCGACCCCGGCGCCTTTTTGAGCCACTCCCCACAAAAGCAAAGCTTTTGCGGGGGCCCCAAGGGCAAGGTGGACCAAAACTTCCCGATGGGTCTGTGCGAACAACGTGCTAACTTTGAAAAATTACTCCCAAAATCCAAAAACTTTTTCAAAAGTGTTGACAAAACACTCCTCTTACAGTTATAATTAACAGTGCCTATGCGCGCGGGACACGCTGTCCCCCAAATATAAACGAAAAATTATCACTTATATAAATAAGGAGGTGCGAATATGCTTAGAACATATCAGCCGAAAAAGCGCCAGAGAAAAAAGGAGCACGGATTCAGAAAAAGAATGAGAACAAAGGACGGCAGAAAAGTCCTGAAGAGACGCCGTGCAAAAGGCAGAGCAAGACTTACTCACTGATTTTTCGCTCCATAATAACTCTGAAAACTTTTCAGAAAAATCAGAAAAATCAGAAAAATCTTTCGAATTTTCTTTCGAGTAATCTTTCGATAAATTCGATAAACCCGATAAATCCGAAAAATTCGAAAAATTCGAAAAATCCGAAAAATTCGACGATAAATCCGAAAAGTTTTACGCACCGCGGTAACTCTAACACGCCAAGCCTCCGCTCCCACCGGGTGTCGGAGGTTTTATTCTGAAATTTCGGGACGTATATTAAAGTATATTAAGTATATTAAGTATATTAAAAACGAAAACACGCGCGTGCAAATAAGTCAAAAAAGAAAAATTAAGTCAAAAAGTCAAACAACCAAAAAACGGAAAACCGAAATAACGAAATAAATCGAAATAATAAAAAAATGAAATTTATTTCACTGACCGAGAACCACCTGTTCTCAAAAGCATACCGCTCGCCGCAAAAGGCGCTCACGCGCACGGTGGCCGTGTACGTTATGAAGGACAGGCTCGAAAAAAAACTGAAAAAGGAAAACCCGTTAAAGGAAAGCCTCAACAGAGTGGGCATTTCAGCCTCAAAAAAGGTCGGAGGCGCAGTGGAGAGAAACCGCGCAAAAAGAGTCGTGAGAGAAGCGTATAGGCGTACGGAGCTTGAATGCGGTATCAAAAAAGGTTATATAATCGTTATAGCCGCAAGAGAAAAAGCCACTGTCGTAAAAATGCAGCAGGTGATGAAGGATTTGCGCTACGCACTTGCCCGCCTCGATATGCTGTGCTCCGATAACGGGACAGACGGAAAAAACAAAAAAATCGAAAAACTCGAAAAAACCGAAAAATCCGAAAAAAATAAGACAGGCGAAAAGCCCGAAACAGAAAAGGAAAACCCGACGGACTCCATGCGCTCTATCCCCTCCGACGCCGAAGGCGAAAAAAAGAGGCGCGGCATGTCGGAGGCAGAAGAATGCTGAGCCGTCTGCTTATTTTTCTGATAAGGCTGTATCAAAAATACGTCTCCCCCGCAAAGCCGCCGTCGTGCAGATTTACCCCGACATGCTCAAACTATGCAATCGGCGCTCTGAGAGAGTGGGGACTTGTGCGCGGGCTTGCCCTTACCGTATGGCGCGTTTTAAGGTGCAACCCATTTTCAAAGGGCGGGTATGACCCTGTGCCCGAGAGAAAAAGAAGAAGGCAGAAAAAAAGCAAAAAAAGTTAGGGCGATTTTTACGGTCTTTCCTCTCTTTTCCGCGCGGGCGGCAAATTATTTTTATTTTATAATTTTATAAACTGCCGCTTTTCGCTCGATTTCGCTTGATTTTTTTGATTTTGTTTAGTTTTGTTTGATTCCGTTTGATTATGAAAGGTAACAAAGACAAATATGGGTCAAATATTCAATCTAATACTGATTCCCGTGGGATATATATTGCAGCTCTGCTACAAGATAGCCTTCGGAAACTACACGGTATCGCTGCTCGTATTCGCGCTCATAATGCAGATAATCCTGCTGCCTTTTGCCATAAAACAGCAAAAGAACATGATAAAGCAGGCAAAGCTCTCGCCGAAGATTATGGCGATAAGAAAGAAATATCAGGGACGAAACGACCAAGCGACCCAGCAGAAGATGCAGCAGGAGACAATGAACCTTTACCAAAAGGAAAATTTCAATCCCGCGAGCGGATGCCTGCCGCTTCTCATTCAGATGCCGATACTGCTCGCTCTTTTTCAGGTCGTTATAAGACCTCTCCAGTTCCTCTGCAACCTCAGCACCGATACGATACAGGCTATATTTACGGCAATCGAAAGCCGCGGAGCCGCCGTTGCAGGCCCTTATTATCAGCTGAGCGCCATAACTTATCTTAACGCGAATAAGTCCCAGTTTGACAGTATTATGTCCGACGCGGGGTGCAATCTTACGATAGACAAGCTCCCCCACATGACGATATTCGGAAAAATCGACCTGTCGGGCGCGCCGTATCAGGCGGGATTCCTTTCGTGGATGATAGTTATTCCGATACTCACCGTGCTCGTTATGCTCGCGAGCCAGTGGATAACGAAGAAATTCACCTATCAGTCACCCGAAACTCAGGACGCGCAGTCGGGCTGCTCGATGAAGGTCATGATGTATTCGATGCCGATTCTTTCGGGATACTTTGCGTACAGATACGCCGCCGCAATCGGTATTTACTGGATATTCAGAAATATTATAACGACAATTCAGCAAATCGTGCTTGCAAAGGTAATGCCGATTCCCCACTTTACAGAGGAGGACTACAAGGCGGCGGAGCGCGAGCTGAGAGGCTCCAAGACGATAAAGAAATCGGATAAGGAAAAAAACGCCGACCCCGACAGGCCGAAGGTGCGCTCTCTGCATCACATTGACGATGAGGACGACGGCTACACGCTTGACTCTCCAAAGAAGGTAAAAAGCGCGGAAAATGCCGAGGATGACGACACCTCCGAGGAAAACCTGAATAAGGACGACTCCGAGTCGAGACTGAACGCCGACGCGCCGACGTCCGTCTCCACGATTGCAGAGGCTCCTCTCAAAGAGGACAAGGGCAAGAAGTTCAAAAAGAAAAAGTAAAACACCCGAATAATTCAAAAATCGAAAACTCTAATAAAAACGACTAAAGCGAAACGCAAAAACGAAGGACGTTATTATATTATGAATGAAGAATATTTTGTAACTGCCAAAACTGTTGAAGAGGCAATGGCGCTCGCCGCGTCGAAATATGCGGGCGAGGACGTATCGTATGAGATAGTCGAAATGCCGAAGAAGGGATTTCTCGGAATAGGAAGCTCTCCGGCGAAAATAAAGGTGACGATAAACAAGGAAGAGGAAATTGACCTCACAAGCATCGTTTCCTCCGTCAAGGATATGAAGGTCTCGACAAACAAAGGCGGCGCGGGGGACTCGCGCGGCGCGGAAAAGCATGCCGAGCGCCCCGAAAAATCCGAGAAATTCGAGAAATTCGATAAAAAAGAAAAGAAAAGCGCCGAAAAACATTCGGATAAAATTTTCGAAAAGAATTCAGAAAAGAACTCCGAAAAGGTCGCGAGAGCCGAGGCTCACCGCGCGGCAAAGCCCGCGGTGTCCGACGAGGGTGCGAGCGCTCAAAAGAGTGTGAGAGTCGAGGGCGCGCCAATCAAAAAGGAGCCGCATGAAATCGTTGTCACACAGGAGGAAAAGGACTTCGCTCTTGAGTTTGTGACGACCCTTCTTCGCGACATGGAGGTAAACGCCGAAGCCGCCTTCGAGGGAACGGAGGTCGCCGGCGAGACAGGAAACACCTATCCGCGCCTTGTTATATCGGGCGAGGGCGCGGGCATTCTTATCGGGCACCACGGGGAAACTCTCGACGCGATACAGCACCTTGTGAATCTCAGCGCGCTCAGGCGCTCGGGGAACACTCAGAAGGAGTTTGTTAAAATAGTTGTCGATATTGAGGGGTACAGAGAAAAAAGAGAGGAAACTCTCAGGGCGCTCGCGCGCCGTATGGCGGCAAAGGCGAGCAAGTACAAGAGAAACGTACTGCTTGAGCCGATGAATCCCTATGAGAGAAGGATAATCCATTCGGAGCTCCAGGGCTTTGAAAACATTTCCACTCACTCCGTCGGCTCCGACGACAACCGCAAAATAGTCATAACCTACGAGGGCGCGGATAAAATCGACAGGCGCCCGCGCAGAGCTCAGGCTCCGAGCGAGCAGGAGTAAAACATCGCCGCATGTCAACCGTTCGGTAAGGGAGGACATGCGGCGATTTTAAAAACACAAAAAAGTAAAATAAAAAAGAAACGGGGGACGGGACAATGTCACTGTCACGGGAGATTTTCGGCGAGACTCTGACGGAATGTGCGGCAGAGCTTTTCAAAAGCGGCTTTCTCACCGACGAAATACTCGAAAAGCTGTACGTTCACGCCTCAAGGCTCTGTGATGAAGGGCAGAAAATCAATCTCACGGCGATAACGGACACAAGAGAGGTCGCACTGAAGCACTTTGCGGCCTCTCTTGCCGCAGCGTATATAATAAATAAAATAATAAATGAAGATAACGAAAAAGTAAATAATATAAATATAGAGGATAACGAAAAAATAAATAATATAAATATAGAAGATAACGAAAAAATAAATAGTATAAATATAAATGAAGAAAACACAGCTTCCAAAAATGCCGCATTATCTCTGCTTGACGTCGGCAGCGGGGCGGGAT
>CANRNZ010000141.1 GCA_947632135.1 uncultured Clostridia bacterium
CCGGGAATAAAATAATAACTCCGGGTGAAATAAGCGTCGGCGGCGCGAAACATGAAAGGTGAATTTATGGCGAGGAAAAAAAAGGACGATACAAAAAAGGTATACACGGAGCCCGCACCGTATAATCAGCCGATAACGGAGACAATAGAAAAAAACTATATGCCTTACGTTATGACGGTCATTATATCGCGCGCCATTCCCGAGATTGACGGCTTTAAGCCCTCTCACCGAAAGCTGCTCTATACCATGTACAAAATGGGTCTTATGAACGGCCCGCGCGCGAAAAGCTCGAAAATTGTCGGTCAGGCAATGACACTGCATCCTCACGGGGACGCTTCGATATATGAGACCATGGTTCGCCTGACGCGTGGGAACGAGACTCTTCTTCACCCGTTTGTCGACTCAAAGGGCTCATTCGGAAAGCAGTACAGCCGTGATATGGCGTATGCCGCGTCGAGGTATACCGAGGCGAAGCTCGACCCGTTCTGCGCGGAGCTTTTTTCGGGAATCGACAAGGATGCGGTGGATTTTGTACCTAATTTCGACAACAGTACAACGGAGCCTGTTCTCCTTCCGACAACGTTTCCGAACATTCTCGTTTCTCCGAACACAGGTATCGCCGTCGGAATGGCGTCGAATATCTGCTCGTTCAATCTTGCCGAGGTGTGCGACGGCACAATAGCGCTTCTTAAAAATCCGAATCTGTCTGTCGACAGACTCATGAATATAATAAAAGCCCCCGATTTTTCCGGAGGAGCGTTTCTTATATACGACAGAGAACAGATGAAAAAGATTTACGAGACGGGAAAGGGAAGTATAAAGCTCCGCGCAAAATATAAGTACGACAGGGAAAACGGGTGCATCGACGTTCTACAGATACCGTACTCGACGTCGATTGAGCTTATAATGAAAAAGCTGACGGAGCTGATTAAGGATTCAAAGGTCAAGGAAATAACCGACGTTAGGGACGAAATTGATTTGTCGGGATTCAGGCTCACAATCGACGTAAAGCGCGGAACTGACCCCGACGCGCTGATGAAAAAACTCTACAAGCTCACCCCGCTCGAGGACGATTTCGGCTGCAACTTTAATGTGCTTGTCGGCGGAGTACCGATGCAGCTCGGCGTTCTCGATATATTGAAGCACTGGATAGATTTCAGAATGACGTGCGTCAGACGTGAGCTTCGCTTCACTCTCGACAGAAAAAAGGAGAAGCTGCACCTGCTTCTCGGGCTCGGGAAAATCCTTCTCGACATTGACAAGGCTGTAAAAATAGTCAGAGAGACAGAAAAGGAAAGCGAGGTCGTTCCGCACCTGATGGAGGGCTTCAGAATAGACGAGGTTCAGGCCGAATATATAGCCGAGATAAAGCTGAGACATCTCAACAGGGAATATATAATAAACAGAATAAAAGAAATAGAATCTCTCAAAGAGGAAATAGCAGGCATTGAGGAAATACTCGGCGACGAGCTGAAGCTCAAAGCCCACATCGCAGAGCAGCTGCGCGAGATAAAAAAGAAATACGCCATACCGAGAAAAACACAGCTTCTTTACTCCGAGGACTTAACAGACGAGGACGTGCCGGAGGAGACCGAGAACTACAAGGTAAGAGTCGTATTTACAAGGGGCGGCTACTTTAAAAAGGTGACGTTCCAGTCGCTTCGCGGAAACGACGAGCAAAAGCTCAAGGAAGGTGACGAGATAGTTTATACCGAGGACGCCGAAAACATTGACGACATTATAGTCTTTACCGACAAATGCAAGGTCTACAAGGCAAAAATCGCTGATTTTGAAAGCGTCAAGGCGTCGTCTCTCGGAGAATATCTCGCGCCGAAGCTAAACTTTGACACGGACGAAAAACCGATAATGGTAAAGGTTCTTCCGCAGGACGTATCTGGGCATAATATAGTATTCATATTTGAAAACGGAAAAGGGGTCAGAGTCCCCGTAAGCTCATACGAGACAAAAGCTGCAAGACGACGCCTTACAGGCGCCTACAGCTCGGCGTCCCCCGTTGTGGGAGCGGTTTATGAAACAGAGCCGCTCGACATTTACATTGAGGACAGCGCGGGCTTCGCGATAACCGTCAAGTCGTCGCTCATTCCCGAAAAGGCGACCAGAACCGCGTCGGGAGTCACAGTCTTTTCTCTTAAAAAAGAGCGCAGGGTCGTAAGAGTTGAGAGCGGCGAGCGGCTTGAAAATCTTCCTGTCGGCGCCTGCCGAAAAATCAAGATTCCCGCGCTCGGAGTAAACGTCTCGTCAAAGACGAAGTGAGATTTTATATTTATTTGATAATAAATCAGATAGTAAATTTGATAATTAAAATATTAGGACGGATCGATTAAAAATGAGCGAAAAGAGCAAAAAATTATTTTTGCGCGTATTTGCCGTGCTGCTGGCTTTTCTCATGGTCGGCGCGTGCGCCGTTACGCTTATATCATATCTAATGAGCTGAATATACGCCCATAAAAATACAATGCCGTGATTGCATTATATATAGTGCAATCACGGCATTGCCATTATAAAAAATTCAAAAATTCGCGGATTATGCGTATTTTACGTATCATTTCGTAAACGCTTCGAGCATACGATGCTTCTTTGTCGAATACTTGTACGCGTTCTCAAATTCTCTTCTGTTTTCAAAGCACGACTCTATATCGGCATATATACGGTATCTTGTTATAAATCCGAACTCCGTACCGTTTTCAAGCTCGAGGAGGATTTCGAGCGCCTTTGAATACTTGAACTCCATAATGTATTCCTTTGCGCGAAGATACCGCAGCTCACCCTTTGTCAGATACGGAAAGGCGTGCGCGAGCGTCAGCGCGTCGTCGGCTTTGCCCCTGTCAAAATATGAGAGAACGGCAAGAAAGCCGAAAAATCCCGCGGGAACTCTGCTCGGTTTTTTCGCGATGCGCCCGAGAGCGTCGGAGTCGACGTCCGAGGCGGCGCAGCCTATGAAAAATTCGCACGCTTCGAGAGTCCCGTAAAAATCCTCGGAAAGATATATGCTTTTTTTTGCGGCGTAGTATGCCGATTTCAAACGGCTTGACGCGCTCTTCAGATGAAAAAGCTCCATGTCTTTTCCGCAGAGCCCGAGACAGCATTCGGCAAGAAGAGCGTTTGTCTCGTCGTCAAAAGGAGCGCTTTTGCATATATCGGCGCATTCCTCGTATCTCTTTTCCGAATAGAGCTTCCGCGCTTTTGAAATACAGTCCGTTTTTTTATACAGCTCCGACTCCGATTCCGACTCGGTCATAAAATATCCTGCCGATATATCAAGTACGTTTGCGATATGCTCGAGAGTTTCAAGAGAGGGAAGCGCTTTGCCGCTCTCGATGAGCGAGAGCATGTTTCTTGATATTAGTCCCCCCGCAAGCTCCGACTGCGTCATAGCCTTTTTCAGCCGTTCCTCGCGTATTTTCCTGCCGATTTCTTTTGTTGAATTTTTCATTTTTGATTATTGCTTTTTGCTTCTTGTTTTTATCTATTAAGTATTACGCAGTTTTTGCTTCCGCGCTGATTTTTGCATTATGTCCGTTTTGCGGCATTTTTTTCGATAAAATCATTTGTTATTTGTCGGACGAGCCGCTTTTGAAAAATGAGGACAGCGAGTTTTTCAGCCCCTCGATTGCGTTCTTTGCCTTTTCAATGCTCTTTTCGTTTTCCGCCTCAAGACCTGAAATTTTCGCTTTCATGGCGCCGCATTCTGCTTTGAGAGAACGGTTTTCGGCTTTAAGAGCGACGTTCTCGGCTCTCAGCGCCTCAGCCTCGTGATTCGGCTTCTCGCACTCAAGTCTCAATGCGCCAAGCTCGGCGGCAAGCTCCTCGCATTCACGCTTTGAATCATCGCATGATGCTTTCAAGCCGTCGTTTATATTATTCAAATTTAAATTTTCGGCTCTTACGCTTTCGTTTTCTGCCTGCAAATCGTAAACGCGCGCCTTTTCGCGCTCGAGCGCTTCCTCGCTTTGCAAACGGGAGGATTCAAGAGAGGCGAGCCTTTCCTTTGTACCCGACAGCTCATCCTTGAGCTTTACAAGCTCCGCAGTGAGACGCGACAGCTCGTCGTCCCGAGCCTTCAGCATAGACTCCGCTTTTTTAAGACTTTCTATTTCACGCTCTTTCTCCTCGATAAGGGACATGAAATAAACTCTCGTTTCACGCGTCTCGTCGGCAGCCGAGGCGGCCTTTGCGTCAGCCTCCGCGGCTTTGAGCTGCAGCTCCTCGCTCATTTGGGCAAAGCGCCTGTTTTCCTCCGAAATATAATTTATGACGTCGTCTTTGTTAAAACCTCTGACAGATGTTCTGAATACGGTGTCGCTCTTACTTTTGTCCATGACCCTCTCCTTTTGCAATTTTACAAAAACAGTCTTTTTTATATTATTTTGATTGTATTGCCAACGCGTATAATTCCACAACTACAGTATATCACATAGCAAAATAAAAATCAACACTTTAAATCGCGGGCAAAACAGTTCAAACCGATTTAAAGCCTTCACACAGCGTAAAAGGGTAGAGTAAAACAAAAATCGACAAATCCGGAGGACTTGCCGATTTTTGAAAGCTGCGAGCCAAACGGACGCTCTTGGCGCATTGTGCCGCAAGGCACACACTACTTGGCGACGCGACATCATTCGCGAAGCCAACATCATTTGCCCGCAGGGCAAACATCACTTAAAAAGGCGATTGCTTTCGCAACCGCCTCAGACTGAAGACAAAGCGGCTTTGTGTTTAAACACACAGAGCCGCTTTGTTGTAATTTGTAAGAAGAATTTCG
>CANRNZ010000142.1 GCA_947632135.1 uncultured Clostridia bacterium
AGCTTTTGAAAAAGCTTGACCAAAACTTCCCGAACAAGTTTGTGCGAACTTTGAAAAAGGCGCGCGAAAACTTTCGGAGTGGGTCTGTGCCTCGCGATGATGTGTGCGAATTTCAGCTCCTGTCGTCGACGTAGAGCTCTCTGACTGCCCCCGTCTCTCCGCCCTTCTCGGCGCCGCCTTTCTTCTCCGCCCCAACAGTCTTTCCGCCGTTCCTCTTTTCAAGAAATTTCGGCGCGACCTGCGGGAACAGCGCGACGGACAGCACGTCCTCCTCGCACTTTGCAAGCTCTCCCGCCTCGGCGCGGTACTTCTCAAGCTCGGGCTCGATAAGGTCGGCGGGTCGGCATGTTATTACCTCGGCGTCGCCTATTGCCTTCTTTCGTACCTCCTCGTTCACCTTTCCGGGAAGCGCTCCGTATTCTCCGCGGAGAAGTCCTTTCGACTCCTTCGATATCATCTTGTATCTCTCGCCCATGAGGACGTTGAGCACCGCCTGCGTGCCGACTATCTGGCTTGTGGGCGTCACAAGCGGAGGATATCCGAAATCCTCGCGGACTCTGGGCACTTCCGCCAGCACGTCGTAGTACTTATCCTCGGCGTTTGCCTGCTTTAACTGCGAGAGCAGGTTTGAGAGCATTCCGCCCGGAACCTGATAGAGCAGCGTCTTTGTATCGACGTTCAATACCTTGGGGTCGAGTATCCCGTCTGCTTTGAGCTTATCGGCTACCTTTCTGAAATGATTCGCCGCCTCGCCGAGTTTACTTAAGTCAAGCCCCGTGTCTCTCTCGTGACCCTTCAGTGTCGCGACGAGGGATTCCGTCGAGGGGTTCGACGTGCCGTTTGCCATGGGCGAGAGCGCGCAGTCGACTATATCGACTCCCGCCATTGCCGCCATGAGGTTTGTCATGTCGCCTGTGCCCGTCGTGTTGTGTGTGTGCAGGTGTATCGGGACAGAGACCGCCTCCTTGAGCCTTTTGACGAGCGAATATGCCTCAAAGGGCAAAAGCAGGTTTGCCATGTCCTTTATGCAGATAACGTCCGCGCCCATTTCCTGGAGCTTCAGCGCCGTATTTACAAAATATTCTTCGTTGTGGACGGGGCTCTTTGTATAGCTTACCGCCGCCTCGCAGATACCGCCGTACTTTTTTATCGCCTTCATCGGCGCGTCGAGGTTCCTCGTGTCGTTGAGCGCGTCGAACACCCTTATTACGTCGATTCCGTTTTTAATCGCGCATTTTACGAACGCGTCGACGACGTCGTCGGCGTAGTGCTTGTATCCGAGCAGGTTCTGCGCGCGGAGCAGCATCTGGAGCTTTGTATTCGGCATTGCCCGTCTGAGAGCGCGCAGGCGCTCCCACGGGTCCTCGTCGAGAAATCTCATGCAGGAATCAAACGTCGCGCCGCCCCAGCATTCGACAGACCAGTATCCGATGCTGTCGAGTATGCCGCACGCGGGAAGCATATCCTCGAGTCTCATTCTTGTAGCCGCCTGAGACTGGTGAGCGTCGCGGAGTATCGTATCCGTTATATAAAGCTTTTTTGCCATAATCTTTGGACTCGTTTTCCTTTCTTTAAATAAAGTAAATCAAGTATATCAAGTAAAAATCAAGTTAAAATTCTAAAATTCCGAAATAATCCGAAAATTCTCTGTCCTTTCGGCTTTGGATTATACGGATTATATTATAATAATTCCGAAAAATCAGCCGAACAGCGCGATGAGAACACCCGCCGCGATAGCCGAGCCGATAACCCCCGCGACATTCGGACCCATCGCGTGCATGAGCAGGAAATTGGAGGGGTCCTCCTTCTGCCCGACGACCTGAGAAACTCTCGCCGCCATCGGAACAGCCGAGACTCCCGCGGAGCCTATAAGGGGATTTATCTTCTTCTTCAGGAACAGATTCATGAATTTTGCAAGGAGCACGCCGCCCGCAGTGCCGAAAGCGAAAGCGCATACGCCCATCGCGAGGATTCCGAGAGTCTTGAGCGACAGGAATGTGTTTGCCGTGGCTGTCGCGCCGACGGAGATTCCGAGGAAGATTGTAACGATATTCATAAGCTCGTTCTGCACAGTCTTTGAAAGACGCTCCGTCACTCCGCACTCACGGAACAGGTTTCCGAGCATCAGCGCGCCGACAAGAGGCGCCGCAGAGGGAACGAGCAGCGCGACGAAAACCGTAACGACTATCGGGAATACTATCTTCTCTCTCTTTGACACTTCTCTGAGAGCGACCATTTTGATTTGGCGCTCCTTCTTCGTCGTGAGCAGCTTCATAATCGGCGGCTGTATTACGGGCACAAGCGCCATGTACGAATACGCCGCGACCGCAATCGGGCCGAGAAGATGAGGCGCGAGCTTTGAGGTGACGAAAATTGCCGTCGGTCCGTCGGCGCCTCCGATAATACCGATTGAGCCCGCCTCGGCGGGAAGAAAGCCGAGGAACGTCGCGCCGATGTACGCAAGGAATATACCGAGCTGCGCCGCCGCGCCGAGAAGAAGGCTCTTGGGATTTGCTATAAGGGGAGCGAAATCGGTCATTGCCCCAACGCCGAAGAAGATAAGGCAGGGGTATATTCCGAGCTTTACGCCGAGATAGAGGTAGTCAATGAGACCGGGAGTTACGCTTTCGGCGGCATTGAAAAGCTCCCAGTGAACGTGCCCGTTTGCAAACAGCTCCTCGTGGAAGAGCCCCGCGCCGGGGAGATTTGTGAGAAGCATTCCGAAGGCAATCGGTACGAGAAGCAGCGGCTCAAAGCCCTTGCCTATGGCGAGGTAAAGCAGAACGCAGGCTATAACTATCATGACGAGAACCTTCCAGTTCTGCGCTATCATGGAAAAGCCCGTCTGCTTTAAGAAGTTTATTATGACCTGACCGTATGACGGGGCAGTCTGCTTTACGAAAATATTGTCGTAGCGGCACACCATGCGGTAGGACGTACCGGCGCTTATCTCGCTTGACTCATCGTTGCAGGCAAGAAGCGCCTGCACCCTCGGCGGGTTGTCGGGGTCGGCAAGCTCCGCGTGGAAAACGACGTCCTTTGTAGTGCCGGCTCCTATTGTTCCGACGTTTGCGCCGGGGAAGGATTTACCGCTGACGTTTACGTAGTCGCCCGAATCAAAGACTATGCCGTTTCCGTCATAGCCCTCGACAACAAACACGGCATTGCTTACCGCGGCGCCCTTGTTTGCGAGCGTGACTGTAAGCTCCTTTTTTTCGCTGTCGTAAGTATATCCTTTAATTTCAACGCGGTTTTCACCGTCCGCGTCAGCCGCGCTCACCGCGGTGGCAAATACCCCGCAGACGAGCATTACGGCGCAGAGAAAAATACACAGTATTTTTTTTGACATTATCCCTGTTCCTCCGTTTAACCTTTTAACCTTTTTGCAGTATTATTCTATAGAGGCAAGGGGAGCGCCTGTCTCGACAGCGGCGCCTTTGGTCGTCAGAACGGTGACTTTGCCGTCGCACGGAGCCATTATCTCGTTCTCCATTTTCATAGCCTCAAGGATAAAGAGGACGTCGCCCGCCTTTACGCTCTGACCGTTTTGTACGTTGACTTGAAGGATTGTGCCCGGCATCGGGCTTGTCACCTTCTCGCCGCCGGCGGGAGCGGCCGCTGCGGGCGCGGGTGCTGCGGCGGGAGCATTTTTTGCCTCTGCGGCGTCGCAGACCTCGAGAGTTATTTCATACATAGTTCCGTTTACGTTTACCCTGTACATTTTCATAAGTGTTTTCCTCCGTTAAACGGCAAGGCACGCGCCATGCCGCGTTGATTTTGATTTTGATTCTGATTTTGAAAATTGCGTAATGCGCCGTCGGCGCGGAGTCGGAATTTTGGATTATAAATTTTAAGTTTTAAATTCGCGGATTCCGAAACTGTTGATTTTCAAAAGTTGATTTTCGAATTCTCAAATTGTTTAATTCTCAAGCTGTTAAATAGTTAGATAGTTAAATAGTTAATTTTTTTAGATTCTTTTTACCGAAAGTATCCGTATGGCGGACACGTCTTCTCCGAGCTCCTCCGCGAGAGCGGCGGACACGGCGGCAATGAATTCACGCTTGTTCGGTATTTCCTCCGACTGCGAAGACGGCGCGGACGGCGCTTTGTCCTTTTTGGGAGAGCCGGCAAAAATTTTGCAGACGGCTCCGGTCACGGAGCAGATAAGAACGAGGCTGATAAGACCGACAAACACGATTCCTATTCCTATAACGCACACAAACCAGTTAGGCAGAGCCATAATTACATCTCCTTTCCGAGAGAGTTTAGAGAGATAAGTTAAAATTGAAAAAATTGACTGATTAAGAGATTAAGAGCGATTTGCACTTTTTTCAAAGTTCGCACCCTGTTCGCACAGACCCAACACAAAAGTTTTGGTCAAGCTTTTTCAAAAGCTTGCGGGGTCGAGGGGCAGAGCCCTCGTCGCGCTCCGCAGAGCGCGAAAGCTCCGATACGCGTTCTTTTTGCAAAGCTTTTTCTTGCGCTTCTGAGTCAAGAAAAAGCGTCTGTCGGTTAGCGCTGTATAAAACCTCGTGGCAGAACCCCACCGGCGCTTGCGCCACCTCCCCTTTCAGGGGAGGCTCTGACCACTGGCCACTGACCACTTCAGAAACTAACTTTACCGACGCTTTTCTTTGACGCAATCGGCGCAAAGAAAAGCTTCAAAAGAAACGCCAATCAT
>CANRNZ010000143.1 GCA_947632135.1 uncultured Clostridia bacterium
CCACTCCCCACAAAAGCAAAGCTTTTGTGGGGGCCCCAAGGGCAAGGTGGACCAAAACTTTTGTGTTGGGTCTGTGCCTCGCGATATTGTGTGCGTGCGATTTTTTAACCGAAAATATATAAAAAATGTCAAAGTGCTTGACATTTTTTTATCTTGATGGTAAAATATAAGATGCCGCATAATGGTGGCCTCAAAAAAGCTTCGCTTTGCCACCTTTAGCGAGACATGATGAAAGAGAGGTGCTTTTCGTGTTTGCTGTTATTGAAAGTGGCGGAAAGCAGTACAAGGTCAGCGAGGGCGATTTCGTTTTCGTTGAAAAGTTGAATGTTGAGGAAGGAACCGAAGTCGAGTTCCCCGTTCTCGCTGTTTCTGCCGACGACGGTATGAAAATCGGTACTCCCGTTGTCGAAGGCGCAAAGGTCAAGGCAAGTGTCGTTAAGAACGGCAAGGCCAAGAAAATATACGTTATGACCTACAAGCCCAAGAAAAACGAGAAGAGAAAGCTCGGTCACAGACAGCCTTATACCAAAGTTCAAATCACGGCTATTGAAGGCTGAATATGACGCGCGTAACTTTTTATCGGCGCGGCGGATTCTTCTACGGGTTTGAAGAGGTCGGTCATTCGGGCTTCGCCGACGCGGGCGACGACGTTCTTTGCGCGGCGCTCTCCTCGATGACGATGCTCGTTGTAAATATGATTGAGGTTTCGTTTGAAACGGACGTGCAGTACCTTATCGACGAGGACAAAGCCAAAATCACGGTGACGTCCCTCGGAGCGCTTCCCGATTATGCCGAGGACGAGAAAAAGCAGTATGCGGCGTCGGGAGCCTTTAAGGGGTACTACGACCAGCTTTGCGACCTTGCGGAAGAATATTACGACTATCTCAGCGTCGAAATCAAAGACGATGAAGACATCGTCTGAAATACTTTTTAGCGGAGGAAATCAAAATGCTTAGAATAAGCTTACAGTTCTTTGCTCACAAAAAAGGAGTCGGTTCCACAAAGAACGGACGCGACAGTGAGTCCAAGCGTCTCGGCGTCAAGAAAGCTGACGGTCAGGCGGTTCTTGCGGGTAATATTATAGTCAGACAGAGAGGAACGAAAATCCATCCCGGAAACAATGTGGGTATCGGTTCTGACGACACTCTGTTTGCCCTTATTGACGGAAGAGTTAAGTTCGAGCACATTTCAAACGGCAGAAAACGCGCGAGTGTTTATGCTGTTGACTGAGCTCTGACGGGACGCCCCCTCTATTTCGGGGCACAGCGCAAGGCGGCGCGGTTTAAAAAACCGCGCCGCCCTGCTTTTTTTGTTTTATTTTATCACAAGCTGTACTTTTATACTATATTATACTTAAGGCTCCGATTTTGCGCGTTATTTTATCTTCCTTAGCTCAAGGTAATATCTTTTACTTGACGCGTCGCCCATTGAGAACGTCTTTCTCGGGAGAGCTCCGATTGCGGAGACGTATGGGAACAGCTCGCTTTTTTCCATTCCCGAAAAGAGGAGTCCTACCGTGTCGTCCTCAGAGGCGAGAGCGCGAAGTGTGCTCTCGTCGTGAATATAGTCGCATATTATGCCGTTTTCTTTTGCCGACATGCTGTCGATAAAATCCTGAATCGCGCCGACTGTAAGGCCGCCTTCCTTTACGGGGATATTTATTTCGACGTCCCCCGCCTTTGAGACGCAGGTGACCTTTTTCAGCGCTGCGCCCTTTGTATTTTCCGTTCTGTTTTCCGATACGTTTTCCGAGAGCTTTTCAGCCTCCGATATAAATTTACGAGGCTCGACTCCTTTTACAAGTCTGTATATCGGCTCAAATACGACCGCGTCGTCATATACCGAGACGAGCTCTACTGCGGCGTATCTCGCCTTAGATGTGGCGGGAGCCGTGCTGTCCGTCTTTTTCAGCTCCTCGTAGCACGCCTTTGCCGTTGCGAGAGAGTGATTGCCGTCGCCGACACCGTAGACGAGGACACCGTTTTCGCGTCCGTATTTTTCGAGCGCAGATATTTTTTCGAGGACCTCTTTTTGAAGCTCTCCCTCGACAAGGTACCCTGTAATGTGTCCGCCGCCGAGCATGAGCTCGAAGTCATACAGCGCGCGCATTTCGCCTTTTCTCTCGGAGAGAAATTCTGTTATTCTGTCTTTTTCGTCGTTTACGAACACCATGACGTGAGGCGCTTCGAGCGCAGCCTCGCGCCGTATTTCCATTCTCGGAGGTATTCTTTCGGCGACTGTTCCCTCGGTAGGTCTTACAGCCGAGGCGGTTTTTTTTGAGTAGTCATATTCTTCAAGGTCTATTTTGCCGACAATGCCGCGTCTTGTTTTTCCGTTTGAGAGCTTTCTTTCAACGTAAACAAAGGAATTGTTATATCTTGACAGCCAGCCGCTGTCGAGAGTCTTCATCGCTCTTTTTATTCTCTGCTTCTGAGTCTCTTCTTCCTTTGAGCCGAGGTACGCTTCGGGAAGTATCAGCTCAAGAGTTGACGGCTCGTCCTTTACAGTTTCTTTTACGTCGTCCCAATAAGATACGTCCGATGTGTGCTGGTCGCAGGCTATAACCGCCCACCTTTCCCATTTTTCGCTCTTTGGCTCATAGGGAGGGAGAAGTATGTCGCAGGGCGAAAAAACCGTTTTGTTTTTTTCGGGTCTGTTTGTTTTTGCTGCTGTGTCTGACATTTTACACCTTTTTCTGTTTAATTATAAAATAATAAATATAAAGTCGTTTACACATATGCCTTACTTGTCTTAACAGTATACAATACTTGACGATTTCTGTCAAATATTAAAACAAAAAAATATTGAAATAATCGGATATTTGTTATATAATATACGAGACTGTAAAAAAGAGGTGAGCGTTATGATGATGGGACCGCCGAGACATCCGAATTACGACAAAATAAAACCGCAGAAGCCTCGAAATTTAAAAGACGTTCCGAGATACGTAAAGGAAGTTGTATGGGGCTTTACCTACCGTCTTTTTTATATTTTTAAGCTTGTATGGGAAGCGAAGCCGTGGATACTCTTCATGATGATGGGATATTCGGTTATAAACGGTTTTATTCCCGTTGTGAGCGCCCTCATATCGCGGCAGCTTATAAATTCGCTTGTAGATATAATCGCGGGACGCGCCGACGGGTTCGGGACTGTCATGAAATATCTGATTTTCCAGTTCGGGTTTATTTTCCTGTCGTCGCTCATAAACTCCGTTTACGGCATGATTGTCAGAATCTCGGGCGAGCTTGTCACAAATCACATCAAGCTTAAAATTTTGAACAAGTCAAAGGGCGTCGATATGGCGAGCTTTGATATGCCCGAGTTTTACGAAAAGCTCGAAAACGCGGGGCGCGAGGCGGGGAACCGTCCGATATCCATTCTTCAGTCTGTATTCGGTATAATCAGCACCGCGATAAGTCTTGTTTCGTTTATTGTGATTCTTGCGGGTATATCCCCTCTGGCGCCTGTCGTTATGGTGCTTTTGTCCGTGCCCGTTGCGATTGTGACGTTCGTTTACAGAAAAAAGAATTTCGAATATATGAGACGGCGCTCGAAGGACAGGCGGCAGATGCAGTACTACAATGACCTTATGCTGAACAAGGACATTGCGAAGGAAGTTCGAATGTTCGGACTTTCCGATTTGTTTATAAACTGCTACAAGGACACGTTCGGAAGGTATTTTAAAGGGATAAAGAGGCTTATATACGCCGAAAACGGCTGGAGCATGGGGCTTTCCCTTGTCAGCTCGGGTGTGAACTGCGGGTTGTTTTTGTATATTGCAAAGCGTGTTTACGACGGGGCAATACAGGTCGGCGACTACACGCTGTATACCGGCGCCCTGAACTCCGTTTCCTCGTCCGTTTCGTCAATTATATCGACCGTTGCGACGATATACGAGGGGACGCTGTTTATCGACAACATGATTTCCTTTATGAATGAAGAATCAAGGATTGTTCCGTCGGTTGAGTCCCCTCGCCACGTAACGCGGGGCGTTGCGCATACCATAGAGTTTCGCGACGTATCATTCAGGTATCCCGGGAGCGACAGGTACGTCATAAAGCATATGAATTTATTTCTTGACAAGGGCGAGACCGCCGTGCTCGTGGGGCTGAACGGCGCGGGAAAGACGACCCTTATAAAGCTTTTGACTCGCCTTTACGACCCGACTGAGGGCGTCATTCTGCTTGACGGCGCGGACATCAGGGAATACGACGTGAAAGAGCTTTACGGAATGTTCGGAATCATCTTTCAGGACTTCGGAAAGTACGCTTTTACCGCCGGTGAGAATATTATGTTCGGGCAGGTGGAAAAGGGATATGACAGAGAGGATGTGGAAAACGCCGCGAGGTCCGCTAATGCCGACACGTTTATAAAGAAGCTGAAGGACGGGTATGACACGAGTCTTATGCGCTTTTTCGAGGAGGACGGCACGGAGCTGTCGATTGGTCAGTGGCAAAAGCTTTCGATTGCGCGCGCTTTCTACGGGGACTCCGATTTTCTTATCCTCGAC
>CANRNZ010000144.1 GCA_947632135.1 uncultured Clostridia bacterium
TGACACGAGAAAGCTGACCCGCTCGATAAGGGACCTCGGCAGCCGAAAGGTTCTTATAACGGACGAGGACACGCCGCTCGAGCTCGCGCTTGAGACTCTCCGTTCAAGCGAGATACCGCACGACGCCGTTCCCCGAGTGAGCTGCCCGAAAAGGTGGTACTCGCGAACAGCAAACCCGAGGTACAACGTAGTCGCCGTGGACTGCGGAATAAAGCTTAATATAATCCGTTCCCTGAACGCAAGGCGCTGCAACGTGACGGTCGTTCCGTTTGATACTCCCGCCTCGGTTATAGACAATATGAGACCCGACGGCGTCTTTCTTTCAAACGGGCCGGGCAACCCCGAGGACGTACCGCAGGTCGTAAATCTTGTAAGGGAGATACGCGGCAAATATCCGATATTCGGAATATGCCTCGGTCATCAGATGATATCTCTCGCCTACGGCGCAAAGACCTACAAGCTGAAATTCGGTCACAGAGGGGGAAACCACCCGGTGAAAAATCTCGAAACGGGAAAGGTCGAGATAACCTCTCAGAATCACTCGTACGCCGTCGACCTTGACAGCGTCGAGGGAACGGGGCTTAAGGTGACGCACATGAACCTGCTTGACAACACGGTCGAGGGCGTCTCGTCGGAGGCGGACAGGGTGTTCAGCGTTCAGTACCACCCCGAGAGCGCGCCGGGGCCGCAGGACAGCGCGTATTTGTTTGATAAATTCATAGACATGATGAAGGCGACGAAGGAGGGCGCGGAAAATGCCTAAGAGACTTGATATACACAAGATACTTGTCATAGGCTCGGGCCCGATTGTCATCGGTCAGGCCGCCGAATTTGACTACGCGGGCACTCAGGCTTGCCTCGCGCTGAAGGAGGAGGGTTACGAGGTCGTCCTGTGCAACTCCAACCCCGCGACTATAATGACCGACACGTCTATTGCAGACAAGGTCTATATGGAGCCGCTCACCCTTGAATATATCGCGAAAATTATAAGATACGAGCGCCCTGACGCGATAGTTCCCGGAATCGGCGGGCAGACGGGGCTGAACCTCGCAATGCAGCTTGAGAAAAAAGGTGTTCTCAGCGAGTGTCAGGTCGAGCTTCTCGGAACGGACAGCTCCTCAATCGAGCGCGCCGAGGACAGAGAGCTTTTCAAGGAGCTTTGTATGGAGCTCGGCGAGCCTGTCCTCCCGTCAATGATTGCGCACTCAATGGAGGAGGGGCTTGCCGCGGCGCGCGAAATCGGATACCCCGTGGTGCTTCGTCCCGCGTTTACCCTCGGAGGTACCGGCGGCGGCTTTGCCGACGGCGAGGAGGAGTTCCGGGTCATTATGAAAAACGCTCTCGCGCTCTCTCCTGTTCATCAGGTGCTTATAGAAAAGAGCATTAAGGGCTACAAGGAAATAGAATACGAGGTCATAAGGGACTCAAACGACACCGCCGTCGCAATCTGCAATATGGAAAACGTCGACCCCGTCGGAATACATACGGGCGACTCCATTGTCGTCTGCCCGTCGCAGACTCTTACCAATAAAGAATACCACATGCTGCGCGACAGCGCGCTGAAAATAATACGCGCGCTGAAAATAGAGGGCGGGTGCAACGTTCAGTTCGCGCTCGACCCGCACTCTTTCAGCTACTATCTTATAGAGGTAAATCCGAGAGTTTCGCGCTCGTCGGCTCTCGCCTCGAAGGCGAGCGGCTACCCAATCGCGAGAGTGTCAGCGAAAATAAGCGTCGGAATGACCCTTGACGAGATAAGAATAGCAAATACCCCCGCGTCCTTTGAGCCGACTCTCGACTATGTCGTCTGCAAGATGCCGCGCTTCCCGTTTGACAAATTTTCGGGCGCAAACAACTGCCTGTCGACTCAGATGAAGGCGACCGGCGAGGTCATGGGCATCGGCAGAACGATAGAGGAGGCTCTTCTTAAAAGCATACGCTCCCTTGAGATAGGCGCGTATCATCTGCATATGAAAAAGTTCGACGGCGCAGACCACGGCAAGCTGCTCGATTACATAAAGCTCGGAACGGACGACAGAATCTACGCGATAGCGGAGCTTCTTCGCGGCGGGGCGGACATGGGGCTTATCGCCGACGCGACGCAGATTGACATGCTGTTTATCGAAAAGCTCGGAAATATAGTCGCCGAGGAAAAGGAGATAGCTCAAAATCCCTACAGCCTGCCCGTTCTTCGGACGGCAAAGAAAATGGGCTTTTCCGACCGAGCCGTCGCCGACCTCTGGAACACCGACGAGAACACCGTTTACAATATGAGAGTCGAAAACTCTCTTATGCCCGTGTACAAGATGATAGACACGTGCGCGTCGGAGTTTGACAGCTATATTCCGTATTTCTATTCGACATACGAAGAGGAAAACGAGTCCGTCGTGTCTGACAGGAAAAAGGTCATTGTTCTCGGCTCGGGGCCTATCAGGATAGGGCAGGGCGTCGAGTTTGACTATTCGACGGTTCACGCGGTAAAGACGATAAAGAATGCGGGATACGAGGCAATAATCATAAATAACAACCCCGAGACTGTATCCACCGACTACACCACCTCGGACAAGCTCTATTTCGAGCCGCTCTGCACCGAGGACGTTATGAATATAATCCTTCTTGAAAAACCCGAGGGGGTCATCGCTTCTCTCGGCGGGCAGACCGCAATAAATCTCGCGGAGTCCCTGAGAGCGCGCGGAGTGCGTCTTATCGGTACGGACTGCGACGCGATAGACAGAGCGGAAAACCGCGACTTGTTTGAAAAGCTGCTCTTTGAGCTTGACATTCCGCAGCCGAGAGGGCAGGCTGTCACCAACATAGAGGACGGGGTCGCGGCGGCGCGTGAAATCGGATATCCCGTTCTTGTGCGTCCGAGCTTCGTTCTCGGCGGAAGAGCAATGCAGATAGTCGCAAACGAGCACCAGCTTCGCCACTATCTGAAAACCGCAGTCGAGGTGGACGTCGACAAGCCTGTGCTTGTTGACAAATACATTCAGGGAAAAGAGGTCGAGGTCGACGCGGTATGCGACGGAAAGGACGTCTTTGTTCCGGGAATAATGGAGCTTGTCGAAAGAACGGGAATACACTCGGGCGACTCGATAAGCGTTTACCCGACGTTCAGCATATCGGAAAAGGTGAAATCGGTCATACTCGATTACACAAAGCGCCTCGGGCTCGGTATCGGGATTGTCGGTCTGTACAATATTCAGTTTATTGTTGACAAATCCGATACAGTATATATAATAGAAGTGAACCCGCGCTCGTCGCGTACCGTGCCGTTTCTTTCGAAATCCACGGGGTACAGCCTTGCGGACATCGCGACGCTCGTCATACTCGGAAAGAGTCTGAAGGAGCAGGGGCTCGACACTTACACCGAAAAGCGCGGCCGCTGGTACGTAAAGGCGCCTGCATTTTCGTTCTCAAAGCTCAGCGGGCTTGACGCATATCTTTCACCCGAAATGAAGTCCACGGGAGAGGCGATAGGGTACGACGACAGGCTCAACCGCGCGCTCTACAAGGCGCTTCAGGCGTCGGGCGTCAGGCTGCAAAACTACGGTACGGTGTTCGCGACAATTGCCGACGACGATAAGGAGGAGGCGCTCGAGCTCATACGCCGCTTCTATCTTCTCGGCTTCAACATAGAGGCGACAAGGGGCACCGCGGAGTTTCTCAAAGGTCACGGCATACGCACCAGAATAAGGCGCAAGATAAGCGAGGGCGCCGACGATATACTGACCTCGATAAGGCAGGGCTATGTGACGTACGTTATAAACACGAGAAACATCAGCGCTGACCACGTCAACACCGACGGTCAGACGATAAGGAGATGCGCCGTCGAAAACAACGTCACTGTGCTGACGTCTCTTGATACTGTCCGGGTGCTTCTTGACGTGCTTGAGGAAACGACCCTTTGTGTGTCAACCATCGGCTCTTAAACAGGCATTTGCCTTTTAAGCCGTTTGTATAAAAAGTCATAATTTACCCCAATTCACCCAAATTTATCAAGTTACTAAATTACTAAGGAGAAACAGTCAAATGAAGAAAACGGAAATGATGTACGAGGGCAAGGCAAAAAAGGTCTACGCCACAGACGAAGAGGGAGTCGTTATAGTTTCATATAAGGACGACGCGACGGCGCTTGACGGGCTCAAAAAGGGCACAATAGAGGGCAAGGGCGTTATAAACAACAGAATGTCTAACTTCCTTATGGCAATGCTCGAAAAGGAGGGTGTTCCCACTCATCTCGTAAAAGAGCTGAGCGAGCGTGAGACGGCTGTCAAAAAAGTGGATATAATCCCGCTCGAGGTCATAATAAGAAATATTTCGGCGGGCTCTTTTGCGAAAAGATACGGCGTCGAGGAGGGAATCGTTTTCGACTCTCCCGTATTTGAGACCTCGTACAAAAACGACGATTTGCACGACCCGCTGATCAACGACTATCACGCCGTAGCGCTGAAGCTCGCCACTTGGGACGAAATCAACACAATAAAGACGCTTGCCTTAAAG
>CANRNZ010000145.1 GCA_947632135.1 uncultured Clostridia bacterium
CTGCGGAGCGCGACGAGGGCTCTGCCCCTCGACCCCGCAAGCTTTTGAAAAAGCTTGACCAAAACTTTTGTGTTGGGCAAGTGCGAACAACGCGTAAACAACGCGCGAAAAAATGCGGAAAAGCCCTCGGCGCCGCCTCAAGCTCTCCCGCATTATCCCCGTATTACATTTGCTTATTGCTTATTACTTTTTACTTTTTACTTCATCATATTTATAACCGCGGGAATGTCCCCCGCTCCCATGACAACAACAACGTCGTCCTTCTCCGCCTTCTCGGCTATATAGTACGATATGTCGGTGAAATCCTCAAAGCACGACGCCTTCTTCGAATTTTCCCTTATCCTTTCGGCAAGCATCTCCGAGGAAACCCCGAGCGTGTTCGTTTCTCTCGCGGAGTATATCGGCGAGAGCACTATCTCGTACGCTCGGCTGTCCGAGAGTACCTTTACAAAGCTGTCAAAAAGCTCGCTCGTCCTTGAGTATGTGTGCGGCTGGAATATGCAGAAAAGCTTGCCCGCGGTGAATTCGGCAGCCGCCGCGAGCGTCGTCTCTATCTCCGTCGGGTGGTGCGCGTAGTCGTTGTAGATTACGGCTCCCTTTTTCGTCATTCCCGAAAATTCCATTCTTCTGGCGGCGCCCTCGTAAAGCGCGAGCCCCTTTTCTATTTTGTCGGGAGAAATACCCGAGCGGTGCGCGGCGGCGGCCGCCGCGAGCGCGTCCGCAACGCTGTGCGCGCCGAACACGTTAAGCTTTATTTTGCAGAGCGGCTTTCCGTTTTCGAAAATGTCAAATCGCCCGCGCCCGTTTTCAAACGTGATATTCTGCGCGCTGTAGTCCGCCTCGCCGCTCTCGACTCCGAACGTCACAAGATGACCGCCGTAATTTTTCACCGCGCGCATGACGTTGTCGTCGCATATGTTGGCAACGACAGTCCCGCCCTTTCCCGTCTTGTCGGCAAATTTACCGTAGGACTCCTCGATTTGCTCCATTGAGTGAAAATAGTCGACGTGGTCAAGCTCTATATTCAGTATTACGGCGAGCGTCGGGTAAAAATCGAGAAACGAGTCCATGTATTCGCACGCCTCGAATATAAAGAACTCGTCGGAGCCTATTCGGTGCGCGCAGCCCGTGTCGAGCATCGTCGCGCCGCAGCTTACCGTCGGGTCACATCCCGCGGTGACGAAGATTTTTTCGAGCATCGAGGTCGTCGTGCTCTTTCCGTGCATTCCCGAAACGCCGATGCTGTTTTTGTATGAGCTCATAAGATATCCGAGGTAGTCCGCTCTCGATATGCAGGGTATACTGTTTTCAAGAGCGTATTTGTACTCGGGCGTGTCCTTCGGAATCGCGACGGTGTATATCAGAATATCGACGCCGTCCATGTGAGACACGTCGTTTTCGTAGTATACGCTTATCCCCTTTGATTCAAGCTCGCGCGTGGTTTTCGACGGCGTCCTGTCGTACCCCGAGACGGTGTGTCCGCGAAGCTTTGATATATACGCGAGAGAGCACATGCTGACGCCGCCGATACCGGCGAAGAACAGCGTTTTTTTCTCTCCTTCAAAAAGCGAGCCTATGTACTCGGCTCCGTAATGTGTGTTTGGAAGAGACATGTTCCGCATCACCTTTCCTGCGATATAGATATAAGACATAAAAGATATAAAATAAGTATATAAGCAATATAAATATGCCCCGAAAACTTTTCGGATTTCTTGATTTTATTAAAAAATTTTAAAATTTTTTTGTGAAATCATTTGTTAAATATCTTTTAAATTATTTTTTAATTTGCGCCTTAATTTATTTTTTCGAATATTTCTTAAATTTATTTATATTTATTTTCGGCGATTGTGCTTTTTTATAGT
Organism: uncultured Clostridia bacterium; assembly: GCA_947632135.1. GTDB lineage: Bacteria > Bacillota > Clostridia > Oscillospirales > CAG-272 > RUG14199. The sequence continues at coordinate 1,863 of CANRNZ010000145.1, forward strand.
TTTGTTCGGCGCTTTGAGCTTAAAAATAAGAAATATAACGGAATAAACGTTCCGTTTTCCGTCTATAATTATATCACTCTGTTTTATTATTTACAAGAGCTTAATAATAGTGCAAATATTTTACAAATTATTCATTTATTATTCATATATAGATAGTATACTGAGTTCAACAAGTTAAATAAAACAGGAGGACAAGAATGAATATTACTGACATCAAGATTAGAAAGCTTTTTAACGATGACGGTCCGATGAAAGCTATTGCGTCCGTTACATTTGATGAACAGCTTGCGGTGCACGATATAAAAGTTATTTATGCGCGCGACAGATATCTTATAGTAATGCCGAGCCGTAAAAACCCCGACGGTACCTACCGCGATATAGTCCACCCCATAAATTCTTCATTCAGGGCGCAACTTGAAGCCGCAGTTCTCGAGGCGCGCGAGAGAGCTCTTGCCGAGGCTCAGGCGCAGAAGGATGCCGAAACATACAGCGTCGAGGAAGAGTAAAAAGAAAAGAAGAGAAAAAAGTAAAAAAAGCGCACGAACCGGTCCGTTTGAGAGCGGTTCGTTTTTTTGTATTTTACTTTAAAATTAGTCTGTAGAATCTGTCGGAAAATATAAACGGCATAAGTATTTATTCACAATCGCCGCGTCGCCTTTCGTCAATATGTACGTCAAGCTGTGGGAAGGGAATTGAAATACCGTTTTCGTCAAATGCCTTTTTTACCTTCTCATTCATTTCAAAATTGACAGTCCAATAGTCCTCGCTTTTCACCCATGTCTGAAGGCAGAATTTCAGCGCGGAATCGGCGTGCTCCGTCAGAACGACCTTCGGCGCGGGCTCCTTTTCGATTTTTTCGTTTTCGGCGGCAAGAGACAAAAGAACCCTTCGCACCGTATCGGAGTCTGAATCTTACGAGACGCAGAACGTGAGGTCAAGGCGTACTGTCTCGCGGCTTTCCAGATTTGTAATGACAGACCCCGCGACAACGCCGTTCGGTATCACGATTTTCCTGTTGTTCGGGGTTCTTATCGTGGTGTAGTAGATACCTACCGACTGAACTGTCCCCGATTTGTCGTCAATCGTTATGAAGTCCCCGACGGAAAACGGGCGGTTGATTATCAGAATTACCCCTCCCGCGACGTTTGAAAGACCTCCCTGTATCGCAAGACCTATTGCAAGCCCCGCGGAGCCGAGAACGGCGACCACGGACGCCATCGGAACGCCGAGATACGCCGCGGCGGTGATTACGGTCAGTATTTTAAGAACGACGCTCACGGCGCTTTCGGTAAATCCGCGCACCGCGGCGTCCGCTCTTTTCATAAGTCTCCCTTTTTTAAGCAGCTTTGAGACGATTTTTGTCAGCCAAAAGCCGATAATGAGTATCAGCGCGGCGACAGCAAGTTTTATGCAAATGTCTATAAAACTTCCTTTAAAGAAATTTTTTAAAACTTCTGCCATAATATTCCCCTCCAAGTCAAAAATAATTTTATCACAGCGTGTGACAACTTGTCAATAAAAATATAAATTTAAAAATATATTTGACAAAGACGCAATAAAGATGTAAAATCTGCTGTGCGGACAAAACTAATTTTATAAATTTTCGGAATTTTCGGATTGCGTCGATATTTTTAAGTATTTAAAAATATGAAAATCTTTGAAATCCGAAAAAATTAAAATTCGCCGAAATCTGCCCGAAAATTGATTTATGCAAATGCCGTTTATGCTCCGAAGAAAACAGCGGAAAACGGCGGACAATATTCTTAGTTTCGTTTTTCATTTATTATTTATTATATTATTTTTCGCGTGAAAGGGTTATTATCGACAATGCAGAAAAAATATAAAACAGAGCTCCATTGCCACAGCCGCGACGCCAGCCCCTGCGCCGACGAGTCAGCGGAGGGTATAGTCGAAAAATACGTAAAATACGGCTACAGCACAGTCGTGCTCACAAACCATTTTTCGGCAGTCTGCCACCCCACGGCTGACTACGATAAAAAAAGCTGGGCTGAAAAGGTGCGCCATTTTGTAAACGCGTACGAAATTTTAAAGGACGCGGCGGGGGACAGACTCAATATACTCCTCGGAGCCGAAATACGCTTCCCGCAGTACTCAAACGATTACCTCGTTTTCGGACTCACGGAGGAATATCTTCTCGCGCGCGAAAATTTCTATCTCGCCGATATACAAGCGTTTCACGACGAGGCGTGGCGCGAGCTTGTAACGATACAGGCGCACCCGTTCAGATGGAATATGCACGTCGTTTTCCCGTGGGCGGTCGACGGATACGAGGTGTTTAACGGGCACCCCGGTCAAAACAGCGCGAACAAAGCGGCAGCGGCATATGCGGAGTACTATCCCGAAAAGATTATAACGTCGGGCTCCGACCATCACGATAAGGAGCACGTGCCCACCGGAGGAATCGTGACAGATTTTGAGATAAAGACAAACGAGGAACTGATAGAGGTTCTGAAGGGCAGGAGGTATTCGCTTATAACCGACGAGGGGATAAAGGAAGTGCCGAAGAACGGGTGAGGAACATCGCACTCACCCGACACAAAAGTTTTGGTCAAGCTTTTTCAAAAGCTTGCGGGGTCGAGGGGCAGAGCCCTCGTCGCGCTCCGCAGAGCG
>CANRNZ010000146.1 GCA_947632135.1 uncultured Clostridia bacterium
AAAAAGAACGCGTATCGGAGCTTTCGCGCTCTGCGGAGCGCGACGAGGGCTCTGCCCCTCGACCCCGCAAGCTTTTGGAAAAGCTTGAGCAAAACTTTCGTAATGGGTCTGTGCCTCGTGATAAAGTACTCGTCAATTCTTCCCGTAAGAGTCTATCGGCTCCCCGTTCAAAAACCTTGCAGTGTCGCTCTCTATCTTCTTTACTATGTCGTACGGAACGTAAAACTCCGCGCTCCCGTTTACCTTCACGGCGCACCGCCTCGTGGTGTATCTGTAAAACTCGTACGTCGTCTCACCCGCGCCGAATGTCTTGACCTTAAACGTCAGATTTCTGTTTTTTTCGTCCGATAGAAAATCAGACATTTTTACGTCGCTCTCGGGCACCGTTTCGGGCAGGTAGTCCTGTATGTCTATCGAAAGATACGTCTTGTAGAGCTGTCTGAAATTGTTTACCTCCTCAGCGCCCGAGAAAAGCCTTCCGTCCCCCGTTTCGACAGTGAGCGTCGGCGCTCCGGAGGAATCCGCGGAATGGTTCAGCAAAAACGTGACGTCTGTCTTTTCGGACTCTACCGATATCTCCGAAACGGATGTTATATACATTTCAAAAATGTAAGGCGACACCCAGTCGAGCAAGTCGTATTCAAGAAAGCTCAGCGTGTCCCTCGGGACCTTTGAGATTATATCGCTGTAGATATTCGAGACGACGTAGTAATATCCGTCGTCGTCAAGCGAGCTGACGAGGAAATAATACTCCCGCGATTTATAATTGAACGATACCATATATTCCGGCTCGTCGAGGCCGCAGGACTCAAAGTCCTCCTCGTCGGCGGAAAGCTTATATGTCGACTCGCCCTTCAGCTCCGAAAACTGTGTGAATATGCCGTACAGCTTTGAGGAATCGGGCGAGTATGCGGCAGGATAGGTCAGTATATGCTCCGCGAGCGCCTCGGAGTTATTTTGAATATCCGACGCGACAAGCTCCGCCGTTATGAATTTTTCACCGTTTCTGTAGACGCTGAAATCGTCAACAGTATAAAAATCGTCCTGCGAGATGCCGAATATTATATAAGGCGTGACGTACGTCTCGACAGGCGCGAGCACGCTTGTGGCAAGCGAGTTGTCGAGCACGTAAACGCTGCGTCTGCCGGCGAACATGCAGTAGTACCCGCCGCCCGTCAAGAGCTCCCGCCCGACGTAGACCTTATACTGTTTTCCCTCGTTGTCTGTCACGACCCAATAAGCCTCGGGCTTTGTCAGTCCGTATTCCGAGAGCTTTTCGTCCGGCGCGTCGTCCATGACCTTTTCGGTCGAGAGAGTAGTCGAGCACGTGACGACGAGATTTGAAAGGGCTGTAGAGTCGATTGCCACGGACTCGTTTTCCTCGAGGACAAAGTCGCCGTCCTTCTTTATGAATTTATAATTTCCGCTTTGGTTCGAGACCTCGATTGAGGATATCTGCTCTCTTGAGAGCTTTGAGTACATATAGTATCTGTTAAGCGCGCCGAGGCTCTCGCCCTCGAGCGTCTCGGGTGTCTCCGCGACCGGTATTCTCGACTCGACAAGCGGCTTTATCGCCGCAAAGTAAACGACGGCGGTGAGGCAAATGAGAAACAGTGTCAGTATTATGATAATCCTATGCTTTTTTATCATGTTCGCCGTCTCCTAACGCATACGACCCCTCCGACAAGCGCCGCCGCGGCGGGCAGCAGTGTGACGCTCAGCGCCGTCACGGCGTTTGCCTTTGACGACTCAACCGTGAGGCTTGTGTCGTCAAAGAGCTTCGGCTCAATATCCGCTATTATTTTCTCACGTCCCGTAAGTCTTATCGTATTGAGCAGTATGTCGCGGTTGGCGTACGAATTGCTGTTTAAATATGTGTCGGACGCGATATCGGGCGAGCCGCATGTCAGAACGTATGTGTAAAAATAGTCGTTGTCCTTTATATTCTGCTCGCGCGACACCGTCATAAGCGGAAACGAGCCGCTCTCCTTTGAGGCTCCGTTTTCGAAAACCTTTGACGAGTCGTTCGAGTACAGAACGACGCTCGCCGCCTTTGAGCCCATAAGCTGGTCGGAGGTCTCATACAGCAGCTCGAGCGGCATCGGGTCCTTCAGTACCGTTCTCGGCATTGACGAGAGGGAGGATATATCCGTGTAAAGGCTTGCGCCGAGGGTGTCCTCCGTCTCGTATTTTGCGACGACCTCTCTGCCGTCCACCGAGAGGGAGTTGTCCGTATCGACGACGCTCTCATTGCTTCTGAAAGCGACTCCCCACTCCGAGAGGAGCTCTGAGAGGTTTTTAAGGTTTTCGCTGTTTTCGGAATCCGCGAACACCATAAGGCACCCCTCGCCGTCAAGAAACGAGTCTATTTTGTCTATTTCGTTTTGCTCCCCGCCCTCGATTCCGCTGAAATCGTAAACGGGGTCGTCGATTACGAGTATTCTCGCGTCGGGGGACAGCTCCTCCTTTGAAAGGTCGACGTCGGAAACCTTATACCCCGCCGTCTCGCAGAGCTCGCGGAACGCCGCAGTCTCGTCTGCGCCGCGCTCGCCGTGACCTGTCGTAAAGCAGACGAGAGGCATCTCGGACGCCGTTACCTGAAGGATTGCCGCCGCCATTTTTGCTTCGCCGTTATAGCCCCAGATGTCGGAGTAGTCCTCGTTCCACATAAGAAACGCGTCGGCGGACATGAGTCTGAATTCTCCGCCGCTCTCTATTATGACCGACGTCGTTTTCACGCTCGTCGCCGCGGTGTTGTAGTAGTACTCGAAAAACGCGGGATTTTTTATTACGTCGACGCACTCGACGTTTATGTTTGAAAATTCTCTCTCAAGCTGCAAGGCGGTTTGATATATATACCTCATGTAGCCGCTGCTGTCGCTGCCGCTCATAAGGTCGTCGGGCTCTCTTGTAAAATATATGTTTACAGGCGCGCTGACGTCGGAGAGCACCTCGCGCGTCTCGTCGGAGAGGGTGAACACGCTGTCCTCTGTCATATCGACGTACCACAGAAACGAGTTTGCGAGAACGGAGAAAACCGCGTTGAAAATTATAACCGCCGAGATAAACAGCACAGTCATCACGGTCGACGTCGCCGAGAGCTTTGCCCTGAGGCTTTTTGATTTAACGTTTTTTGATTTAACGTTTTCGGATTTGAGGTTTTTCGATTTTGGCATACCTTGCTTCATTTTATTTTCAAAACCTCCTCACGCGTAGCGGCGGCGCTCATACACGCGCACCGAAAGATACAAAAACACGGCTGTCACAGAGATATAGTAAAGAGCCGAGGATATGTCGAAAATACCGTACAGGAAGTATTCGTATCTCGACGTTACGGCAAGCCGGTTTATGACAGTCGACAAAAGCTCTGAGCTTGTCAGCGAGTCAAGCTGCCCGAGCGCGCTGAGGAACGCGAGCGCGCCGATAGTCCCCATTGCCGCCGTCAGTTGGTTTTCGGTAAGGGACGAGATAAATATTCCTATCGAAATAAAGCACATCGCAATCAGTATTATGCCGATAAGGCACCCGATAAGCCGCCCGACGTTCACGTTTCCCCATACTGCGACGGGGATAAAGAACGCCGAGGAAATGCCGATTGTTATAAGAAACATCGTAAACGCGGAGAAAAATTTCGCCGCGATAAGCCCCCAAAGCTTTATCGGCGAGGTGAGGAGCAGCTGCTCCGTACCGAGCTTTTTTTCCTCGGAGAGGCTTTTCATTGTCAAAAGCGGCAGAGTCACCACGTACACAAGAACCAAAAGTTGGAAATACGTGGAGAAATCAGAGGTTCTCGCGTGGAGCGTCGTCAGCGTGCAGAGAAATGCCGAGACGCACAGAAACACTCCCATAAACACATAACCTGTCGGCGTTTTGAAATACGCCTTTATTTCTCTTTTATATATTGCCGTCATACGTTTCCCCCAAATACTCACTCATATATTACTCAAATCCCTGCCCGCGCGGGATTTTTTGGAGTCGGCGTCTTTTTTGTCAGTGAGCCTTATGAATACGTCCTCAAGGCTCATTCCCGCCGCCTCGAACTCTATTATCGGAAAGTCCCTCGCGGCGCAGAGCCTGAACAGCGCCTTTCTTATGTCAAGCCCCTTTTCGCACTCGATTACGTACGTGTAAGCGTCAAGCTCTCTCTCGCCGGTTATCTCAACGTATGAGACTCCCTCAAGCCCTCTCAGCGCGGCGAGAACTTCTTTTGACGGGCCGCATATTTTCAGATTAAAGCGCCTTTTCTCGTTTACCGCTGAGGCGATGTCGTCCGCCGCCTCGTCTGCCGCGATGCTGCCGTTTTCCATAATTATTATCCTGTCGCACACCGCGCGAACCTCTGAGAGAATGTGTGTCGAAAGAATGACCGTATGGTTTCGTCCGAGACGGCGTATCAGGTTTCGTATTTCTATTATCTGCTTCGGGTCAAGGCCGACGGTCGGCTCGTCGAGAATTATGACC
>CANRNZ010000147.1 GCA_947632135.1 uncultured Clostridia bacterium
TCGAAATTCTTCTTACAAATTACAACAAAGCGGCTCTGTGTGTTTAAACACAAAGCCGCTTTGTCTTCAGTCTGAGGTGATTGCTTTTGCAATCACCTTTTTCAATGGGGTGAGTAATGGGACTCGAACCCACGGCCTCCAGGGCCACAACCTGGCGCTCTAACCAACTGAGCTATACCCACCGTATTTACGGCAGACCCGTGAGTCTGCCGTTCTGGCGTACCTTGGGGGATTCGAACCCTCGACCTACTGCTTAGAAGGCAGTTGCTCTATCCTGCTGAGCTAAAGGTACAAAAAAATGGAGCGGGTGATGGGAATCGAACCCACATAACCAGCTTGGAAGGCTGGAATTCTACCACTGAACTACACCCGCAAGTTTGCCTTAAAAGTTAGCTTAATTATAATATCACAAATGACGCTCCTTGTCAATACCGCGCGCAAACTTTTTTAAAAAAATGAATTCCCAAAGTAAAATCCGTGAGAAATTACTTTGGGAATTTACGAATGTTAATTTTTAATTCCTTAGTCAATCATACAGCCCAAACAGTCTCAGCAGCTTTTGCCACCATGTGAGCTCCGCCTTTACCTCTGCGGCGGGCGGAGTCTCCTCCTTTGCGGCGATGCCCTCCGTCCGAATGACAAACTGGACGCTTTTGACATTTGTATTCCGCTCGGAAACGAAGGACTTTGTCTCGCCTGCGCCGCCCGAGATTGCGGCGAGCAGCTCTCCCGCTTTATCAACTATTTCCGTCTCCGCCTCATCGCCCGCGCTTTTCAGGCTCGACGTGCCGTCCTTTAGCTCGCGCGAGCCGTCATAGAGGCGCGAGATACCGTCAAGAAGCTCAGACGTCCCATCGCAAAGCGCTCCCGCGCCGTCCTTCAAGGCGTCTGTGCCGCTGTATAGCTCAGCGATTCCCGCGACAAGTTCCGCGCTCCCGCCGTACAGTGTGTCGCTTCCGTTTTTCAGCTCCGCGCTGCCTGACGCAAGCTCTGTGACGCCGCTTGAAACCTTCGAGTAACCGGCGACGATTTCAGCCACCCCGTCAGTGTACGCATTTATCCCGCCGTCCAGCTTTTCATATTCCGAAACAAGAGTATTTACCGCCTCGGCAAGAGCGGCCGCCTTTACGGCAAGGTCGCTGAGAGTATTGACTAAAATTCCGATTGCGGAGTCGAAAAGCATATATCCGCTGCGAAGAGATGCGGCGCCCGACGAGAGCGCCGAAAGATTTTGATTTACGGCGTCAAGATATGATTTTGTGCCGTCGATTGCGGCGTTGTTCGCGTCAAGAAGAGAGGCGATATTCTCAAGCTGCGCGGCGCGGGCGGAAAGCTCCGACGTGTCGGCGCCGGTTTGCCGCAGCGCTTCAATTTCGGCGTTCAGAGAATCAGTCAAAGCCCGTATCGAGGACGCGGCGTCGGCGTTTTTGAGCTTCAGCGCGTCAATATCAAGCCCGTTTTGAAGCATAGCCGCCTTATAACCGTCAAAGGTAACCGTGTCCTTTAACTCCTTCGCGCTCGCGGCTATCTCGCCGATTCCGTTTTTGATTTGCGCCGAGGCGTTTGTGAGCACCGACAAATCAAACGACATGCCCGATATGCCGTCAAGCGCCGAGTCCAGTTCTCCGAGCGCCGCCTTGAAGGCTGACGAGCCCTCGCGCAGCTCGGCGGACTTTGAGTTCAGCGTATCGAGCGCGTCTTTTATTTCCGAAATTCCGCCGTCAAGCTCGCCGATTCCGCCGTCGAGTGACGCCGCGCCGCTTTGAAGCGCCGCCGCGCCTCGGAGCACCTCATCTCCGCCGCCTTTCAGTGCGGCGGCGCCGTCGTACAGTCCAAGCGCCCCCTCATACAGCCCGTCAACGCCGCTTTTCAGCGAGCTCTCGCTTTTGTCCTTCAGCTCGGACAGGGAGTCCCTTATACTTCCCGCCCCTTTGTCAAGCGCGTCGAGCGCGCCCAAAAGACCTGCGACGCGTGCGCTCAGCTCATCGTCGTCAACGTCTATATTCAGATTCAGCGGGATACCGTTTACGGAAATTCCTTCCGTTTCAAAATCGGTAACGTCGGCCGTGATGTCCGCGTCGAGCCCAAGCCCCGGAAGGACTGTGTACGTTATCTGCTTGTCGCGCCCGACGTTCGCCGTCGTCGCGCCGTTTGCGGTTATGCCGCGGCATTTTTCGGTGTCAAACGTCATCGAAAGCTGCAAAGCATAGCTGTCAAAGAAATCCCCCGGGCAGCTTGTGTTCTCGGTAACGCTTATATGTATTCTCAGCGCGCCGCTCATTTTGCAAATCTTTTCGGCGGGAACTTCCTTTCCGTTTGCAAAGTACGTAACGCCGATGTTCCACGGAATGACGCTGTCCTTCACCTTTCCCTCATAGTAGAGCTTTCCGGCTTTGGCGTCTACCGTGACGGTGTCAGACGAGTAGTTTATCTCGTCGGTGGTCGTCATGTTGCGCAGAGCGGTATAGCTCCCGTAGTCGGTGATTCTGCCGTCCTCGGACAATTCAAAAATATTTACGACGTTTATCTCTTTGAGCGAGCCGTCCGCGTTCAAATTGACATAGACTACCTCTTCCTTCGGGGTATTCGAAGCATCCGAAGTATTCGAAGTACTTGAAGCGCTTAAAGTATTTAAAGTATTAAAAGAATTTGAAATATCCGAAGTATTCCGCGCCCCCGACGCCGCGAGTCCGGGCAGAGAGGTCAACACCGTGACACATGCCAGAAGAAATACGGTAAGCCTTTTGAAAATAATTCCCGCGCGGCTCTTTTGACGCGCACTGTTTGTATGCTTCATTTTACGCTTTCCTCCGTTAATATTTCGTGTATTTCGGGCGCCTTAGTTGCCTCGGGAATTTTGCCCCTTTTGCGAGCCCTTTTTGATTTCGGCCCCCTTTTCCCGGTCACAAAACGGTCAAGTATGCCGAGCGCGCCGGGCAAAACGAGCATCACGATAATCTGCGAGCAAATACTTCCCCGCCCGATAAAGATTCCGAGCTGGGCCAAAAGTCTGTTCGAGGATATATATCCGAGCAGCAGACCACATACGGTCATGGCGCTGCCGGAGGTCAGAATCGACACCGTGACGTCGGAAACAGTCTGTACGACGGCGTCCTTTTTGTCAAGGACTCTGCGGTTTTCCCTGTATCTGTCCGTCATAAGTATTGCGTAGTCCACCGTCGCGCCGAGTTGTACGGAGCTTATTATCAAATAGGATATGTAAAAGCAGGTCGTGCCCGAAAAGTACGAGGCGGCAAGATTTATCCAGATTGCGGACTCGATGGACAGCACAAGAATCACGGGAAGCAGCAGTGATTTCATCGTGAAAAGCAAAACGAGGAACACGGCCCCTATCGCCAGCAGGTTTACCTTCACCATATCCACGGTGACTGTGTTCATAAGGTCGTAAGTGCTGACTCCCTCTCCCGCAAGATAATACGCTCCGGGATAGTACTTATCCGCCGTGTTTCGTATACGCTCCACAAGCGAAAAGGTGTCCTCGCCCTCATATGGAACGTCGACGGATAGAACCATTCTGCTGTAATGCTCCGATTCAAGTTTGGACAAAACGGACTCGTCGGGATACTCGGGCGGTATTTCCGCGCCCGCCGTATCCACATACGATATAATGCTTTTTATATGATTTAAACCGTGAAGCTCCTCCGACAGCGCGCTCTGAGCGGCGGTGTCGCCCTTCGGTACAAGAAGAACGTACGTATCACTGTCCCCGAACACATTTCCGATATCGTTTGTATCGACGCCCGTTTTTGTATCATCGCCGAATATATGAGAGGAGCCGTAATAATAATCGTTTGAATTTGACGCCAGATACGCTGGGACAACAATGACGCAAAAAACGCATACCATCGGGATTGAAATGCGCCGTATTACGCCGCCGAACCTTTTAAAGCTCGGCATAAAACAGCGGTGCCTCGTTTTGTCAGTCAGCTTACAGCTCGTAAGTATAAGAGACGGCATAAAGAAAAATACCGTAATCAGACTTATCGCGACGCCCTTTGCCAGAGCAAGACCAAGGTCGGGACCGATTCCGAACTGCATCAGCACAAGAGCCAAAAATCCTATCACCGTTGTCAGTCCGCTTGCAAGAATAGACGTTGTCGATTTGCAGAGCGCCTCCACCATGGCGCGCTCGGAGTCGACGCCGCTTCCCCTGCACTCCTCAAAGCGGTGGAGCAAAAACACTGAATAGTCAAGAGAGACGGCAAGCTGCAAAATATTCCCCGCCGCGTTTGTGACGAAGGATATCTCACCGAAAATAATATTGCTGCCGACGTTTATCGCCACCGC
>CANRNZ010000148.1 GCA_947632135.1 uncultured Clostridia bacterium
CCGACTTCAAGAGCCTCCCCTGAAAGGGGAGGTGGCGCGAAGCGCCGGTGGGGTTTATCAGTGGTCAGCGGTCAGAGCCTCCCCTGAAAGGGGAGGTGTCGGCTTCGCCGACGGAGGGGTTTAAAAGGCAATAACTTCAAAATTTAAGCTGAAAAATTTTCAGAAACAAACTTCACCGACGCTTTTCTTTGACGCAATCGGCGCAAAGAAAAGCTGCAAAAGAAACGCCAAAAACGGGGGCTCTGCCCCTCGACCCCGCAAGCTTTTGAAAAAGCTTGACCAAAACTTTCGTAGGGGGTCTGTGCCTCGCGATGAAGTGCGCGCGAAAACTTCCCGAACAAGTCTGTGCGAATCTTGAAAAAGCGCTAACTTTAAAAAGGAGTCTTAACCAAAATGAAAAAAAACTTATCCGCGCTGTCGGCGCTGCTTACCATAATCTTTGCCTTATCGCTGTGCGGCTGCCAAAAACCCGACAACGCCGACTCAAATCCCTCTGATACAAACAAAAATACAACTGTGTCCGTTACGGTGGAGGTCACGTTCGAGGACGGCTCGAGCGAAAGCTTCGACATTACGACCGACAAGCCAACTCTCAGAGCCGCGCTCGAAGAGAAAAACCTCATCGAAGGCGACGAGGGTCAGTTCGGTCTGTACGTCAAAAAAGTGTGCGACGTCACCGCCGACTACGACGTGAACGGCGCGTACTGGGCGTTTTACAAAAACGGCGAATACATGACCTGCTCCGTTGACGACGAGACCCTCACCGACGGCGCCTCCTACCAAATCAAATACACCAAAGACTGATGACTCGCGAAAAAAGCTTGTCCCGCCTGAGACACGCGGCGCTTTTCGCCATGTACGGAGCGCTGATGTTCTGCGCGCGGATTGCCCTCGAGGCTCTCCCGAACATCCACCTCACCGCAATGTTCATTGTTACATTCACGACAGTCTACCGCGCAAGGGCGCTGATACCGATATATATTTTCGTCCTTCTGAGCGGCCTGACGTCGGGCTTTGCTGTGTGGTGGGTACCGTATCTGTACATATGGACGGTGCTCTGGGCTCTCACGATGTGTATACCGAAAAGGCTCCCGAAAAAAGCCGCGCCCTTTGTTTACTGCGCGCTGTGCGGTCTCTTCGGGCTTTTATACGGCGCCCTTTGGGCGCCGTATCAGGCGCTCGTTTTTCACATGAGCTTTTCGTCCGCCCTCGCGTGGATTGCCGCAGGACTTCCCTTTGACGTTATCCACGCCGCGGGAAATCTTGTTTTCGGCCTTCTCGTTTGCCCGCTGTCCGAATTTATTAAAAAAGCCGAAAAGCGTTTCGGTTAAACCTCTTAAGCTTCTTAAACTTCTTAAACTTCTTAATTCTCTTAAACTTCTCAAATTTCACGCAGCTTCACGCTTTTTCCACCTTACATTTTTACACTTTCCGAAAATCCCTTGCAATTTTTTTGCAAAGGATTTTTTTGTATTTTGCAAAATTTTTGTATTTTTTGTCTTATGCCGTTTTGTGTCATTGACACATCGGCTCCGTTAGGGTACAATAATAACAGATTAAAATAACACAAATCCGAATTTTTGAATCCTTAAATTTTTAAAAACACGGAATTTTTATCATATCAAATGACTTATCGACGGGACGTATACGACATATGAATTATATAAAGCTTATAAAATATATAAAAAAGACAAAAAGAAACATTTTAAATATAATCGCGGCGTCTCTTGCCGTATGCGCGCTGACGGTGTTTTTATCCTCCTGCGAGTCGATAATCGCGCCTGTGGGAGACACGAAGCTTCCGCCCGCCGAGGGCGCGTCAGGCTCGGTTTTTGAGAGCGAAAATGTAACGGCGCCGCCCGAAACCGAGCCGCCCGAAAATAACGAATCGGGAGAAAACGAAGAAAAGGAAACCGAGCCCGAAAGCCCCGAGAGCGCGCCGACGTCGGACAGCGCCGCAGAAGCGCCCGACACCTCGGGCGACTCCCCGTTTGGGGAGACCCACGTGGAGGAGGAGCACCTTTTCGGAAACTACACCCCGCCGACGACAGAGGCTGAAACTCAAAGCCCGCCGCAGCCGACGTATTCTCCGTCCTACCCCGCAAGCACAAACGGCACGGCGCCTCTCGCGCTTATGTACCACCTCATTCTCGACGAGCCGACAAGCAGCCTCACAAACCTCTTTGTGCGCCCGTCGGAGCTTGAAGGACATATTCAGGCGCTTCTTGAGGCGGGATACACCTTTATTTTTGCGGACGAGTACGACTATTACGACACAAAAACAGTAATTATGTCGTTTGACGACGGATACGTCGACAATTACACCGAGATGTTCCCCATAATAAAGAAATACAACGTAAAGGTCACGGTGTTCATGATAGCGGGCTATATCGGCGGCGACGGATACATGACGCGCGATATGCTGAGGGAGATGTCCGACAGCGGGCTTGTCAGCATTCAGTCTCACACTGAGAGCCACCCGGGGCTCACCTCCCTTTCCGCCGACTCGCTGAGATACGAGTTTGACGCCTCCCGCAGAGAGCTCGAGGAGATAACGGGACGAAAGGTGCGCGCCGTATGCTACCCGTCGGGGCGCTACAACGACACCGTACTGTCCGTCGCCTCGGAGTACTACGACTTCGGGTACACCACGGTCAGTACGACCTCCACCGCGGGATACCCGATTCTTGCCCTGCCGAGGCTCAGAGTCAACAGAGGCTTTTCAAAGAGCTATTTTGCCTCGATGATACCGTGATTTTTCAAACTATAAAAGCTATAAAAGTTCTAAAAGTTATGCAGACTATGTGAATATAAAAATCCCAATCCGCGCGGGAAGGAGTCCGAAATGGCGAAAATACTGATTGTCGAAGACGATAAAAACATTGCCAAGGTTATAGCGACGACGCTTGAGATGGTCGGATATGACTACGATACGTGCGCAAGCGGTACAAACGCCGTAAAAAGTGTTTTCGAGGGCTCGTTTGACCTTATTCTCCTCGACATAATGATACCCGAGCTTGACGGGTTCGAGGTCATGGAGAGAATACGCGAAAAGGGAGTGCCGGTCATTTTTCTCACCGCAATGCAGAACGTTGCCGACAAGGTTAAGGGACTGAGGCTCGGAGCGGACGACTATATAGTAAAGCCCTTCAGCCCCAGTGAGCTCGTGGCGAGAGTTACTGCCCATATAAACCGCTATGAAAGGCTTGTAGCAAAGGGCGGAGATGCTTCTCAGGACAGAAGCGACTGCGTTGAGATAGGCGGCATACGAATAGAAAAGCTGGCCAGAAGAGTCTTTGTGGACGGAAAAGAAATAATACTGTCCAATAAAGAATTTGATTTGCTTTTATTCCTGGCTTCCAATCCGAATGTGGTATTCAGCCGCGACCAGCTGTTCGACAAAATATGGGGCTTGGATTCCTTCGGCGAGACATCAACAGTGACAGTACATATAAACAAGCTAAGAGAGAAAATCGAAAAAGACATGTCTAAGCCTCAGTATATTGAAACGGTATGGGGCGCCGGCTACCGCTTCAAGCAGTTCGCATAACATTATATACGCAATATATGCACATTTAAAGGGAGTGAAATAAATGGAAGAAAAATATGAAGTGTGTTTGTCTAAGATAGTGAAGGACCAAGAGCTTGAAGTGCTTTGCTGCGCAGACAAAATAGACGGAATATTTATATACGGGCCGGATATAAACCGGCCGGGGCTTGAGCTTGCAGGATATGCGGATCATTTTGCAAACGACAGAATACAGCTCCTCGGCAATGTGGAAATGCAGTATCTTTATTCGCTTAAGCCAAGCGAACGGATCAAAAAGCTTGAAATGCTTTTCGGTATAGGCTTTCCCTGTATGATAATAGCAAGAAATCTGGAGCCCTGCGGTGAAATGCTTGAGACTGCCGTAAAATACAGCATACCGCTGCTGAGAACGCCGGAAACCACCACGGCGTTTCACAGCGAGCTGAACCGATATCTGTGCGTACAGCTGGCCCCCAGGCTCACACAGCACGGCTGCTTTATAGAGGTATACGGCGAAGGCGTTCTTATTACAGGCAAAAGCGGCGTGGGGAAAAGTGAAACGGCGCTGGAGCTTGTTAAGAGAGGACACAGGCTTGTGGCGGATGATATAGTTGAAATAAGGCGGGTATCAAGTAAAACGCTTGTAGGCACGGCGCCCGATATAATAAGGCACATGCTTGAGATACGT
>CANRNZ010000149.1 GCA_947632135.1 uncultured Clostridia bacterium
AGCAGATCGTCCTCAAGTCCGACCGCGTAGAAGAGACGAAGCGGGGTGGACTGAATGCTGTAGTTCTTTATCTGTTCCTCGGTAAGTTTGCTTTTATCCTTATCAGTCGCAAGGTTCGTAAGATATGAGAGCACGCCGTCGGGGCCGAGGGTAACCGTCGCAAGCTGAGTCGGCACCGCCGCCGCGGGGACATTGAGATACAGAGAGCGGTCGTATCCCGAGTTCGGAGCAATCGCGCCGTCCGTGTCGATAAAGTCTCCCGTGTCCTCTACCCAAACTCGGATATCCGAAATGCGGTACACGCCGGGCGTATCCTTGTAGATCGTATTGTCGACGGGATATTTGCCGCCCTGTGTCGCGTCTTTCCATGCATCATCAATCTCTTTGGGTACGTCGGTTCCGAATATGGGATTTCGCCGCAGCTTGTTTCTTTCCTCCTGCGAGCCCGCAAAGCGGTAGCAGGTGTAAACCGTATTTTTGACCTGGTCGGGGAGGGTTGTCGGGTGTAAATTCGGATCGCTCGCCTCCACTCCCGTTATGGGAACGAATTGGAGCAGGGTCTTATAGTCCAGTCGGAATACCCAGCCGTCGTCGCGCGCCTCCTGCGCGCTGTTGTATTCTTCAGTGTGTTCTTTATTTTTCCATTTTGGATAGGTACTCGAACCGTCGGTATCGTCTTTTAGCTCATCAGCCCCTTCGAGCCTCTTTTGGTCTTTAGTAGGTTCTCCTTTATACCAGCCCATCGGGAACGCGGTTGTACCCTGACCCGCCGCATTGTTCAGAGACATCCAAGTATTGTTCCAGTTCCAGTCGTACACGCCCGCGCGGACAAGTCCGTGCATCTCGCCGAACAGAAGAAGAGACATATCATAAGTATTTACCGACTCTCCACTATTGTGCGTCTTTGTCGTGATAGACTCATTTTTGATCTCCATGTATTCGCCGAGCGGGTCCTGATAGGTGATGGAGTCGCCCACGCCCGCGTCGTTGCTTCCCGAAATCGGGGTGAATACGTTGCCCATGATAAGCTCTAAGATCTTACTGAAGGTTTCGTCAATATCCCCCGACGATACATCGAAAAATTCGTCGTTGTATTGAATGTGTTCTATCACATCTTCGTTTGTAACTGTGATTGCGTCAATACCGCCGCCGGCTTTGTAGGTGACGCCGACATCGGGTATCGGCTGAATTGCAATATTTATAGGTGTGCCGTCGCCTCCAATTTCGTTCGGTCCGCTTGTTCTTTTTTTGTTCTTAAAATCGTTCCATGCCTGTTTTAGACCTTTGATTTCGTGACCGTTAACTGTACCGCCGTCAAAAAGAAGCTTCGCTGTTATACTATCTCTTTGCGGATAAGAATAACCCCCTTCCACATCAGTGTCTTTTGGCGGCAGCGTGGCTTGTATCGTATCATCCGTACCGAATTTATCGTTATTCGCCGGATCCTTATACCATGTATCAATCTCGTTGAGGTTATAAGTCTTCGGGTCGAGCGTAGTATACAGACGCATTTTGCCCCACAGCGGCACGTGGTCTGTGTCCACGTTCATCGTGTAGGTGAAAAGATCGCTCCGGCTTTCCTCTGTCACGCCGCCTGTCGTCCAGCCGTTCGTATAGTGCTTCTGAACGACGTTGCTCATATAGGACGCTGTGAGCAGAACCTCCATCACCGTGCCCGCCGTGCCCGTCACATCGTTGTCGCTCGAGTAAAATACGCCCGGATTGTCCCAAACCGGAGGGGATGAAAGCGTGCCGTCCTCGTAGATATCGGCGCCCTGATTGTATATGCCGTGCAGACCGTTCCAGCCTTCGAGCGTATCTTTCCCGGGAATAAAGACGTTGTACCATTCGTCGCCATTTTGCTCGACCCTGTCACCATTTTGTTCAGTTGTTCCGCCGAGTAGATGTTGTATGTCTTTGTAACGACCTTCAGTTAATTGGCGTTTATTGTCTGCTGTCATACCATTATGGGCATTCCAGTTGGGGGTGTTGTTTGGAGTCCATGTGTTGGCTTTTATATAATCAAGTTGTAATTTTCCTCCTTCAACATGTCTCTGTCCGTAACGAGCATTCCAGTCTTCGGCGGTATATGGCTTGCCGTCCTGTCCCATCTCGTTGAACGAGAAGTTCGCGCCGCCGTCGGACATGATGATCGCGGCGGGGATGCGCGCGACCGTGGACACCACGCCGTTTGTGAGAGGCTCGGTATATGTTGTTGCCATCGAATCCGCGAGCTGCTTATACGCGAGGTAGATGCCGCCCTGCGTGTTCGTGAAGTAGCCCACGTAGTCGTCGGCTTCGAGACCTTTGGTCGGCTTCATAGCCTCTTTAAAATAGGAGGTAGGGTTATTAGCTTCATCTCTTAAATAGCGGTCTTCATCGGGCATAGTCTCATCGTATGGTTTCATCGAATCAATTATCCCCTGAGCACCGGCTGCCCATCCCTTTTGACCCGTACTTGTGTTTGTATAGACCGTCCTGCTAAGCACTGCATGTTTAGTAGTCGGGTTGCCATCGACCCAATCGCCCGGGAAAGCCTTGACATGTGTTCCGTCGTCGGTAAGCACGTTGTTGCTGACGGTTTTGGTGAATTTTGTCCACCTGTCGGTACTTCCGTTTTCATTATTCTGATTTTTGCCGTCGCCGTCAGTATTCAGAACTCCCGTATACGTATTGTACTCCGCGTTCACCACGACGGTGTAGGCGGTGTCGCGGTTGTTCATCCAGTACCAGCCTTCTTTGGTAACAGGGGAAAGCTGAACATCACCACTATACACTTCGTCGTCAACACTTCTATACACGAGGTCGCTCGGATGGTACAGCGTCTCCATGCCGCCGACGGTGAGGTAGGGAGTATCATCGTTCACTTTCTTGTAGTGACCGAGCGGCATCAGCACGACCGCGTTCGCACCGTAGCCGCATACCGCGACTCTGTTCTGCGGGTTCTGCGCCATCAGCTTTTCAATCGTCTGGTTGATTGCGTCGAGAGTCTGTTGTATACGCGAATTTTTGATACGGTCAGCCATCGGCACGCCCACCTCGGGCCAAGATTGCCCCTGCGAGTCTCCAGCTTTATTATGTTCCATATATGTATTCAGGCCTGTGTCGATTCCGTATCTCGTGTCCTGTCCCATGGAGCCGGACATATCGAATACTATGACAAGGTCGATAGGGGTCGGCGGGTATTCGTTTACCACCTGCGAGGAAGCGAGCGCCGAGAAGACATGGGCAAAGTCGGCGTTGAAGCCCACTTTGCCGGTATAGCCGTCGGTGAGCATATCGAGCGATATTTCATTGTCTGTCACGCCGCCCTGCGCGGCGTTCGCGCCGTATGCGAAGACGGTCTTATCGGTCCAAATGCGCCCCGCGTAGCGCGAACCGCTTATGGGGTTGAGCAGGTAATTTTGATAATCGTCCATCGTATTCGGGTCTGCCACGCGGCTGCCCGATACAATATTTTCCGTCGGACCCGCTCCGGCAGAGAACACGGTCATTATCCCCGAGCCGCATATCATGGAGGCGACCATGCACAGACACAAAAGCAGAGAAAGCGCGCGGCGCATACCTCCCGCCCCGCTCTCGCCTTTGTTTTTATTTACTTTTACTTTTTTTGTTTTTACTCTGTTTAATCTGTTTACTCTATGTAAATCTCTCATAGTCCCGCTCCCTCCCGACAGACATTTGCCGTATGCGAAATAGATGAAAAGAATCGTTTATTTGTTATGGGCAAAGCGCGTAATGCGGCAAGCGAAATTTACCGCGCGCGCGCATATTTTCCGAAAATCGGGCAATTATATAATGTAAGCTAAAAATGTAATCTGAAATTGTAAGCGGACGCCGCGCCGAAAAAGCGGCGGCTTTTTTGCTCTAAAAGCGCTTCCCTCTCCCGCCCGAATTTTTCGCGGAATTCATAATTATACGAATACAATTATAGTACCGTAAAAGCAATTTTTCAATAGTTTTTTTAAAAAATTCAGCGAAAATTCAAAATATAATTCAAATTTTTTTCCGATTTGCTCCCGAAAACGTCGGCGACCGCCGTTTTTTGCCCCAAAAAACGTCGAAAAAGGCATTATTCGCCGTCAAAAATCGCCGTCAAGCGCGGGCTTTTCAATGCGCCCTTAAAATGCCGATTTGTTCCGATTTGTTCATATTTAAATGCAAAAACACCGCCGCTCGGCGCGCTCGGACGGCGAATGCTCAGTTT
>CANRNZ010000150.1 GCA_947632135.1 uncultured Clostridia bacterium
CTCGACCCACGAGTCGGTAGTAACAAGCAGTACAATAAACACGAAAAGCACGGAAAATACGGCGATTTTATGCACCTCCGATACCGTACTTGTCGTGGCGGCGGACGTTGAAACCGCGCTGCCCGTCATGGCGCTGCCGTCCCCGACAATTTCCCGAATCAAAGGCACCGCCGAGATGCGGCTCTCCTTCGCTATGGATACGCTCATCAGCGCGGCGCCGTCCTTGTAGTAGGACTCGACGGTATCGCTGTCAAGCATCGAAAGCGGCACCGTGATATCCACCGCGTCGTCAAGCCACGTCACGCCTGTCACTCCGTCAACCGCTCTTATCTTCTCCTTATATTCAAGCGCCTCGGGAATCGTGACGTCTCGTATCATCACGCGCGCGTTCGGAATATCGCCGCCGAATTCATCCTGCATCACACTCAGCGATACGGTGGAAGGAGAGTCCTTCGGCAGATAATCGTTGATATTGTAATTGACGGATACCAAATTTCTCGTAAAAAGGCATACTGCAAAAATCACGGGAAATATAATCAAAAACAGCCTGCGGTGCCTTACCACCCACGTATAAAATCTTTTCATATCGTACCGCCCCCCTTCTTCGAATTTCTCAAGCCGAATATTTCAGTGTGAATATTTTAATATGAGTATTTTATACGAATATTTTAATATGTAAATTCCCCGACAGCATTATTCTGTATTTATATTTTATTATATTATTTTACATCTTTGCGGGCGCTTTGTCAATATCGCCGCATTAAGGTGAAGCATGTCCGCGCGTGCTTTGCTATTATACCAAAAATAAGGGGCAGTTTTACTACCCCTTATCGGAACAAATTCAAGCTTTATTAAGGTGAGGAGCGTCGAACCGCATCGGTTTTCATCGGCGTCTTCGCGCTCACGCGGCGTCAAAGCCCTTGACAATATTAAGGCGAGGAGATTCAAAGCCCTTAAAGCGAAACCGACTTATTTTTCCACAACCATCAGCATTCCCTCAGCGCCGAATCTGCTCTCGGGCTCCGAAAGAATCCCTGCGGCAATGCATTCCTCGATTGCTTTTGACAATATTCTGATGCCGGCGATCAGCTCCGTATAGGTGTGATATTCATTCAGCAGGTGCTTTGGAATGTGCGTCTGCATAAACGCGGCAAGCTCTTTTGCAATTTGCTCGATTACGTTTCCCATATTGCGATTGAACTCATAAGACAAATTATAAAAATCCTTTTCGTCTTTCTTGTCAATCACAATCATCTTCGGCTCGATGACGTCTCCTTTTTTTCGAAGATAACCGCATTCAATCGCCTTTGCCGCCGTTTCCTTTTCCGCGTCGGATAACTCACAAATTGAAATCCCGCCGATTGCTTTGAGCGTCATGAGCAGCTGCGGATCGTGAGAAAGAATGTGTCCGCAATGGAAATGCGGATCAATCCGCTTGCCGTAAATATTTGATACAGATACCGACCGATACCCGCCGACCGAATTTGCAGAAATTCCGTCACACCCGTAGAAATCAAATTCAGGGCGTTGCCCGTCGTTATATGCAATGGCAGCGCAAGAAAAATCTCTTTTGATTGGCTCAAGGTGAGAAAAGTATTTCTCTGCCAAAATCAGATTGATTCTTTTTTCAAAATCCCAAACGGTTCTGGAGATCAAAGACCACATGACAAACCGCAAATCCTTCTGTTCGCTTAAATAGGGGAACGAAAGGATTTTTGTTTTGTTTTGTTCCAGCGTATTTTTGATTGCACGGCAAAATTCGGGCAGATGTTTTTCATAAATTTTATTTGCTTTGTCGTACTCATCGTAATCCACCAAATGAATATTTACCGTATACTTTCCGTTATCGGTTTTTCTAAGCATTCCGTAAGTACCGTTTTCGCCGCGGCATTGGATTTCCAATTCCTCTTCAATGTAGGGCATCGGAACGCATAGCTCATCTGAAAGCTCTTTGGCTGATTTGGGCTTATCTTTGCACAGATAAACAAGGTTTTGCGAAAATAATCTCTCTATTTTGGAGCGAGGGTCGTTTCCCCAGGGACTTCCGGTTCCGGGGAGATACAGCCTAATCGGTTTTAAAACATAAGTTTTTTCATTCATGATTTTAACCTCTTTTCTTATTTGATTTCGCGCGGAAAACAAACGCTGCTTTACGGTGTTTTCATTGACGTTAAGCCTTGAGGCGATATCCTTTACGGAAAGGCTGTCAATATAAAACATAATCATTACTTCACGGTACGACTTTGACAAAAACGCAATCTCCGTAATAATTCTATTAAACATCTCACGCTCGTCGGATTCCTCAATCATTTCATCAATATCATTTTTCTCATCCGGCAAAAGAGCCAAGCCGCTGTTTTCAATGCTCAAAGCGTCATGCTCCGCATTGCGGCGACGACAGTAGTCGGCATAAACCCGCCGCGCGATTGTCCAGACAAACGCGTAAAAATTTTCGATTTCCCCCGAGCGGTGTATGGCTGATATCACCTCAAAAATGATATCGGAGCATAAATCCTCCGCTTCAAATGATGAGCTGCACCGCCGGTAAGAAAAATGAAAAAGCTTATCGAGGAATTTTTTATCGTCAAGTAATTTAAGAGCTTCGTCTGCTTTCATTTTCTTTTTGAATTCCTTTTGTTCCAATCATGATTGTTACACTTATATAGTCCCGATTTTTCATATCAGGTTATCGCTTTTTTAACATTTTATCAAAAAATTATAAATTTCCCCGCAAAAAGGACCTCGCAAAAATAACATCTTGCAGTTACGCCGTAAATTTTGCGAAAATAAAACAAAAATCCGAGGAACGCGACCTTTTTTGTCGGGCAAGCATTTTCTTTAATTATTTTATATTTTTTAATTTCTCGGTATCAAATTCCCGAAAGGCAAGTCTTAACAGCTTTCTTTAAGTTAAAGTGAGGTTTCAGCCGTCACGATTCGCTTTCTCACTCAATAGATTGACGCAGCTCCCAGCCGTTATCGCCGTGGTATATCATCAGCTTCGTCATGCCGCCGTCGATGCAGAGGTTCTCCCCCGTGATAAAGCCCGCCTTGTCCGAGCAGAGGAATAGTACGGCGTTCGCGATATCGAGCGGATTCCCTACTCTGCCGACAGGCTGCTGCACGGCGTCGGGGCCTTCGTAAACGCGGTAGGAGGTGTCGATCCAGCCGGGGGATACGGAATTTACCCGCACCTTTCCCGCAAGGCTTGCCGCCAGCGCGTGAGTCAGCGCGGAAATACCGCCCTTTGCCGCCGTGTAGCTCTCGGTCTGCGGCTGGCTCTGGCGGTCGCGGCTGGAGGAAATGTTGATAATCGACGCCCCCGGCGCAAAACGCGGCAGAAACAGCTTGGAAAGATAAAACGCCGCCGTCACGCCGACGCGCTGGGCATACTCAAATTCCTCATAGCTGCATTCCGTGATTCCTTTCATCAGAGGAGCTGCGTTGTTGATGAGGTAATCCACCTGCCCGAAATCGGCAACCACCTTTTCCGCGAAGCGCTCAAGCATCGCTTTGTCGGCAAGGTCGCCCACAAAATATGGATTCTCCCGTTTGTCAATCACGCAGACTTTTGCGCCCTGCTTTTCAAATTCCTCGCATACACACTTTCCGATTCCCTGCGCGCCGCCCGTGACCACGGCGACTTTTCCGTCAAAGCTCATTTGTTCTCCCCTCCCTTTCTGTCGCACAAAAACGTTGCAGCGCCCATGTCATAGACGGTGATAGGCTGCCCGAAAACACTTTCAGGCGTTCCATCGGCCCTGCCCGCAAGGATTTCTTCCGCCGCCGTGATGAGCTGCGGAATCAACGCGGGCGATACCGGGCAGCTTCCGTGGGAGGGATATATCTCGTCAAACAGTCTTGTCATGCTTTCTAGCCGATGCAGGCTGTGTATGTAAGCGTGCATTTCCCGGCATTCGCCGAACATAAAAATCCTGCCGTCCTGCACCGGGTCGCCGGAATAGAGCCGACGATTTGTTTCGTCAAGCAAGGCGATACTGCCCGGCGTGTGACCGGGGAGGGTGATTACGCGAAGCGGACGGTCGCCCAGGTCGATCACGTCCCCGTCCCAAACCGGAAGGATCTCTCCATTGCGCTTTTGCTTGCCGTAGAAGTTGACGCATTCGGCGGGATTCATGTAAAATTCGTCAAATTCGCCGTTGCTGCCGATATGGTCGGGGTCGGCGTGGGTATTGAGCAGGGAC
>CANRNZ010000151.1 GCA_947632135.1 uncultured Clostridia bacterium
CACGCCTCTTGCGGACACACTTTCCGCTCTGCACAGGAAGGTGCTGAAGTACCGCCGCGCGTCAGTCTCGAACACGGGGCGCGCCGAAAAGTCGCTTGAGGAGCACCGGGCAATCCTCGAGGCGGTCGCCTCGCACAACGCCGATCTTGCCGAGGAGCTTACAGTATTACACGTAAAAAATGCAAGAGAAAGCATAAAAAACAGGGGGGTAAAATAATGGGACTTACCATTGCCGAAAAGATAATCAAAGCGCATATCGTGTCGGGAGAAATGAAAAGAGGCTCCGAGATAGCTCTTAAAATAGACCAGACTCTCACTCAGGACGCGACAGGCACCATGGCTTACATAGAGTTTGAGGCAATCGGGATACCGAGAGTCAAAACGGAGCTGTCAGTCGCTTATATCGACCACAACACGCTTCAGTCGGGCTTTGAAAACGCGGACGACCACAGATATATTCAGTCCGTCGCAAAAAAATACGGGATCCGTTTTTCCCGTCCCGGCAACGGGATATGCCATCAGGTGCATCTTGAGAGATTCGGAAAGCCGGGAAAGACTCTTATAGGCTCCGACAGCCACACGCCGACAGGCGGCGGCATCGGTATGCTCGCAATGGGCGCCGGTGGAATGGACGTCGCGGTCGCAATGGGCGGCGGCGCGTACTACATAACGATGCCGAAAATGTATAAGGTGAACCTCACGGGAAGGCTTCCCGAATGGGTCAGCGCAAAGGACGTCAGCCTTGAAATACTGAGGATTCTTTCCGTAAAGGGCGGCGTCGGCGCAATTATCGAATGGGGCGGCGAGGGAGTAAAGACTCTCAGCGTTCCCGAGAGGGCGACGATAACAAACATGGGGACGGAGCTCGGCGCGACGACGTCCGTTTTCCCGTCCGATGAGATAACTCGCGAATTTCTGAGAGCACAGGGAAGAGAAGAGGACTATGTTCCTCTCGAGAGCGACGAGGACGCCGTGTACGACAGGGTGATAGATATTGACCTTTCGTCGCTGAATCCTCTTCTTGCGTGCCCGCATTCCCCCGACAACATAAAGAGCGCAAAGGAGCTGTCGGATGTCGCGGTCGACCAGGTCTGCATCGGCTCCTGCACCAACTCGTCCCTTCGCGATATGCTGCGCGTAGCTGCGATACTGAAGGGCAAGAAAATAGCCGACAGCGTCAGCCTGTCGGTATCTCCCGGCTCAAAGCAGGTGCTGTCAATGCTCGCGGACTGCGGCGCGCTGTCCGACATTCTCGCCTCGGGCGCAAGAGTGCTCGAGTGCGCCTGCGGGCCCTGCATCGGCATGGGCTTCTCGCCGAACTCGGCGGGCGTTTCCCTCAGAACCTTCAACCGCAATTTCGAAGGGCGCAGCGGAACGCGGGACGCCGAGGTCTATCTCGTGTCCCCGGAGCTTGCCGCGGCGTCGGCGCTCACGGGTCACATAACCGACCCGCGCACTCTCGGAAAATATCCCGAGATAACGATGCCCGAAAGCTTCAAGACGGACGACAGCGCCGTCATAATGCCCGCGGCGGAAAAGGACGCCGAGTCGCTCGGGATTTTGCGCGGGCCTAATATCAAGTCCTTCCCCGAAACGAGCCCGCTTCCCGACACCCTTGAGGCAAATCTCACCCTCAAGGTCGGGGACAATATAACTACCGACCATATAATGCCGGCGGGGGCTAAAATCCTGCCGTACCGCTCCAATATACCGAAGCTCTCGGAATTCTGCTTCGAGGTCTGCGACGAGACGTTCCCCGAGAGGGCGAAGGCGGCGAAAAACACGTTTATTGTCGGCGGCTCAAACTACGGTCAGGGCTCGTCCCGCGAGCACGCGGCGCTCGTACCGCTTTACCTCGGCGTGAGGGCGGTCATCGCGAAGAGTTTTGCGAGAATCCACGCCGCAAACCTTATAAACGCGGGAATAATCCCTCTCACATTTGAAAATCCAGACGATTATGACAGATTAAGCCGTGACGACAGTCTCGTCCTTGAAAACGTAAAGGCTTCTCTTGACAGCGGAAAATTCACGCTGTACGATAAAACGTCAGGCGAGAAGCTCACCCTTGTCGGCGAGTTTACAAAACGTCAGAAGGAGATGCTCCTTGCGGGCGGGCTGCTGCCTTATACAAAGAAAAGCTGAGCGCGGCTGAATTGCAAGGAGCGGTAAAGCCCGAAGTAAAAGCGGAATATAGTTCTAAATAAAATCGGAATAAACCGAAACAAACTCAAAATAAAATCGGAATAAAATCGGAATAAAACAAAATAAAATCGGAGTAAAAAATGGAAAAAATAGTGATGAAAACTCCTCTCGTCGAGATGGACGGGGACGAGATGACGCGAGTCGTTTGGCAAATGATAAAGGAAGAGCTTCTTTTACCGTTTATAGAGCTCAAATGCGAGTATTACGACCTTTCCCTCAAAAATCGCGAGGCGACGCGGGACAGGGTAACATTTGACGCCGCGGAGGCGAACAAGAAATACGGAGTCGGCGTTAAGTGCGCCACAATAACACCGAACCGCCAAAGGGTCGAGGAATACAATCTTTCCGAAATGTGGAAGAGCCCCAACGGCACGATACGCGCCATACTCAACGGCACGGTTTTTCGCTCTCCGATAACGACCGATTTTATAAAGCCCTTTGTGCGCACATGGAAAAAGCCGATAACGATAGCGCGTCACGCATACGGCGACGTCTATAAGGCGGCGGAGTACCGCGCGCTCTCAAAAGGAAAGGCGACTCTCTCATTTGAGGGTGAAAACAGCGAAAGCTTCAGCGAGACGATTTTTGATTTCAAGGACGGCGGCGGAGTCATTCAGGGTCAGTACAACACCGACTCGTCGATAAAAGCCTTTGCTCATTCATGCTTTACATACGCTCTTGAGACAAAACAGGATTTGTGGTTTGCCACGAAGGATACGATATCAAAGCAGTACGACCAGACCTTTAAGCTCATTTTTGAGGAAATATACAACGAGAGCTACCGCGAGAAATTTGAAAAGGCGGGTATCACTTATTTTTACACCCTTATCGACGACGCGGCGGCGAGAGTCGTCAGGAGCGAGGGGGGCTTTATATGGGCTCTCAAGAATTATGACGGCGACGTCATGAGCGACCTTGTCTCCACCGCCTTCGGTTCTCTTGCGATGATGACGAGCGTTCTCGTTTCTCCCGACGGCTGCTTTGAGTACGAGGCGGCTCACGGAACTGTTACAAGGCACTATTACAGATATCTGAAGGGCGAGGCGCCGACAATGAACCCGATGGCGCTCATTTACGCGTGGAGCGGCGCGCTGCGCAAGCGCGGCGAGCTTGACGGGATACGGGAGCTGTCCGATTTTGCCGATAAGCTTGAGGGCGCCTGCATGAAAACTCTTTCCGCCGGAATCATGACAAAGGACCTTGTGCCTCTTGTCACCGAGGGCTTTTCGGCGACGGCTGTCAATACGGAAGAATTTTTGAAAACAATAAGGTCAAATCTCGAAAAGACCCTTTGAGCTCTCGCTTATCGCGTTGTTAAATTAAGTTTCGGATCCCCTCGCCTTATATCTTACAGCCAAGTAATGATTTGATTCAAACTTTTAGGTATCCGAACGAAGAGGGTTAATAAAAAATCAGCAATGGAGAAATTATATAACTTATTATATAAAAAGATACCTTCCTCGGCCTGCATAAGCGGATGCTGCAAATGTTGTATAAATATGATTCAGTATACTCCGAGCGAGTTGAAAGCAATGGGAAGCTATGAATACAATGGAAAGTGTCCTCATCTGAAGGACGGCAAATGCTCTATATATGAGAACCGTCCTTTTGTATGCAGGATTTATGGCGCAAGCGAGCTTTTTAAATGCGATGATTGTGTACCCGAAAGACTTATCAGTGAAGAAGAAACGGCAGAGCTTGTACATCAATACACGCAACTTAAAAAGAAAGAAGAGTCCGAGGAAAATTACGGAAATTAAAAATCTATTGCCCAAATTATTCAAACGGGAATCTGAAAGTAAACCGAAATAAAAACAAAAAAAGTATTGCAAAACAAAATATAATGTGGTATACTAATCAAGGTAAGCTTGTTTTAAGACAGTAAATGACAGTAAATAAGCAAATACCGGAATAGTAAAGGGGTATAGCTCAGTTGGTAGAGCAGCGGTCTCCAAAACCGCGTGCCGAGGGTTCAAGTCCTTCTGCCCCTGCCAC
>CANRNZ010000152.1 GCA_947632135.1 uncultured Clostridia bacterium
ACGCTTTTCTTTGACGCAATCGACGCAAAGAAAAGCTTCAAAAGAAACGCCAAACATCGGGGCGCCGCCCCGAACCCCGCCGCCTTTTGAAAAAGGCGGGCGAAAACTTTTATGTTGGGTCTGTGCAAACGTTGAAAAGCCGGACGAAAACTTTCCGAACAAGTTTGTGCGGACTTTGAAAAAAGTGCGCGATTTTTTCTCGCCCTCCGCCCCAAAATGTGTCGTAAATCAAAACTGCGCGTGAATTTCCAAACTTTCGTTTTTGTATACTTAGAATAAAATTTTTATCTAAATTTCAAAAAATATTGCATATTTTAGCACTTTGTGCTATATTATATATAGTATAATTATGTTTTCTAATCTGTTTAAAGTAAGGAGGTTTAAATTCATTCCCAAGGTGGAATTAATCACCTTAAGGTGAGGAGAGTCGAACCTCACCTTAACCACGGTCTCGCAAAAAATTCTTAATCCAAATGTTTTTATTTTTCTTTATGATTCTCTGCTATATACCGCCGTATTTCGAGATATTTTCGTGAAACTTTCGGGATATTTTCGGGATATTTTTGAGATACTTTCGAGATACTTTCGGGATATCCTTAAATATACTCCCATATCGGTGATATATATCAAATCCGAACATACAATATTGATATAAACATAAAAGGAGCTTTTTTTATGCGCAGCCCTTTAATACAACGTCAAACTATCAAATACAAGGAAAACGAATCCTTTTCTCTTCACAAGGTTATAAAAAGCGGCGTAAACAACACCTATCAGAAAACGAGCCACTGGCACGAGGATCTTGAAATAATATACACCATACGCGGGAACCTGAGCCTCTATATAGACGGCGAATACCTCAACGTGGGCGCGGGTCATCTTGCGGTCGTCAACTGTGAATCGATTCACAGAGCCGTTATCGAAACGAACGATCTCGGCGACCCGTCCGCCATTGCCGTAATCGACCTTTTGATACCGAAAAATTTTCTCGACGCGCAGTTCTCCGAATACAAGACGATTTGCTTCACAAACGACGTGACGAAAGCGTCCGAGGAGCTTGCGGATTTGATGATGAAGATAGGAGAGTATGACAGCAGCTCCTCCCGCCCGCACGACAGGCTTTATATGCACGGGCTCCTGCTCCAGCTTCTCTATCATCTGTACGAAAAAGGAGTAAGACCGAAGGAAAACGATTACTGCGTCAACGAAAGCGTTATAAAACTGAAGAAGATTTTAAACTACATCGACGAGCACTATTTTGAACCGATAACTCAGGCGGACATTGCGGCGCGCTTCTATTTCACCCCGCAGTATTTTTCACGCTACTTCAAGCTGTGTACAGGAATGACCTTTTCGGAGCACCTGACCGGCAGGCGTATACACAACGCGCGCCGAGAGCTTATTCAGACCGACAAGCTCGTAACCCAGATAGCCTTTGACAACGGCTTTTCGGACGAGAGGAGCTTTATCAACTCCTTTAAAAAGCTCTACAACATTACCCCCCTCCAATACAGAAAGCAAATTATCGAAAACCACGGTTAAAGGCCGCTCGGGCTCGTTTCGCGCTTAATTCAAATATGATTCGGGCGGCGGCGACTCCATATCCAACCGTTTAAGACAAACGCATAAAACGCGCGCGGAATTTCGCATTATATACAAATGTAAAAAATAAGCGAAAAGCGAGCAAAGCGCCGACAAAAAACGTGAAAACAACAAAAAATACCGAAAACAAAACAGTGCCCCCTCACATCGGCTGACCGATGTGAGGGGGCTATCAACAGAGGCCTACAATTCAAATATTAAAAATACTAAAAGTATTAAATATTATTTTATTTAAAATATTATTTTATTCTTTTTTCTTTTTTTATTTCTTGCGAACATATTTCAGGCAGTCAAGAGTTACCGCCGTGAGAATGATGATTCCCTCGAAAACAAACTGCAGGTTCGTGTCGATTCCGAGAATTGTAAGAGCGTATGTTAGCGACGTGAATATCAGCACACCGACAACGACTCCGGAAATCTTACCGATACCGCCTGTGAATGAAACGCCGCCGACGACGCACGCCGCGATAGCGTCCATATCCCAGCCTTGACCGTACGCTGCCGAACCGGAACCGACCATTCTCGCGCACTCGAGCCATGAGCCGAAGCCGTAAAGGATACCGGCAAGGATGAAAGCGCCGAGAGTTACGAGAAATACGTTTATACCGGAAACCGCCGCCGCCTCGGGGTTACCGCCAACGGCATACAGGCTCTTTCCGAATCTCGTCTTGTTCCAGATAAACCAGACAATCGCTATTGCCGCGACAGCCCAGAGGATTATCGTCGGGAATCCGTTTATCTTCGGGATTATGATTTTCGGTATCTGAGGCTCAATAGCTCCGAATGAAACGCCCTTTGTCGCATATGTTATTATACCGAATATGATAAGCATATTCGACATTGTAGCGATAAACGGGTGCATCTTGAACTTCGCCGTGAAGAAGCCGGCAATCGACGTAAACAACGTACAAAGTATGATGTTTACGATAAGCGCCATGATTATTCTCACACCGAGAGGAAGGGACGTAAAGTCAAATATATGACCGAACACGCCGCCTGTGTTGATTCCCTGGTGCATGATTATCGTCGAGGCGACCATGCCCATACCGACCATACGGCCTATCGAAAGGTCGGTACCCGTAAGAAGGATAAGACCCGCGACTCCGAGTGCGAGGAACATACGCGGCGACGCCTGCTGCAATATGTTCATTATGTTTGTGAACGTAATAAGCTGCGTATTCTTCACTAACGGAGTTACTATCGCGAGGGCTATAAAGATAAGCACGATAACTATGTAAAGACCGTTTCTGAGAAGGAACTCTTTACGGTTGAACGTATATCTTCTGTTTTCACTCTTCTGAGCTCTCGACTGCGCAAACGTGAACTTCGACATACGAAGAAGGTCAATAAGGTGATACTGATACGAGAAGCTCTCGTGCTGACGGTCCTTTATCTCCTGAAGAGCCTGGAGGTGAACCATCTTTGCGTCGAACACTCTGCTCTTGTAGACGTGGTTTTCGTCCTTCACCTCGCGCTTTCTGTCCGCAGCGTCAAGACGACGGAAGCTCTCAAGCGCTGCGAGGTGCTCTTTTTTGAGCTCCTGAAGCTTTCTCGCGTAGTCCTTCTTTTCCTCCTCGCGGGCAGAGTCGCACGCGCTTTTTACGTGAGAGTATACGTCCTTTTTGTAGTGCTCCTTCAAATATGCCTCGGCGCGACGTACAAGCTCGTTTACCTTGTCCTTGTTCTGCGCTTCGACAGCCTTCGCCTTTTCAAGCTCGACTTGGTCTTTTGCAATCTCGCGCGCCTTTTCTTCTTTTGTATATATCCTGTCCTCTTTTACGGTGCGGATATGATTTTTCAGCTGCAATACCTTCGCGGTTCCGTCAAGACGGTACTCATCTATTTCCTTCTGAATAGCGCCGACATATTCGTCAATCGGACGCAGCAGCTCCGCCTCGCGCTCCGCAGTCAGGATTTCATTTATTTTGCTCATAATAAACCTTTCCTCCTACAAATACATCGCACTGAGTTTTAAGAGTTCTTCCTGATTTGTTTCCTTCGTATTGACTATTCCGGAAAGACGTCCCGCGGACATAACTCCTATACGGTTTGTTATACCGAGTATCTCGGGCATTTCGGACGAAACGATTATAATTGTTTTTCCCGCCTTTGCCATGTTGACTATAAGCTCGTATATCTCATACTTCGCTCCGACGTCGATACCTCTTGTGGGTTCGTCCATCATGAATATGTTGGGCTCTCTCTCAAGCCACTTTCCGAAGATTACCTTTTGCTGGTTTCCTCCGGAAAGACTCGATATCATATCGTCGGGTCCCATGCACTTTGTGTGCATGATGCTTATCTGCTTAACGGTCGCCTTTGTCATTTTTTCCGTCGACAGCGCGATTCCGGTATAGTAATGCTTCAGGTTCGCTATCGTCGTGTTGAACGTAAGGTCGCCCTCCAGGAACAGTCCGTTTGCCTTTCTTTCCTCGGTTATCATCGCA
>CANRNZ010000153.1 GCA_947632135.1 uncultured Clostridia bacterium
CGATAATACCTTCGCTCTCGCCGATGTTGACCTCCACCGAATTTCTCGCAAGATCCGAGCCGTACCAGTGAGCGCACACGCCGTGGGGCGATTTGCACTGAAGAACGGTTCTGATGTTTACTTCTTTTATGCCCGCCTTGACGATTGCGTTCGCGGCGTCCTCGGTTATCATTGTGTTGTCGCGCGCGAGAATTTCACCCGTCGCGGGGTCCGTAACGTCGCCTATGACGTATCTGCCGAGGATTCTGTCCTTCAGAGGCTCTATGACCTCGTTTCCGTCCTTGATGTCGGAAACTATCATTCCCTTTGTCGAGCCGCAGTCCTCTTCTCTTATTATGACCTCCTGCGATACGTCGACAAGACGTCTTGTAAGATATCCCGAGTCTGCCGTTTTAAGAGCCGTGTCGGAAAGGGATTTACGCGCGCCGCGCGCCGCGACGAAATATTCGAGTATATTAAGTCCCTCGCGGAAGTTTGATTTGATAGGGATTTCCATGACTCGTCCGCCGGTCGCAAACATAAGTCCGCGCATACCTGCAAGCTGTCTCATCTGAGTGATGTTGCCGCGGGCGCCGGAGTCCGACATCATCTTGATGGGGTTGTACCTGTTGAAGTTTTCCTGGAGCGCCGATACGACGTCGTTCGTCGTCTTTTCCCATGTCGCGATAACGCTGCGGTAGCGCTCCTCCTCGGTGAGCTCTCCGCGCTGGAAATGCTTCATGATTGTATCGACCTTTTTCTCGGCCTCGGCGACAAGCTCGTATTTCTTTGCGGGTATCGTCATATCGGCGACCGAGATGGATATTGCCGCCTGAGTCGAGTACTTGTAGCCCATGGCCTTTATCTCGTCGAGCATTTGAGCGGTGACCTCAAAGCCGTGCTTTTTGATGCAGCGCTCTATGATATTTCCGAGATCCTTTGAGGTCGTGACCTTTGTTATTTCAAGGTCAAACGCCTTTTCGGGGTCGCTTCTGTCAACGTACCCGAGATCCTGCGGAATATGACTGTTGAATATGAGAAGTCCCATTGTGGCGTCGATGAACTTTGTTCTCATCACACCGTTCACCTCTCCGGTCATTCTGACCTTTATCGGAGCGTGAAGACCTATTACCTTGTTCTCATACGCCATCATCGCCTCATTGAAGTCGCGGAAAACCTTTCCTTCTCCGGGCTCGCCCGCTCTGTCGAGAGTGAGATAGAAGGAGCCGAGCACCATATCCTGAGAGGGAACGGCAATCGCTCGTCCGTCGACGGGCTTCAAAAGGTTGTTCGCGGACAGCATGAGGAATCTCGCCTCGGCCTGAGCCTCGGCGGAAAGGGGAACGTGTATCGGCATCTGGTCGCCGTCGAAGTCTGCGTTGAACGCTTTGCACACGAGCGGGTGGAGCTTTATCGCGCGACCCTCGACGAGAACGGGCTCAAACGCCTGAATCGAAAGCCTGTGAAGGGTAGGCGCGCGGTTGAGCAGCACCGGGTGCTCCTTTATCACGTTTTCAAGCGCGTCCCACACCTCGGGGTCGACCTTCTCGACCTTTTGCTTTGCGTTTTTGATATTTATCGCTTTCTGAGTCTCCACAAGTCTCTTCATTACAAAGGGCTTGAAGAGCTCGAGCGCCATTTCCTTCGGCAGACCGCACTGATATATTTTCAGAGTCGGCCCGACGACGATAACTGAACGTCCCGAATAGTCGACACGCTTGCCGAGCAGGTTCTGACGGAAGCGTCCCTGCTTACCGCGAAGCATCTCGGAGAGGGACTTCAGAGGACGGTTGTTGGGGCCGGTGACCGCCTTGCCGCGGCGGCCGTTGTCAATCAGCGCGTCGACCGCCTCCTGAAGCATTCTCTTTTCGTTTCTTATAATAATCTCGGGAGCGTGCAGCTCGATAAGCTTTTTAAGTCTGTTGTTTCTGTTTATGACCCTGCGGTAGAGGTCGTTAAGGTCGGACGAGGCAAATCGTCCGCCGTCAAGCTGTACCATGGGGCGTATTTCGGGCGGTATTACGGGGATAACGTCGAGTATCATCCACTCGGGCTTGTTGCCCGACTTGCGGACTGCCTCGACGACCTCGAGACGCTTTATTATTTTAAGCTTCTTTTGTCCCGTCGCGTTTGCAAGCTCCTCCTTCAGCTCCACCGAGAGCTTTTCGATGTCGATGTCCTGAAGAAGAATTTTTATGGCTTCGGCGCCCATTCCCGCCTTGAAATCCTGGTCGTATCTCTCGCGGTAGCTGCGGTACTCGGTATCCGTCAGAAGCTGACCCTTCGCAAGAGGCGTCGTGCCGGGGTCCGTTACAATATAGCTTGAGAAGTAGAGTACGTTTTCAAGGAGCTTCGGGGATATGTCAAGCAGAGTTCCTATTCTTGAAGGAACCGCTCTGAAATACCATATATGAGATACCGGAGCCGCAAGCTCGATGTGACCCATACGCTCGCGGCGCACCTTTTTCTGCGTCACCTCGACGCCGCACTTTTCGCACACCTTGTTCTTGTGCCTTATTCTCTTGTATTTTCCGCAAAGGCACTCCCAGTCCTTCGTGGGGCCGAAAATGCGCTCGCAGAACAGGCCGTCGCGCTCCGCCTTCAGCGTTCTGTAGTTTATCGTTTCGGGCTTCGTTACCTCGCCGTGAGACCAGCTTCTTATCATTTCGCTCGATGCAAGACCGATTTTTATAGAATCAAATGTATTGCGTTCCATCGGCAATTACCTTCTTTATACTTAGATTTTTGGAATTGTTGCTGCGGTAAGAATTTTTCGTCTTTTTCGTCTTATTCTTCTTATCCGTCTTGTCCGTCTTATCCGTCTTTATCATCTTATTCATCGGTGTCGCTTGAGTAATCGTAATACTGTTCTTCCGTTTCCGACTCGTCGTAGCCGAGGTTGAATATGTCCGTCGTCTCGCCCTCGGGGTGCTCGTCCGTGTAGGAATCGTAAATGTCGTCAGTCTCAACCGCGGGGCCGACGTCCTCCTCGGACACAAGGTCCTTCTTCTCATGGCGGTGCAAAGGCGCGTCGTCGTCCTCGCCGAGCTTTGAAAGCTCTATTTCGTTGCCGTCGCTGTCAAGCACGCGAACGTCGAGCGCGAGCGACTGGAGCTCCTTCACAAGTACCTTGAAGGATTCGGGAACGCCCGGCGTCGGGATGTTCTGACCCTTGACTATCGCTTCATATGTCTTGACTCGTCCCGTCACGTCGTCGCTCTTTACGGTGAGTATTTCCTGGAGAGTGTACGCCGCGCCGTAAGCCTCGAGCGCCCATACCTCCATTTCGCCGAAGCGCTGTCCGCCGAACTGCGCCTTACCGCCGAGAGGCTGCTGGGTCACAAGCGAGTAGGGGCCCGTTGACCTTGCGTGTATCTTGTCGTCCACAAGATGGTGGAGCTTGAGGTAATACATTATTCCGACGGTAACGGGATTGTCGAACGGCTCGCCCGTGCGTCCGTCGTAAAGAATCGTCTTTCCGTCGACGATTTTGAGCTTGTGAGCGTCCCTCAGAGACTGCATGTACTTTTCATCAGCCTTTTCCTCTTCCGAAAGCTCTCTCAGCTCGACCTTGTGATTTTCCTCGTCGACCACTTCCTCGTACAGATGCTTTCCGTCCACGTTTTCAAGCGGAAGGATATCTCGTCCCATTCCCGCAAGGCGCATACATTCCGTAATGTCCTTTTCGGTCGCGCCGTCGAATACGGGGGTCATTATTTTCCAACCGAGTCTCTTTGCGGCGATTCCGAGGTGTACCTCGAGAACCTGTCCTATATTCATTCGGGAGGGAACGCCGAGGGGATTCAGCACGATGTCGAGCGGTGTGCCGTCGGGCAGGAAAGGCATATCCTCGGGAGGAAGAATTC
>CANRNZ010000154.1 GCA_947632135.1 uncultured Clostridia bacterium
CTCACCCGGGGTTATCGAGGTGAAGCCGGACGCCGAGCCGAGCGACATGTTGATAGTGTCGACTCCGAGCACGACCGCGTCCTCAAGAGCCGCCATGATATAGGAGTCGTCCGCTCCGCCGCCCTCGTCGGGGAATACCTTCATTATTACAAGCTGCGTGTCGGGCGCGACGCCGCTGAGCTTTTCGTTGTCGGCTCCTACCGTTCCAGCGACGTGAGTACCGTGGCTTTCGCCGCCGCGCACATCGGCGTCGCCTCCCGCGTAGTCATACGCGAAGGGGATCTTTTCGCTCTTGTAGTAGGACTCGGCGTCGCTTCCCGCGTTAAGCCCTGCGGATACCGCGTTCTCGACGTCGGTGAGAGTAAATCTCGGGCTCTCGGGGTCATTCCGGAATGCCTCGTGGTCGGTATCGAGACCGGTGTCGATAATTGCTGTGACGGTTCCCTTACCGGTGTATCCGTTCTTGTTTGCCTCATCGCTGTTCAGCATTTTTCCGCTCGATGTCTCAGCCTCCGTATAGCCGTTTATCGGCTCCACGTACTCGTGTGTCTCGGAGAGTGTGACGCGGGTTACTCCGTCGAGCGCTTCGAGCTTTGCCTTATCGCCATAGCGTGCTCTGACGGAAAAACCGTTGAATACCGTATCGTAGCGATAGAGTACATCCATTGTGTCGGAATATTTCTTTTCGATTACCGAAAGCGCTTTTGCCTGTTCGTTCTCGATGCTTCTGAGAACCTTGGCGCCCGCCGCGCTTTTTATGTAATCGGACATTGATACCTTGCTCGACGTTTTGACCTCGAGCAAAGGCTTTTGCGTCATCTCGACAATGAAAACGACCTCGTCGTCCTCACCGTACACCTCTTTCTCGCTCACGGGCTGTTTTACCGCCTCGTTTATCATGTCCCTCATAGAATTATATCTGCTCGGAACAGATACAAGGGGTGAAGACGCGCTCGCGAATACGGGAACGACCGTGACTATCATCAGCGTCGCCATGACAGCCGAAAAGACGCGAAGCAGAGAGTGCTTATTCATTCTGCCTTCCTCCTTATGAAATATAGAATTTTATATACACTCGCAGTAGTTTTGGTGCCTTATGAAAGCCGCCTTATACCGTCTATCGAAGCATGGATAAATTTAAATTTAAAAATGAAAAAGAAAACGAAAGACGGGGTCGGACTTTCATCGGACGGCTGCTAACGTATACAATTTTTTAACTGCATTCATGCGGGGGCGATTTTTTAATTTGCATTTTTAAAGAATTTAGATTTTTTAAATTTCCGAATCTTTAAAAAATGAATTTTTGATTTTTCATTCCTGCAAATTTCAAAAATCAACCAATCCCGCAGGATTTGCAATATATATAATTATACATTGTTTCATTTCTTTGTCAAGTTTTTTCTTCATTTTTTATTTAAATTTATAATAATTTAATTTTGTTTTAATATATTAAGCGATTATTTTTCCGCTGTGCGCCGCAAGCGCGAAATATTCGGCTTTTGTTATGCAAACGCCGAATAAAATAATACAGACGCGGATAATCGAAAAGCGCAGAATAAAATAAGACAGCTGCATAAAATCCGTGCCGCGGTTCGAGCGAAAAATGCAAAAAAGTAAAAATGAC
Source organism: uncultured Clostridia bacterium (assembly GCA_947632135.1). Taxonomy (GTDB): domain Bacteria; phylum Bacillota; class Clostridia; order Oscillospirales; family CAG-272; genus RUG14199. The sequence goes on from CANRNZ010000154.1 coordinate 1,625, forward strand.
AAAGCGCGAAAAAAGGAGATTATACGAGAATAAGAAAGATATAAAGAGAATGTCAAACAAATCAATACGCGCGTGCCGAACATTAAAATTTCTCCGAAAAACGCACTTTTAAATTCGTCAAATGCCAAAAACATTTTACCCCCGTGAAAAATCGCGGCGGGAAAAATAATCCGAAAAATCCGAAAAATTAAAAAAATCCGAAGACAAATTCGGATTTTTTGCCGAAAAACGGCGCCGCATTATGCGGCGCCGACTGTCGGACGGGCTTTGGAGACGTAATATTTCGCCCCTTGCGATAATTTATTTTATCAAATTATCGAATTATCGAAAATACCGCCCCGTTTTTCGTGAAATATTTTTCGCGAAATTATTTCCCGAAATATCTTTTGAGAAGTCCCTCAAGGGCTTTGCCGTGTCTCGCCTCGTCCCTTGCCATTTCGTGAACCGTGTCGTGAATTGCGTCGAGACCGTTTTTCTTCGCGCACGCCGCAAGGTCGAATTTGCCCTTTGTCGCGCCGTACTCGCAGCTCACGCGCCATGCGAGGTTCTTTTCGGTGGAGGAGGTCATATTCGGCTCAAGGACCTCGCCGAGCAGTTCCGCGAACTTTGCCGCGTGCTCCGCCTCTTCGAGCGCCGCCTTTTCCCAATACAGACCGATTTCGGGGTATCCCTCGCGGTGAGCGATGCGCGCCATGCAGAGATACATTCCTACCTCGCTGCACTCGCCGTTGAAATTAGCTTTAAGCTGTTCGAGTATGTACGCTTTGTCCTCGGCTGAAACGTCGGGGTTGTTTGCGACTGTCTTTTGGTAGATTCCGAGCTCGTGCTCTGCGGCGAGCTTTGCGCCGTCGTCCATAACTGTGAATTTAGAGCCGTCGACCTTGCACACGGGGCACTTGAAGCCCTCGGGAATCGAGTCGCCCTCATAGACGTATCCGCATACCGGACATACAAATTTTTTCATTTCGGTTACCTCCGTTCATTTTTGTTTTTTGATTTTTGTTTTTTTGTTTTATTTTGTATTTTCTTTTTCAAGGCACGCGCGGCATATTCCGCGCAGCGTGCAGCTTGCGTGGTTGATTACGGCGCCGAGCTCCTTTTCGGCTTTTTCGGCGTCGATTCGGACGCCGACGTCAAAAACTCTCTCGCACCTTTCACAGTAGAAGTGCGTATGGGGCTCCGTGCGGCCGTCATAGTGTTCTTTTCCGTCAGGTGAGCCGACCTTTATTATCTTTCCCGAGTCGGCAAGCTGTCCGAGGTTTCGGTAGACAGTTCCCAGGCTGATGGTCGGATAGATTTTTTTCATGTCCGCGTATACGGCTTCCGCCGTCGGGTGGTCATAGCGCCGCCGCAGGTTTTCAAGAAGCGCGTCCCGTTTTTCCGAGCGTCTTTCCATCTCCTTGCCCCCTTTCCGACCGCCTGTTACCGCTTTTTTGTTTTTTGTTTGTTTTAATGCTTGATATTTACCGATAATGATTATCATTACTGATAACAGTATACCATAAATTTTCACAATGTCAATGCCTTTTTATTATTTTTCTTAATTTTTTATTTTGCGGGATAGCTTAAAGTTTAAGAAGATTTCGGGGATTTTTCGCTGCGCAAAAGTTTTTGAAAGCTTATTACTTGACAAAAGAAAAAAGGTGTGATAACATAAGAAAACAATACGAATAAAAGACGATGACGGGGAAGAAGTACGCGGAGACGGCATTCAGAGAGCGGCGCGGCAGGTGAGAGCGGCGCGGTACGAACGCGGAAGGGTCGCCCCACAGTCGCGGAAAGAAAGAGCGCTTGCCGCAGGTTTTTTCAATTATTATATAACCGTGGATGATATAACCGTGGACGCGGCGCTTTGTAGAATCCGACGCAGTTCTCCGCGTCAGTGAGAAGTCCGAAATAGGACATGAGTGCGCCATGCGGCGAATTCAGGTGGTACCGTGCATCAGCACCCTGATTGTCAGGGTGCTTTTTGTTTTCGCGCGACGTTCGCACAGACCCACCACAAAGTTTTCGCCCGCCTAATTACGAGGCACAGACCCACTACAAAAGTTTTCGCGCGCCTTTTTCAAAAGGCGCCGGGGTTCGGGGCGGCGCCCCGATGATTGGCGT
>CANRNZ010000155.1 GCA_947632135.1 uncultured Clostridia bacterium
ATGAGCTGCGCTTCCCCGCTCTGCGGCTCAGCTTGTCTATTATATCACCCCTCTCCCCCTTTGTCAACTGTTTTTTTTAATTTTTTCAATTTTTTTGATTTTTTTGAATTTTCTGCTTTTTCTGCTTTTACGGGGCGAAACGCGTCTTTGCGTTTTATGCGCCGGTATGATTTTCATATCGGCGCATAAAGCTTACAATATTTATTATATATCTCGTTTATTATATATCTCGCAAGGCGGGGCGCAAAGCGCTGTCGGCGATTTTTCCGGACTCCTATTTTAACTTCTCCTTTGCCCTCTTAACTCATCTTAACTCATCTTAACTCATCGGGTCGTACAAGTCGACGTCCGAAAAATCGAGCAGATCGGAGAGAATATAGTTGCTTATAAACATCCCCTTCGGGGTCATGCGGTAGCTGTCGCCGAGCCTTTCCACAAAGCCGCCGCGTATGAACCTTGCAAGCTTTGCGCCGTACATCGCGTCAAAATCGCGCCCGAAAAGGCGGTAAAACTCCCTCACCGAGATTCCCTCGCTGAGCCTGAATCTGAGCATCACGTACTCACCGAGGCGCTCCTTTGTCTTTATCTCCTCGGTGCTGTCTGTTATCCGTATGTTTGCCTCGGGGTGCTCAAGGGCTTTCATGTACCTTTCGGCGTTTCGGCAGAAGGAGAAACGCGTGCCGTTGAAGAAGGAGTGCGCGCCGGGACCGAGCCCGAGATATTCGTCGCAGTTCCAGTACTTTATATTGTGCATACATTGGTATCCCGGCTTTGCGAAATTGCTTATTTCATACTGCGCATAGCCTTTGTATGCGAGAAAACGCACGGCGTTCATGTACATCGCATACTCCTCGTCCTCGTCGGGGAGGTTCAGGCTGCCGCGCATTTCCCAAAACGGCGTTCCCTCTTCTATTTTAAGATTGTAGAATGAAATATGCTCCGGCGAAAGCCTTGTCACGTAGTTCAGAGTACGCATCACGGACTCCTGCGTCTGACCGGGGATACCGAACATCACGTCCACGTTTATGTTGTTTATCTTCGCGCGCCTCGCGGCTCTGAACGCCTCCTCGAAGTCGCGCCTTGTGTGGATTCGAGAGAGAGTTTTAAGCTCCGCGTTGTCCCCGCTCTGGAGACCTATGCTGAGCCTGTTGACTCCCGCGCGGCGGAGCCGCAGCAAATCCTTGTAGGTAATTGTCGCGGGGTTTGCCTCGAGGGTCATCTCGACGTTTTTCGCAAGGTGAAAGCTGCTTTTCAGACCTCTTATTACCTCAAGCAACAAATCGACGGGAAGAGACGTCGGAGTGCCGCCGCCGATAAACACGGTGTCGGGCGCGTAATCGGCGCAGCTGCTCTTGTAGCTTTCCATATGCGCGACGAGAGCCTTTACGTATCTCTCGCACACATCGGCGTCCTTTGGAACGAAGGAGTAAAAATCGCAATACGCGCACTTGCTCCTGCAAAAAGGAATATGCAGATATATGCCGAGCCTGCGTTTATTCAGTTTCTGCATTGCAATCACTCCTCACATCCACATAAACATAAAGAAATAAAGAAATTTTCTGATTTTTGAAAAAATTCGGGAAATCAAAAGCTATTATAAAATCAGTTGTCGTCAAGCTTGAGCACCGCCATGAACGCCTCGGGCGACACCTGCACGCTCCCGAGTCGGCGCATTTTTTTCTTTCCCTCTTTTTGCTTTTCGAGAAGCTTCTTCTTTCTCGTTATATCTCCACCGTAGCACTTTGCAAGAACGTCCTTGCGCAGCGCGCGGACAGTCTCGCGGGCTATTATCCTCGAGCCTATCGCCGCCTGTATCGGCACCTCAAAGAGCTGGCGCGGGATATTGTCCTTCAGCTTTTCAGCAATCTTTCTCGCGCGGGCGTACGCCTTTTCCTCGTGGACTATGAAGGTCAGAGCGTCGACCGTTTCGCCGTTCAGCAGAAAATCGAGCTTGACGAGCTTGCTCGGCTCGTAGCCGACAAATTCGTAGTCAAGGGAGGCGTAGCCCTTGCTGCGCGATTTCAGAGCGTCGAAAAAGTCGTATATTATCTCGTTGAGCGGAAGAGTGTAGTACAGCTCCACGCGGTCGGAGTCTATATATTTCATGTCCTTGAACACGCCGCGCCTGTCCTGACACAGATCCATCAGCCCGCCGACGTACTCTGTGGGAGTTATGACCGTCGCGCTCACGACCGGCTCCGCCGCCTCGGATATCTCGTCGGGCGACGGGTAGTTTGACGGGTTGTCTATATACACGACCTCGCCGCTCGTCTTCGTTATTTTATAGATAACGCTCGGGGCGGTGGTTATAAGGTCAAGATTAAATTCTCTCTCGAGCCTTTCCTCTATTATTTCCATGTGCAAAAGACCGAGAAAGCCGCATCTGAACCCAAAGCCGAGCGCAGCGCTCGTCTCGGGCTCAAAGCTGAACGCGGCGTCGTTCAGGCGGAGCTTTTCGAGCGCGTCCTTTGTCTCGTTGTACTTTGCGCCGTCGGCGGGATATATCCCCGCGTAGACCATCGGAAGAACGCTTTTGAATCCCGGAAGAGCCTCCCCGCACGGATTGTCGGCAAGGGTGACGGTGTCGCCGACTCTCGTATCGGATACCGTTTTTATCGACGCCGTTATGTACCCGACGTCCCCCGCGGCAAGCTCTTCTTTTTTCACAAGACCGAACGCGTCCATCGCGCCGACCTCAACGACCTCAAACTCCGCGCCTGTGCTCATAAGCTTTATTCTGTCCCCCGCCTTTACCGTGCCGTCGAAAACTCTGATATACACGACGACGCCGAGATAGCTGTTGTACACCGAGTCGAAAATCAGCGCCTTCAGCGGCAGAGACTCGTCGCCCGACGGGGAGGGGATGTCGTTTATGATTGAATCCATTACGGAGGAAATATTGAGACCTGTTTTTGCCGAGATTGCGGGGCAGCCCTCGGCGGGTATGCCTATCACGTCCTCGATTTCTTTTCTGACTCTGTCGGCGTCAGCGGACGGCAAATCTATTTTGTTTACAACGGGCACTATTTCAAGATTTGCGTCTGCGGCAAGATAGGCGTTGGCAAGGGTCTGAGCCTCGATTCCCTGTGTCGCATCCACGACGAGCAGCGCGCCCTCGCAGGCGTTCAGAGAGCGGGAGACCTCGTAGTTAAAGTCGACGTGACCGGGGGTGTCGATAAGGTTAAGCTCATACGTCTCGCCGTTTGGCGCGGTATAATCTATTCTCACGGCGCGGGCTTTAATCGTTATGCCGCGCTCGCGTTCGAGCTCCATATTATCGAGGAGCTGTTCTTCCATATCCCGGGTAGCGACTGCGCTTGAGAATTCAAGTATTCTGTCGGCGAGGGTACTTTTGCCGTGGTCGATATGAGCGATTATCGAAAAATTTCTGATATGTTTTTGTCTGTCATTCGGTTTTTCGGAAGTTTCCGACATTTTTATCCTCCGGGTACGATTTCATGTATTTTACGCTGAGACAATTATATCAAAGAGGGGGCAAAAAATCAAGGGGGAACGGGCAAGTGAGCGAGGACTTCAAAGTTCGCGCGAACTTGTTAGGGAAGTTTTCGCACTATGTTCGCACAGACTTGTTCGGAAAGTTTTGGTCCACCTTTTTCAAAAGGTGGCGGGGTTCGGGGCGGCGCCCCGACGATTGGCGTTTCTTTTGAAGCT
>CANRNZ010000156.1 GCA_947632135.1 uncultured Clostridia bacterium
GTTGTGGTGACTTTATTCTAACATACTCAATCGCCTTTTTCCAGCCTTTCGGTCTCACATCTATTGTAACGCTACAATGAAGAAGTACGACAGAGTCGAGCCGACGTGTACCGAAAACGGCGTCAACGAGTACTACTACTGCGAGCGCTGTGAGAAGTACTTCGAGGATATCGACGGAAATACCGAGACAGACCTTGAAAAGCTAACAATCCCGGCGCTTGGTCACGAGATGAAGAAGTACGACAGAGTCGAACCGACATGCACCGAAAACGGCGTCAATGAGTACTACTACTGCGAGCGCTGCGAAAAGTACTTCGAGGATATCGACGGAAATACCGAGACGGACCTTGAAAAGCTCACAATCTCGCCTCTCGGTCACGAAATGAAAAAGCACGACAGAGTCGAGCCCACGTGCACCGACAGCGGAATGAATGAGTATTACTACTGTGAACACTGCGAGAAATACTTCGAGGATATCGACGGCAACACCGAGACGGACCTTGAAAAGCTCACAATCTCGCCTCTCGGTCACGAAATGAAGAAGTACGACAGAGTCGAGCCCACATGTACCGAAAACGGCGTTGACGAGTACTACTACTGTGAGCGCTGCGGTAAATACTTCAAGGATATCGACGGAAATATCGAGACGAACCTTGACAGTCTCACTCTCTACGCGACAGAACACGACTTCGGCGACGAGCCCGCATGGACGTGGCGCGGCGACGGAACTGTCAGCGCGGAGTTCACCTGCAAAAACGATTCCTCACATAAGGAAAGCGTAGAGGCAGCCGTTAAATATGAGGTGAGAACTCCCGCGACATGCACGGAAAGCGGCGTCGGCGTTTACACCGCGACAGCGGAGTTCAACGGCAAGCAGTACACCGCGTCAAGAGAAGAGACAGTAGCGGCGGCAGGACACTCCTTCACCGAGAGGGTAGTCAGCGACGAGACTCTCCGTACACCCGCTACGGACAGCGAGCCCGCGACATACTATTACACATGCTCCGAGTGCGGTGAAATAAGCGACGAGCTGTGGTTTGCCGAAGGCGCGCCCGCATACACCGTAAGCGGCGAGAACACAAGCTGGACGACCGATTCCGAGGAAGGGCTGACGTTCAACTACAGTGGAAGCTCCGACGCTTTCGTCGGCGTAAAGGTTGACGGAAACGACGTTCCCGACGGCTCGTACACTGTCGATTCGGAGAACAACACCGTAACTCTGACGCCCGACTTCCTCTCGACGCTCGACGAGGGCGACCATACTCTCACGGCTGTCTATACGGACAACACTGCCGAATGCGAGTTTACAATCGTCAAGGCGGCGCCGGCTCCGTCGGATCCCTCGGATCCCTCGGATCCTTCGAACCCGTCGAACCCGTCGAATCCCACGAATCCCGACGGGCCGACAAAGCCCGATGACTCAAAGCCTCAGGGCGGAGCGGATAACAACCAGGGCGCGGGAGATACGGGCAGCGCCGAAGAATCTCCGAGCGAACCCGTAACAGGCGATACGACGTCGCTTGGCGCGCTTTACGCTATGCTGGCGCTGTCGGCTGTCGCGGTAATCGCCGCCGCGGCGTTTACGGCTGTGACATTCCGCAAAAAGTCAAAAAGGATATGATGTCAAAAGGATTTGATGTCAAAAGGATTTGATGTCAAAAGGATTTGATGTAATTTGGCTGCCAAAAAGGATTTGACATTTGTAAGCCTATATCTAAACTAAACCGCGCGGGGACCGGGGAGGGTCCCCGCGCAAAAATTTATCGGCAAACTGCAAATAAAAAACGCAAATAAAACAAGATACCCCGTCGCCGACGGGGTATCTTTAATGACGAGTTATTACGGTATGCCGAGTGTAAATGCTCGATTAAAATAAAAATGCGAAAATGCGAAAATGCGGATTTAATTTAAACGTGATAGAGCTTTTTTGTCTGATAAACAGGCTCGCTCGTAACTCTGATTCCGAGCTTTTTCAGCACGTTGCGGTCCACCTGAGAGAGAATGACTGACGAGTGCAGGTCGCAGTCCTTCAGCTTCGAGAGCTGCTCCATCGCAGTTTTTGCGTTTTTATCCGCCACGGCGCAAATTGAAAGCGCAATCAGAACTTCGTCGGTGTGCAGGCGCGGGTTGCGGTTCCCGAGATGGTCGACTTTAAGGTGCTGTATCGGCTCGATTATGTCGGGCGAGATAAGATGTACGTTGTCGGGTATTTTGCCGAGGGTCTTCAGCGCGTTCAAAAGGAGAGCGGCCGAGGCGCCGAGGAGCTTTTTTGTACGCCCCGTGACGATTGACCCGTCGGGCAGCTCGAGCGCCGCCGCCGGCTCCGACGTCCTGTCTGCCTTTTCAAGCGCCGCCGCTACGACAGGCCTGTCGTCAGACGTCAGATTTGCCTGCTTCATCACAAGCTTGCATTTCGCAACTACAGACTCGTCCGCAAGCCCTTTTCTGAAATCGCAGAGCGCCTCATAGTAGCGGCGTATTATCTCGTCGTTTGCCGCCTTTCTGACCGCGCCGTCGTCAAAAATGCAGTAGCCCGCCATGTTGACGCCCATGTCGGTGGGGGATTTGTACGGCGACGTTCCGAGTATCTGCTCAAACATCGCGCTGAGAACCGGGAAGATTTCAACGTCCCTGTTGTAGTTCACCGTAGTCTCGCCGTACGCCTCGAGGTGAAATGGGTCAATCATGTTCACATCGTTGAGGTTTGCCGTCGCCGCCTCGTAGGCGAGATTTACGGGGTGCTTCAGGGGAATATTCCAAATCGGGAAGGTCTCGAATTTGGCATATCCCGCCTTAACGCCTCTCTTGTGCTCGTGATAGATTTGCGAAAGGCACGTCGCCATCTTTCCGCTCCCGGGGCCGGGAGCCGTCACAACGACAAGGCGGCGCGAGGTTTCGATGTATTCGTTTTTCCCGTAGCCCTCCTCGCTTACGACAAGCTCGACGTCGGACGGATAAGATTCGATTATATAGTGCCTGTAGACCTTCACGCCGAGATTTTCGAGCTTTTTCCGGAACGCCTCGGCGGCGCTCTGTCCGTTAAAGCACGTAAGCACGACGCTTCCGACATAGAGCCCGACGCCGCGAAACGCGTCGATAAGGCGGAGCACGTCCGCGTCGTAGGTTATTCCGAGGTCACCGCGAATTTTGTTTTTTTCTATATCAAAGGAGTTAATGACGATAACAATTTCGGCCTCGTCCTTTAATTGGAGCAGCATACTGAGCTTACTGTCGGGGCGAAATCCCGGCAGTACTCTTGACGCGTGGTAGTCGTCGAACAGCTTACCGCCGAATTCGAGATAGAGCTTACCGCCGAACGCGTCAATGCGTTCGCGAATGCGAGAGGACTGCATTGACAGATATTTTTCGTTATCAAAACCGATTTTTCCCATAATTCCTCCGAAGAACGTCAAGTACTGACAATAATTATACAATAGAAATTTTTTCATTTCAATCGTTTTGGGAAAAGTTTTCAAAGTTCGCACAATGTTCGCACGCACCCATCGGGAAGTTTTCGCCCGCCTTTTTCAAAGTTAGCACGAACTTGTTCGGAAAGTTTTCGCCCGCCTTTTTCAAAAGGCGGCAGGGTTCGGGGCGGCGCCCCGACGCTTGGCGTTTCTTTTGAAGC
>CANRNZ010000157.1 GCA_947632135.1 uncultured Clostridia bacterium
GCAGCCCCCGTCACGCGCATTGCGCCGTAAACGTAGGCTCTCCCCGACAGCGGGTCGCGAATCGCGCCGCCGATACACGTGGCGGCGCCGCCGAACGGCTCAATCTCTGTCGGGTGATTGTGCGTCTCGTTTTTAAACAGCAAAAGCCACGGCTCGCTTTTTTTGTCGACCTCCACATTGATTTTAACCGTGCAGGCGTTTATCTCCTCCGATTCGTCAAGCTTATCAAGCTTTCCGTTTTTCCTCAGATATTTCACCGCGACGGTGGCGATATCCATAAGGCACACGGGCTTTTTCACGCCGAGAGTACGCCTTGTCTCAAGGTAGTCCCTGTATGTCGCCTCGATTTCGGGGTCATCGAACGTGACGCTGTCGATAACTGTCAGAAACGTCGTATGTCGGCAATGATCCGACCAATAGGTGTCTATCATTTTTATTTCGGTAAGAGTCGGGTCGCGCTTTTCGCCGATAAAGTATTTTTGGCAGAACTCGGCGTCGGCGACGTCCATTGCGAGAGAATAGTCCGAGACGAACTTCTCAAGCCCTTTCATGTCAAGAGACGTAAAACCTCTGACAACCTCAACCTCCGTCGGCACCTCGTATTCGCTCTTTAACGTTTCGGGCTTCTCAAACGACGCTTCCCTTGCCTCGACGGGGTTTATCACGTATTTCTTTATCGCGGAGACCTCCCCCTCGGACAGCTCGCCGTAAAGAACGTATATCCTTGCCGTCTTTACAACGGGACGCTCTCCTTGGGAAATAATCTGAATGCACTGCGACGCCGAGTCGGCCCTCTGGTCAAACTGACCCGGCAGGTACTCGACGGCAAAGAGCGCCGCGGCGCCGCTCGTATCTATATCCTCTGACGCTCTGTCCGTCTGAGGCTCCGAAAAAACTGTTTTCACCGCGTAGTCAAAAAGCTCTTTTGTTATGTTCTCGGCGTCGTATCTGTTAATAACGCGAACGTCCCTCAGCGACTTTATTCCGAGAACTCCCGTGCAGTCGCTGAGAAGAGACGATGCCTCGAGGGCAAACTCCTTTTTCTTTTCGACATATACTCTGTATACCATAAAATTCTTACTCCTTTGCGGCAAGCGCTCTCTTTCCTATATCGCCGCGATAAAACGCATTTTCGAATTTTATTCTCCCGACAAACTCATATGCGCCGCGAACAGCCTCCTCCAGCGTATCGGCGACCGCCGTCGCTCCGAGCACTCTGCCCCCGCTCGTCACAAGACTCCCGTCCTCAAGCTTTGCGCCCGCAATGAATACGTTGTCTGAGATTTCCTCGGGAATTTCTATTTTGTACCCCTTTTCATATTTTACGGGATATCCCTTTGACGCCATGACGACGCAGCACGCGCTTCTGTCCTTGAATTTCACCTCGCACTCGGAAAGCCTTCCGTCCGTCACCGCTCGCATGACCGTGAAAAGGTCGCTTTCAAGAAGCGGGAGAACCACCTGAGTTTCGGGGTCGCCGAAGCGGCAGTTGTACTCTATGACCTTCGGCCCGTCGGGGGTTATCATAAGCCCGAAATAGAGGCACCCCCTGAACTCTCTGCCCTCCGCCTTCATCGCCCTTACAGTCGGAAGAAAGATCTCTCTCATGCACCTTTCGGCAACGTCCTTTGTGTAATAAGGGTTCGGCGCGACGGTTCCCATTCCGCCGGTGTTCGGTCCCTCGTCGTTGTCGTACGCCCTTTTGTGATCCATCGACGACACCATCGGAACAACAGTCTCGCCGTCGGTAAAGGCGAGAACGGACACCTCGGGGCCTGTCAGAAATTCTTCTATAACGATATTCTCGCCGCTCTTTCCGAATACCCTCTCCTCCATCATGGAGCGCACGGCGCTCTTTGCGTCGTCTCTTGTCTCGGCTATTATAACTCCCTTCCCGAGCGCCAGACCGTCAGCCTTTATAACTGTCGGAACAGGCGCCGTGTCGAGGTGCTCGAGAGCCTTTTCCATATCGGAAAAGACCTCATAGCGCGCGGTCGGAATAGAGTACTTTTTCATGAGATTTTTTGAGAAGACCTTGCTCCCCTCGATGATTGCCGCCTTTGAATCGGGCCCGAAGCACGGTATGCCCTTTTTGCCGAGCGCGTCGACCGCGCCGAGCACGAGCGGGTCGTCGGGCGCCACCACCGCGTAATCTATTTTGTTTCTCACGGCAAAGTCGACTATCGAGTCTATATCAACAGCCGCGATATCGACGCACACGGCGTCGGAAGCGATGCCGCCGTTTCCGGGCAGCGCGTACAGCTCGCTTATCTCTTTGCTCTCTTTAAGCTTTTTTATGATGGCGTGCTCTCTTCCGCCGCCACCGACTACCATTACTTTCACAATTACCTCCGAAGGTTTTAAAGGTTTTATATGAGTATCGGTTTTTATACGGTAATAAATTTTATTTTATCTCGTTATCCCTCAATATGTCTCATACATATCGGTTACGGAATATCGAATATTATCGAATACTATCAAATATAATCAAATATTATCCAAATATCAATGATGGAAAAGCCTCATTCCGGTAAACGCCATGACGATGCCGTATTTGTCGCAGCACTCAATGACAAGGTCGTCTCTTATCGAGCCGCCCGGCTGAGCAATGTATTTAACGCCGCTGCGGTGAGCCCTCTCGATATTGTCGCCGAACGGGAAAAACGCGTCGGAGCCGAGCGACACACCGTCAATTTTCGAAAGATATTCTCTTGCCTCACCGTCCGAAAGAGGCTCGGGACGGGAGGTGAAATATTTCTGCCACACGCCGTCCGAGGTGACGTCCTCCTCGTTCTTGTTTATGTAGCCGTCAATGACGTTGTCGCGGTCTGCGCGTCCTATGTCGTCCCTGAACGGGAGAGAGAGAACCTTTTCATGCTGGCGAAGGAACCACGTGTCCGCCTTCGTTCCCGCAAGACGGGTGCAGTGTATTCTCGACTGCTGCCCCGCGCCGACTCCGATCGCCTGACCGCCGTAGGCAAAGCAGACCGAGTTCGACTGAGTGTATTTCAGAGTGATAAGGGAAATAATGAGGTTCCGCACCGCCTCCTCGGGCATCGTTTTGTTTTCCGTTACAATATTTTCGAGAAGAGCGCGGTTTATCTCGAAATTGTTTCTCCCCTGCTCAAACGTTATCCCGTATACCTGCTTATGCTCAATCGGCGCGGGAGTATAGCTCGGATCTATCTTTACGATATTGTAGTTTCCCTTTCTCTTTGTTTTAAGTATCTCAAGAGCCTCGGGCTCGTAACCGGGAGCGATTATCCCGTCGGACACCTCTCTTTTTATCATAAGAGCCGTCGTCTTGTCGCAGACGTCGGAGAGCGCCACCCAGTCGCCGAACGAGCACATTCTGTCCGTTCCCCTCGCCCTCGCGTATGCCATCGCAAGCGGGGAGGAGTCGAGCCCATCGATGTCGTCGACAAAGCACGCTCTTTTCAGAGTGTCAGAAAGAGGAATACCGACCGCCGCCGAGGTGGGACTTACGTGCTTAAAGGACGTTACGGCAGAAAGACCGGTCGCCTCCTTCAATTCCTTTACAAGCTGATATGAATTGAAGGCGTCGAGAAAATTTATATAG
>CANRNZ010000158.1 GCA_947632135.1 uncultured Clostridia bacterium
CCCCAAGGGCAAGCTTGACCAAAACTTTCGTGTTGGGTCTGTGCCTCGTGATGAGGCGCGCAAAAACTTTTGTGTTGGGTCTGTGCGTATTTTATTAAAGAAAGGAAAACCTATGTCCGCATATACTGTTTCCTGCGAGAATAACATTCTTAAAGTGGGCAATACGGGCGACTTCTCCGTCTTCCGTACCTTCGACTGCGGTCAGTGCTTCCGCTTCGAGCCCGTCCCGAATTCCTCCTATAAATGCGAATTTTCAGGCGTCGCCGCGGGACGAAAGGTCTCCTTTGCCCAAAACGAGCCGGGGGAAATATTTATTATTACAGACAAAAAAGCTGACGCGGCGGATTTCGGTTTGTGGGCGCGCTACCTCTCCCTCGATACGGACTACGACCTCATAAACGACGCCATTCTCGAAAATATTCCGCGCGGCGCGGACAGAGAAATAACGAAAAAAGCCATCGACGCCTCGCGCGGCATAAGAATTCTCCGTCAGGACAGGTGGGAGGCGCTATGCTCATTTATCGTTTCCCAGAACAACAACATCCCGCGAATTAAAAAAATAATTTCGTCGCTGTGCGAAAAGTACGGCGAGGATATCGGAGGCGCGTATGACTTTCCCTCCGCCGAGAGCCTTTTTGCGGCGGGCGAAGACGCAATTTTTTCACTCCGCACGGGCTTTCGCGCAAAATACATATACGACGCGGCGCGCGCCGTGAGCGGCGATTCGGATTTTCTCGAAAAAGTCGCGCGCTGCGAGAACTACGCCGACGCCGAGCGCATTCTGACGTCGGTAAAGGGGGTCGGCCCGAAGGTCGCCGCCTGCACGCTTCTCTTCGGCTTTTCGCGTCTCGACGCTTTTCCCGTGGACGTTTGGATAAAGCGCGTGATGGAAAAAAGATATTCGCCGAATTTCGATTTCAGGTTTTTCGGCAAAAACGCGGGCGTGGCGCAGCAGTATCTTTTTTATTTCGAAAGATATCTCGGCGGCGGGCAGGCTGAGTAAAAAATAACAAAATTTGACAAAAAACGGCAAGCAGGCAAAAAGCAATTAGAAAGCGGCAAAAAACGGAAAAAGTCGAGAGACAGCGGCGCGCTTTTTAAATATTATTCGGCTTTTCTCGCTTTGAAATAATGTGAGCCGAGTCCCGAGCGCTAAAAAAATTAAAAAGCAATAAAATGCGCCGAAAGGCTGAAAATAGCTTTGCCGCCATTAAAAAACGTCAAAAGCGACTGTTTTTTGACGTTTTGCTTATTTACAAACGGGAAAAAATCGTGTATACTGTACAAGGTGAGGAGAGCCGAACCACACCGCCTCACGCGGGTTCTTTTCGGTGATTTCACGATTGTCCTCTCCCGCACGCAAAATCCCTCGAAAATTTTCCGAACTTATTTTGCGTGAAGTGCCAAGGCAGTTTTCACCGAGCGGATTTGTGTTCAGGCAAGGAAAAGCCCGCAGAGAATACTATCGTATTGTCAAGGGCTTTGACGCCGCATGAGCGTGAAGACGTCGGCGAAAACCGATGCGGTTCGGCTCTCCTCACCTTAAAGTGCGGGGTATGTCCCGACAGTACTTAAAGCCGCGCTCTTTTCCCGAGGGACAAACCGAAGGGCGGCGCGTTGGAGCTTTATTTAAAACAGTTAAAACGGTAAAAACATATTACCTAATCATATGACATCATATGACATCATATGACCCCGCAAACCCAAAAAACGGTAAAATTTTTTAATATATTATCCAAGGAGGAAGAATTCATGGCGAGAAAAAAGATTTCCATGGACGGCAACACAGCCGCGGCGCATGCGTCGTATGCGTTTACGGAAGTTGCCGCAATCTACCCTATCACTCCATCATCCGTTATGGCCGAGCTGACCGACGCGTGGTCGGCGACAGGGCTTAAAAACATATTCAACGACGAGGTCAAGGTCGTTGAAATGCAGTCCGAGGCGGGAGCCGCAGGCGCGGTTCACGGCTCGCTCGCGGCGGGCGCTCTGACGACCACGTTCACGGCGTCTCAGGGTCTGCTTCTCATGATACCCAATATGTACAAGATAGCCGGCGAGCTGCTCCCCTGCGTTATTCACGTTTCCGCGCGCTGCGTCGCCTCGCACGCGCTGAATATTTTCGGCGACCATTCGGACGTTTACGCATGCCGTCAGACAGGCTTTGCGATGCTCGCAGAGAGCAACCCGCAGGAGGTCATGGACCTCGCGGCAGTCGCTCACCTGTCCGCGATAAAGGGCCGCGTTCCTTTCCTCAACTTCTTTGACGGCTTCCGCACCTCTCACGAAATTCAGAAAATCGAGGTGTGGGACTACGATGAGCTGAAGGAAATGGTCGACCGCGACGCGATAGCCGAGTTCCGCGCGAGAGCGCTCAACCCCGAGCACCCCGTGCTCCGCGGCTCCGCCGAAAACGGCGACATATTCTTCCAGCACAGAGAGGCGTGCAACTCCTACTACGACGCGCTTCCCGCCGTCGTTGAGGAATACATGAACAAGATTAACGAAAAAATAGGCACGGACTACAAGCTGTTCAACTACTACGGCGCGCCCGACGCCGAGCGCGTTATCGTCGCGATGGGCTCCGTTTGCGACGTGGCAGAAGAGGTCATCGACTATATGACTGCTCACGGCGAAAAGGTCGGTCTCGTTAAGGTTCGTCTTTACAGACCTTTCGTCGCAGAAAAGCTCTCCGAGGCTATTCCCGCGACATGTAAGAAGATTGCTGTGCTTGACAGGACAAAGGAGCCCGGCTCCCTTGGCGAGCCGCTCTACCTTGACACCGTCGCCGCTCTTTCCGTAACGGGCAGAAGCGACATAAAGGTCGTCGGAGGAAGATACGGTCTCGGCTCGAAGGATACGCCTCCGCAGTCGATTTTCGCGGTTTACGAAAACCTCGCGAAGGACGCTCCGAAGTCGAACTTCACGATAGGCATCGTCGACGACGTGACGGGGCTCTCCCTTGAGGAAAAGAACGCTCCCGACACATCGGCGAAGGGAACGATTTCCTGCAAGTTCTGGGGACTCGGCGGCGACGGAACCGTCGGCGCGAACAAGAACTCCATAAAGATAATAGGCGACCACACCGATAAGTACATTCAGGCGTACTTCCAGTACGACTCCAAGAAAACGGGCGGAGTTACAATCTCCCACCTGCGCTTCGGCGACAGCCCGATAAAGAGCCCCTACTATATCACGAAGGCGGACTTTGTCGCGTGCCACAATCAGGCGTATATCGGAAAGTACGACATAGTAAGCGACGTAAAGCCGGGCGGAACATTCATGCTCGACTGCGCGTGGGACGCCGAGGGGCTTGAGAAGAATCTTCCCGCAAGCGTCAAGTCATATATCGCAAACAACAACATAAAATTCTATACCATAAACGCAACGAGCATTGCCGCAGACAAGATAGGAAACGCAAAGGTAAAGAACACGGTGCTCCAGTCCGCGTTCTTCGCTCTCGCCAATATTCTTCCCAAGGACGACGCCGTCGAATACATGAAGAAAATGGCGTACAAGTCCTACATAAAGAAGGGTCAGGCGATGGTCGAC
>CANRNZ010000159.1 GCA_947632135.1 uncultured Clostridia bacterium
GTTTGCGCCGAAGAGCTCGCCCGCCTCAACGCTGACGTTCTCAAGACCTACCGTCTTGTCAAAGTAAGCGTAAAGCGCCGTTCCCCAGATACCGGTTACCTCGGGCGCGTTTACTTTAAGTGCAAATACTACTTCATCACCCGGATTTGCCGTCCGGTTCTCCATTGTGAAGTTGATATCGTATGCGGGAAGCTCGATTGTCTCTACAACCTCTTTGCATTCCTTGCATCTGATTTCAACCTTGCCGGCCTCGCTTCTCGTCGGAGGAGTTACGGTGCCGCACGTGTCGTCAAATGAATGTACATGTGCTTCCTTAACCGTTAGAGTTGCGGAAACAACACGGTTCTCGGCGGGAATCTCGTACTCAAAAGTACCGAATCCGCAGTTCCACTCGTCCTTGTAGCCTGTCGTGAGCTCATCGTGGATTATAGCGCCGATGTTGTACTCGCCGGGCTCCTCGGGAGCTTTAACAGTTATAAGAATGAGAGAACCGTCGTCGTAGATGTTGGCTTTTACATTTTCGCCGTAAACAGTCGCGCCAACGATTGTAGTGCTGTCTTTCGCGTCAAATGTAATGCCGTATGCGTCGATGGCGTTTGTCGCCTCTTCGTCCCACGCTCTCGCATCTTTACTTACGACATTCGGCGATGTACCCTTTTCATCGACGAGGTCGCCCGCCTCAGCTTTGACGAACTCAACGGTGTTGTCAAAGTAAGCGTAAAGAGCCGTTCCCCAGATACCGGTTTCGGGAGTGTTTATTTTGAGAGCGAACGTTACCTCATCACCCGGATTTGCCGTTTGGTCATCCATCGTGAAGGTTATATCGCCGTACGCGGGAAGAGTAGCGGTCTCGACAGTCTCTCTGCACTCCGTGCATACTGCCTCGACCTTACCGTCCTCTGTTCTTGTCGGAGGGGTTACCTTTCCGCTGCCCGGCTCGAACTTGTGCTCGCACTCAGTGTCACCGAGAACGGTGATGTGCTGCGTTACGCTCAAGGATTCGAGCTCGCTGAAATCATCGGCGGTAACTTCGGGACCGGCTTGCTGTCCGAGCGGGTCGATAAACGTGAAATCATACTGACCGGGCTCGGCGTCTTCATTTATCTTTATTGAGATAACGGCGAGCTCTTGGTCACCCATAACAGCTTGATCCGACTCCCAAAGGAGATTGCCGTTGTTTGTAAATGTTATGTCATCTCCTACAAGCTTGTTTTCTGCGCTTGTGACCGTAAGAGCCGATTTTTCATACTGAAAACCTATCAGTATAGCGCCTAAACCGACTTCTATGGGGTTTTCAATACTAACCTTCATTGTAATCGTGTCGCCGGGGTTTCCTTCGATATCCTCGCCGTAAACACGGACAGTATTCTCGGGGAGTGCTCCAACCGAGATAACCGAAGGAAAGACGCTTATCAGCATAGCGATACAAAGAATCAAGGATAAAACTTTCCTTTTCATATCCAGCCTCATCATTTAATGTTGTAGTAGTTTAAAAGCTCCTCTCCAAGAGCAGTTTAACATGATTTAAAAATCAATGACGCGGACCGAGAACAACTCCCGATTCGCCCGTGTCCGCATTGTAACTCGCAAGATAACGTCTCAGCATGAGAAGATCCGTCGTGTTGATCTTGCCGTTGCCGTCTACATCCGCACCCTTACTAATATCTATTGAAGACGCGCTTGAATTTGCATAATAGCCCGACATATAACGTCTCAGCATGAGCAGATCGGACGTGTTGATAATCCCGTTCCCGTTCACATCGCCGTACTTGATTTTCGGCTCGGGCTTTACGCTCAGCGTTACCTTGCCGTTGTGGGCTCTGACGTTAACCGTTTCGTCCGGGTAAAATCCGTCCTCATCCTTCGGCAGATCCTCGCGGAGCCTGAAAGTATCGCCCGGATAGGATATTAGGATTATCTCAAACTCACCGTCGCCGTTTTCATTCAGTTCGGGGTGGTATGTAAACGTAAGCTCATAAAGAACTCCGTCCTTTGCAGGGAAATTTGAATCGACATCGTTTCTTGCGATTAAAAAGTTGCCGGAGTAATTATACTCATCGAAGCCGTAGGCGACATCCCACGCGCATTCGTTCATATCTTTATAACCAACCTTTTGCCACGCAAGCTTCGTCGCGGCGGCAAGCCCCGCGGCAGCGCTCACAGCGTTCCTTTTTGCCTCGACACATTCCGGGTCATTGTCCCTGTAATATTCCATTTCGGCGACATACTCGCTTATATCAACGCCGACGTCCTCGTACAGATATTTACCGAGCTGGCGGACAACGCTCTTTCGCTCGGTACCGCCGAAGGTAATATCCCCCGAAGATTCCATAACGGCGTCGCCGCTTTGAACGGCATGACTGCCGGATTTCGAGTTTTGATAATAAAACCTGTAATTGTCGTCAATGGTAAGACACCTCGGGTACACAACGCACACGTTATTCGCCCAGAATCCGATATTATTTGACACGCTGACAGTTACCGTCGCTTGATTATTTTCGTCAATCACGGCGTTACTGACCCACATATCTATCGTATTATCGGCAGCGGCGGGTATATCGCCGGGGTTTACCGCAAAGACAGGAGTCACGGCTGAAACAACTATCAATGTGCAAAGCGCAAATGACAGCAGTTTTTTCATTGCGCAGAATCCTCCTATTTGTTTCAGTATAAGTATTATAAACCAACGCCGTAAAAAAGTCAACACATAATCAAAAAAAATAAATAAAAATTCGGGGGAATCGGGTTCTTTTTTATCACAACTTTACAAAAATGGAAATCGCCCGAATAATTTGCGAAAAAAATTTTAACCTTTTTTAAACAGCGTATTATTTTTAACTTTTTTAAAATTTTCACACCGCACCGTATACGTTTTTTTAATTTTTTTCGATATTATTCGATATATTTCGATATATTTCATTATTTTGAAGTCGCAATTTTACCTCAAAAGCAAAGATACCGACGCATTTTCCACGTTTGTAAAATTTAAAGCAATTTTATTCATTTGCAGAAAATAATAATACCTTTTCTACGGTCGCAATAGTGCTGCGGCCTTTCGGCGCAATGATGCTGCGCCTTTCGGCGCAATGAAACATGAAGCGATGTTTGCCCTCATGTCCCCGAAGGGAACACATCATTTGCCCGCAGGGCAAACATCACAAGCGTAGGCGACATCATTTGCCCGACAGGGCAAACATCATTGAAAAAGACGATTGCGAAAGCAACCGCCTTTTTCCTGGTGCCGGTAGTGGGACTCGAACCCACACACCCTTGCGGATAACAGATTTTGAGTTTTACAGTCCGCACCGAAGCAGCCGTCCTTTGAATGAACTTGGTGGAACTTGCAACCCTCAAAAAAGCCCGTCATATCAAGGCTTTTTGACCATGAACCGCGTGAAACCCGCGCACCGCAATACTTTTCGGCAATCCGTTGTTTTGGAGCGAAAAAAGGAAATCGGAGGGACATCCGAGGCCCATGCCCCAAATCAGCAGGCGCATTAGATATCAAATCTGTAACGCGC
>CANRNZ010000160.1 GCA_947632135.1 uncultured Clostridia bacterium
ACTGCCCCGACTGTCCCACAACCGGATCGGTCAAAGATGACTTTATGTCATTGTCATCGTCGCTACATGCTGTAATCGCCGCCGCTCTCGAAAGAAAAAATATTTGGTTTACCGGCGGGAAAAACTCTCCTTATATATGGATGAGATGCCCGGGCGGGATGGGCTCATGGGAGTTCTTCGATTATCTGCTTGAAAACATTCAGGTCGTCGGAACGCCCGGCGAGGGCTTCGGCGCCGCAGGAGAGGGGTATTTCAGACTCACCGCCTTCGGCGACAGAGAGAAAACAAAGGAGGCGTCGCGCCGCCTTGAAGGACTGCTGTGATTTTTGACGGAGTATTGTTTCGGCTTTTTACCGCTTTTTATTTTACCGAAAAATTTCTAAGGGGGAGCTTATATAAATGCTGCATAAAAATCTCGGCGTAAACGAGATGGGACATCTCACGATTGCGGGCGCTGATACTGTCGAGCTTGCAAAGGAATACGGAACGCCGCTTATGGTGATGGACGAGGAGCGCATAAGGCGCAACATAAGAATATACAAGGACGCAATGGAGAGGTATTTCGGGAAGGGCTCATATCCGCTTATCGCGAGCAAGGCGTTTTCCTGCAAGTACATATACAGAGTGGCATCCGAGGAAAAAATCGGAATCGACCTTGTGTCGTCGGGAGAGCTGTATACCGCGGTCAGCGCGGGCTTTGACGTTTCAAACTCTTTTCTGCACGGAAACAATAAGACGGACGCGGATATCGAATACGCGCTTGAGTGCGGGGTCGGTCACTTTGTCGTCGACAATATGACGGAGCTTGACAGAATAGACGATATGGCAAGAGAGCACGGCGCCGTTCAGCCGATACTTTTGCGACTCACTCCGGGAATCGACCCTCACACCCACGCTGCGATAACGACAGGTAAGGTCGACAGCAAATTCGGAATTGCAATAGAGACAGGTCAAGCCGACGAGGCGGTAAAATACGCGCTTTCCAAAAAGAACATTCGCCTTGACGGATTCCACTGCCACATAGGCTCTCAGATATTCGACATAAAGCCGTTTTGCGACGCGGCAAGGCTCATGATAAAGTACATGGTGTCACTGCGCGACGGTATAGGGTATGAGGCCGATATACTGAATCTCGGCGGCGGCATCGGGGTGAAATATATAGAGAGCCAGCCCGAGGTCGACTACGCCGCCTTTATTGAAAAAATGGCCGAGTACATAAACGCCGAGGTCGCCTCCTCCGGTATAAAGCGTCCCGTTATCATAATGGAGCCGGGGCGCAGCATTGTCGCCGATTCGTGCCTTACCCTTTACACCGTAGGCGGGACGAAGGAAATACCGGGCTTTAAAAATTACGTGTCAATAGACGGCGGAATGCCCGACAATCCGAGGTATGCTCTTTATCAGTCAGACTACACGGTGTGCCTTGCGTCGAGAATGAATGAAAAGGCGGATTTTGTGTGTACTGTCGCCGGCAGGTGCTGTGAGAGCGGAGATTTGATTCAGGAAAACGTCGCGCTGCCAAAGCCTGTGAGGGGTGACATTCTTGCCGTCCTTGTCACGGGAGCGTACAACTATTCGATGGCGAGCAATTACAACCGCATTCCGCGTCCCGCGGTCGTCGCGGTAAAGGACAACAGCTCGTTTACCGTCATAAAGAGAGAGACGTTTGAGGACCTTGTAAGAAACGACGTGTAGTGTTTTCGGTTTTCGGCGCGCAAACCCCTATTTTGCGGCATTAGAAAAAGGGAAAACAAAAATAAAGCATTATAAAAAACTCTCCGAGGGAGGGGCTCCGAAGGGAAGTCCTCTCCCTTCGGCTTTTGTAATAGGCCGAGAGACTAAAATACTTGAAAGTTATATCGGGGGATTACACGGCAAATCGCTTATGAAAAGACGGGCGCCGGTCATTTGTCCGTTATTTATTATATTTTATTATCAAGTTTTAAATAATTCGCAATTAGTCAAGTTGGATTTGCCAAATCGTACTTGACTAATTTGTTTTTCTGTGCTATACTATCTCTACCTTGAGATGGGAGGTTGTGCGATGTTTATCGGCAGAGATCGGGAACTTGAAGCTTTGAATAAGCAATATTTTTCAAATAAATTTGAATTCACGGTCATATACGGTCGGCGGCGTGTGGGTAAAACGGCGCTGATAAGTCGGTTTATCGGCGGCAAAAACGCCATCTATTTTATGGGCGTGGAGAGCAACGCCAAGCAAAATCTCGAAAATTTCAGCAAGAGCATTTTGGAGTACCGCACGGGAATCGAGACGGACGGCTCTTTTCACTCCTTTCAGGCGGCGCTGGAGTATGTGTTCAAGCTGTCGGAGCAGGAGCGGCTCATCCTTGCCATCGACGAGTACCCTTACGTCGACCGTTCGGAGAAAAGCCTCACCTCCACGCTTCAGCTGCTTATCGACAAGTACAAGGACAATTCCAAGCTGATGCTGATTCTCTGCGGCTCGTCCATGTCCTATATGGAGGATCACGTCCTCGCCTACAAAGCGCCGCTTTACGGGCGGCGCACGGCGCAGATGAAGATCGTCCCCTTTGAGTTTGAAGAGGTTTGTCGGTATTTCAAAAATTTCTCCGATGAGGACAAGGCGCTGCTTTACGGGATTGTCGGCGGGACGCCGCAGTATCTTTTGCAAATAAGCGACAAGATGAGCGTTGAAGAAAACATCAAAAACACGTTTCTGAACCCCACCTCGGCGCTGTTTGAGGAGCCGGAAAACCTGCTGAAACAGGAGGTGCGGGAGCCTGCGCTCTACAACGCCATCATCACTGCAATCGCCACCGGCTCTACCCGTATGTCGGAGATTTCCGGCAAGGTCGGCGAGGACACCAACGTGTGCTCCACTTATGTGAAAAACCTTGCCTCCCTCGGCATTATCCGAAAAGAAACGCCATACGGGGAAAAGGCGTCCCGAAAAGCGATTTACGCCATCGAGGACAACATGTTCCGCTTTTGGTATCGTTTTATTCCCGAAAATAATTCTATTATTGCAAGGGGCGCCGCCGACATCGCGTATCGGCGCATCGAGCCGTTTTTGCCCGATTATATGGGCAAGGTGTTTGAGGAGATCTGCAAACAATATTTGTGGAAGTTGCTGCTTGCCGGTAAATGCCCTGTAGAGTTTTCCTCCCTCGGGCGCTGGTGGGGCGGCGACCCCAAAAACAAGCGGCAGGCGGAAATTGATATTATAGCCGAGCAGGACAGGGAAACCGCCCTTTTCGGTGAGTGCAAGTGGACAAGTGAAAAGGTCGGCCTCGGCGTGCTTGAGACATTGGTCGAGCGCAGCGAGCTTTTCCCGTATCAAAACAAATACTTCTACCTTTTTGCCAAGTCGGGCTTCACAAAAGGGTGCCTTGACAGGGCAAGGGAAATGTGGAACGTGTCTCTTGTGACATATAGGGAAATGCTCACAAAAGACAGTTAAAGCC
>CANRNZ010000161.1 GCA_947632135.1 uncultured Clostridia bacterium
CCCTGAAAGGGGAGGTGGCGCGAAGCGCCGGTGGGGTCGCCTCCCCTGAAAGGGGAGGCTCTGACCACTGACCGCTGACCACTTCGGAAACTAACTTCACCGACGCTTTTCTTTGACGCAATCGGCGCAAAGAAAAGCTTCAAAAGAAACGCCAATCGTCGGGGCGCCGCCCCGAACCCTGCCGCCTTTTGAAAAAGGCGGGCGAAAACTTTCGAAATGGGTCTGTGCCTCGTGATGACGTATGCACGAAACCTTTCGAAATGGGTCGTGCGAGCGTCGCGCGAAATTTTTAAGAAAAACTCCCCGACATATTGACTTTTTCCCCGCTTTATGTATAATTTAAGTAGCCGCCGCTAAAGCGGCGTATACGCTTTTTTTATTTTTTATTGCGGAGGATTTTATGATAAAGAAAACTGTTGCCCTCTCGCTTGCCGCTGTTTTTATGATTTTTGCCCTCGCGGCTTGCGGCAAGAAAACTATAGTCGGTAAGTGGAAGGTCACCGTGAACGTCGCCGACCAGCTTGCCTCGGAAATCGGCGATATCGGCATCGATATCGGCGACGACCTGAGTATCGACCTCAACATGGATTTTAACGAGGACGGCACTTATTCAATGAAGCTCGACGAGGAGTCGGCAGACGAGTTTGTCGATAAGGTTCTTGATATTATGGTGGAAGCCCTCGGCGATACCCTCGGCGGTATCAGCAAGGAGGACCTCAGCTCATACATAAACAAGGACGATATAATCGACAGCATGAACCTTGAGGATTCGGGAAAATATACCGACGACGGCTCAAAGCTTACTCTTGAAAACGATGACGGCGAAGGCACTATCGAATACAAGCTTGACGGCGACAAGCTGGAAGTTGATTTGATAATCGACGAGGACAGCTCCGAAACGCTGCACGGAACGGGCGCCAGAATAGGCTGACGCTTTTTCGCCCGCATGGCCGGCGCCGCGGTGTCGCGGCAAAATAATATAAAACAATGCGAAACATAGGCGCGGCGTCCCCAAAGGGACGCCGCGCGTGTTTTTCTGAATTTTTTATTTAATTTTAATAACTCAAAAATCAAAAATCATTCAAATTATTCAAGTCATTCAAATTATTCAAATCATTTAAATCATTCGAACGAAAACTCCGCCTTCCCGCCGTTAAGGCGGAGATACGCGTCGAACGGCTTGCCGTTTTTTGAGATAAAGCCCTGTATTTTTGAGGTTTTCCCCGTTTCGAGAAGCAGCTTTATATTGGAGACGGAGATGTTTCTTTTGCAGATAACGGTGCTGACGCTGAATTTACACCCCTCGGCGTAGCCCGAACAGGCGTAGCTGTATTTGTAACGGCGAACCTCGCGCCCGCAGAGCGGACACTTCCCGACGACGTCGGAAAAACAGCCCGTGTCGGTATCTGTCTCCGGCGGCGCGTTTTTCTTTTTGAATATTTCGGCTATCTCCGCCTTCGCAATGCCGATGCACGAGGGGACGCTCATCTCGCCGTGAAAGACCTTTTTCAGCGCCCTGCCGACGTCGGAGGTCTTGTATTTGTCCATTGATATGCCCATTCCCGCGAGAGATTCTATAAGAAATTTCCCGCCGGGCAGTATGGTGTACACGTCCTTTTTCAGCTCTATATACTTGCTCTTTCTCGCGTTGTCTATAATTCCCGTCCTTGTCGCCTCGGTCCCGAGCTCGAGCCCCTCGAACGCTGCGCGGTAGTCCTCGCTGTCGTCGTATCCCGCCTCCTCCGCGCTGTCGGCGTTCTTTGACGCCGCCTTTTCTTCTCTGAACGGATTTTTAAGGTAGTTGTTGAGAGTTTCGATTGTGTAGTGCTTCGGCGGGGACGTCTCCTTTTCAATCGGCTTGAAGTTTATATTTACTCTGTCGCCTTTTTTCAGCGGGGGGAGTATCTTGTCCTTTTGAGAGGAGTCGTCGTACTTCATCCAGCCCTTTTCGAGTATGACAGTTCCCTTTTGGGTAAAGGTTTCATAGTCCCCGACGGATATTGTTATTTCCGTTTTGTCGGCAATGCAGTCCTCTGCGCAGAAAACGGCGGCGAAGCGGCGGAACACCGTTGAGTAGACCTGATTTTCCCTTTCCGTGAGCTTTGACTTGTCGGGTATCTTGTAGGTCGGCGTAATCGCGGAGTGGGACTCTATTTTCGAGTCGTCGAAAATCGTTTTCGAATCCTTGAATTTTACGGGATATCCTAATGCGGCGCAGCCCTCGAGTATTTTTTTGATTTTCCCTTTTTCTGCCGTCGCAAGGTACTCCGAGTTTGTCCTCGGATAGGTCAGATACCCCGCCTCGTACAGCTTTTGTACAGTCTCGAGGCTGTCGGCCATTGACATTTTGTATTTTTTCCCGAGTACGTTTTGCAGCTTTGAGAGGGAGTAGAGCTTTCCCGGGGGGACTGTCGTTTTTCGCCGCTTTACCGCGGTGACGACGGCGCCCGCCGCGTTATATGCCGCGCAGAGAGCCTCCGCTTTTTTCGCCTCTCCCTTGTCAAACTTGTTTTTCGAAACAAGCTCGAGGGGAACGCCGCGCGTTTCCTCGCGGCTTACCGCGGCGAAATATTTGTCCGGGACAAAAAGGCGGATTGCCTCGTCGCGGTCGTAGATTGCCTTGACTATCGGTATTATGACTCTGCCAACTCTCAAAAGGGTCCCCGTTTTGACTGTCGCGTATCTTGTCAGATTTACGCCGTACAGCCAGTCAATGTATGTTCTTGAAAAGCCCTCGTTTGCGAGGTCGTCGTATTCGGACTCGTCCTTCATTTCGGACAGCGCCGAGCGCACGGTTTCGGGGGTCTGGTCCGGCAGCCACAGCCTCTTTTGGGCTTTCGCGGCT
The DNA here is from genome assembly GCA_947632135.1 of uncultured Clostridia bacterium. Classification (GTDB taxonomy): domain Bacteria; phylum Bacillota; class Clostridia; order Oscillospirales; family CAG-272; genus RUG14199. Next base: position 2,846 of record CANRNZ010000161.1, read on the forward strand.
GCCGCGGGGGAGTTTTGTATGCAGAGGCGTACGATTATTTCGCCCTCGCGGTCGGCGTCGCCCGCGTTTACGATTGTGTCAACGTCGCCCCTTTCGCACAGCGCGTTTATTATTTCGAACTGCCGCCGCACGCCCGAATCGACTTTTTTGTCCGCGCCTCGGCGGAGCTCGAAATCGAACTTTTCGGGAAAGCATGGGAGGTTTTTCAGGGTCCAGCCGACGCAGCCTTCAGGCGGCGGGTTATAGTGTTCCACGTCGCAAAGAGAAAAAAGATGACCGAACGCCCACGAGACGATATATCCGCCGCCCTCGTAGTATCCGTTCATCTTTTTCATTTCGCCTATTGCGGCGACGATATTTCTCGCCAGACTCGGCTTTTCGGCTATAATAAGTATCATTTACGGTAAGTACCTCTTTTTCAAGTTAGCAGAGACCCAACACAAAAGTTTTCGTCCACCTTTTTCAAAAGGTGGCAGGGTTCGGGGCGGCGCCCCGACGATTGGCGTTTCTTTTGCAGCTTTTCTTTGCGCCGATTGCGTCAAAGAAAAGCGTCGGTGAAGTTAGTTTCTGAAGTGGTCAGTGGTCAGTGGTC
>CANRNZ010000162.1 GCA_947632135.1 uncultured Clostridia bacterium
TCCTGCGATTACCGTATCTCAAAGGCGGCAGGTACTCTGAAATGCGAGCTTGACGGCGTCCTCGGCTCCTTTACGAAGTGCCTCGTCACACTCGGCGCGCCGAAGTCAAAGTCAATATACATAAGCCACAAGGACGGCTCGGACGGTTACACACTCACCGTTTCCGAGGACGGCGTCAGAATAGAGGGCGACGGCGCTGCGGGCGCTTTTTACGGCATTCAGACCCTCCGTCAGATGATAAAGGAGTACGGGGCAACCCTTCCCCTCTGCGAGATAGAGGACGCGCCCGACTTTTCGGAGCGCGGTTTTTACCACGACGTGACGAGAGGCCGCGTGCCGACTCTCGAAAAGCTGAAGGAAATTGCCGCGACTCTCTCGTATTATAAGATAAACGAGCTTCAGCTCTACGTCGAGGACGCCTTTGATTTTGAGGAGTACAACGGGGTAATCCCGAAGGAGGAGAAGCTCACCGCGCGCGAGATGACGGAGCTTGACGACTTCTGCTACAACAACTTTATAGAGCTTGTACCCTCGCTTTCCACATTCGGACACCTTTACAGATTCCTCCAGAGCGACAGATGGCGTCATCTCTGCGAGTACGAGGACTGGCAGCCATGGCAGGTATACTGGCTCGAAAGACAGGCTCACCACACAATCGACGTTTCGAACCCCGAGAGCATCGAGGTCATAAAGAGCATGATAGACCAGTACATTCCCCTTTTCCGCTCAAATAAGTTCAATATATGCTGCGACGAGACGTTTGACCTCTGCAAGGGCAGAAACAGCGGCAAGGACGAGGGCGAGGAGTACTACAAGTACGTTCTCAAGATAATAGAGCACGTAAAGAGCCGCGGCAAGACAGTTCAGATGTGGGGCGACGTCGTGCTCGGTCACGGGGACAAGATAGACATGCTCCCGAAGGACGTCGTGATGCTTAACTGGAACTACGAAAAGGTCGCAAACGAGCAGAACGTAAAGGAAATAGCGAAAAGCGGCTTGAAGCAGATAGTCTGCCCCGGAACGTCGGCTTGGAACAGATTCGTCGAGGAAATCGACCGCTCGAAAGGCAACATCACCGGTCTTGCAAAATACGGCTATGAGAACGGCGCTGTGGGACTTCTCAACACAAACTGGGGCGACTTCGGCGACATATGCAGCTGGGGCGCAAGGCTCTACGGAATGGTGCTCGGAGCGGAGAAGGGCTGGAACCCCGTCGGAGTTTGCGGCGAGGAGTTTGATATGGCGGCGTCTCTCCTGCTTTACGACAGCGCGGACAAAAATATAGTGAAGCTCGTATACGATATGGGTCAGTGTGAGAGAACGTGCGACTGGATGGAGTTCGTATATTGGTACAGCGCGAACACCAAAGAGGGAAGAAAGACCGAGCTTAAGGTGGATTCCGAAAAGTGCAGGGAAAATATATACCGCATAGACAGCATAAAGGACGAGCTTGTATCCCTCGGAAAGGAAGAAAATCCCGTATACACCGACCTTATTCTCGCCTGCCGCGCAATTAAGCTTATGAACAAGGTTCACCTTATGATAAGCGGCGATAAGGAATACGCCGACAGAGCCGCGCTCAAAGCGGAAATCAGCGAGTGGTTCAGAGAGTACAGAGTGTCGTGGCTCAGAGACGACAAGGTGTCGCAGCTTGAGCTTATAGGAGAATTTCTCGATTCCGTAACGACTCTTTTCTAAAATAATCTAAAAGAATTTAAAATAGCCCGATACGGTAGGGAAACGGTAAAGAAACGGTAGGAAAACGGTAAAGAAAAATTAAGAGGGGAGCCCTCAAAGAGGGCTCCCCGCAGAGCGCCTTTTTGCCGATTTATCGGTTTTGCGCGGCTTACACGGTTTGCACAGTTTACACAGGTACAGGAGAAAAATATAAAATGGATATAAGAGATATACTTGCCGATATAAAATCGGACAGAAAAAAGAAGGTCATAATCGACACGGATACGGCAAATGAGGTCGACGACCAGTTTGCAATCGCATATGCGATTGCGGCAGAGAAGACGGAACTTCTCTCGATAAACGCCGCGCCGTTCACACACAGCGAGGTCGACAGCTACGCGGAGGGAATGGAGAAAAGCTACCGCGAGATAAAGAGAGTTCTCGCGGCGTACAGCGGCGACTGTAATATACCTGTCTTTAAGGGCTCGACAGAGCAGATAGAGAAAAACGGCGGCGTCCCCGTCGATTCTCCCGCCGCAAGAAATATAATAGACACGGCGCTGTCCTCTGACGAGACTGTTTACATTCTCGGTATCGGAGCCGCGACAAATATCGCCTCCGCAATCATGATGCGCCCCGAAATTAAGGAAAAGATAGCGGTCATCTGGCTCGGCGGCAACAGCATAGAGGGAGACAACCTCGGAGAATATAACCTCGTTCAGGACTATACGGCGGGTCAGATCCTCCTTGATTCGGGCGTTCCTCTCATGCTCTGTCCCGCGTGGAACGTAACGTGCGTGCTCTATACTCTCCTTGACGAGTTTAAAAGAGAGCTGAGCGGGAGGGGGCCAATGTGCGAGCTGCTCTGGCAGCTTATCGAAGAATACTATACGAACGCGGGAAAGCCCGCGGGCTACGGCAGAACGATATGGGACATCGCGGCGCCCGCTATAATTTCGGTGCCCGAGTGCGGCTCGTATAAAATAATCAAGGCGCCGATTTTCTCCGAAAAACGGGTCTATGAGTTTGACGACTCCCGCCATGAAATAATCTATCTTGAAAAGATAGACCGCGATACTGTCTATGCGGACACATGGAAGAACCTGCACTCGCTGAAATGCACCGGAGAGTACATTCCGCGGTGGAAAAAGGACGAGAGTGAGGAGTAAGGGATTTTAATATTTTAGTTTTAAAGTCCCGAGAGAGAGTAAGAAAGTAAGTAAGGTAGAGAGATAAGAGAATAAGATAGAAAGAATAAGATAGCTGAGGTTTACATAATGGACGAGCTGTATTTTTGGCTCTCGGCGGTTCTTGTCGGACTCATCTTTTTAAAGGCGGTGCCGTCGGAAAAGGTCACAGGACTGAATTTAAAAATACACGAGAAAATTCCGGGAAGGACGCTGTCTCTTCTGTACGTTTTCGGCGGAGTGCTTATTTTTGCGGGAACGTTTCTGCTTTTGACCTTTGTCGGCGCGCCGAGGGTAGTCACATATCTTGTATCGGGAGCGATACTCGGAGCGTTTATCGGCCTTATACCCCTTGTGGACAACAGGAAGAAAGAGAAGAAAGAGGGGGAGAGAAAAGAGGACGGCGCGCCGCGCGGAGACGAGGGGAAGAAAAAAGGGTGAGAGCCTTTACTCGAGTTGTTCGCACAGACCCAACACAAAAGTTTTGGTCCACCTTGCCCTTGGGGCCCCCACAAAAGCTTTGCTTTTGTGGGGAGTGG
>CANRNZ010000163.1 GCA_947632135.1 uncultured Clostridia bacterium
CGCTTTTCTTTGAAGCCGTCGGCGCAAAGAAAAGCTGCAAAAGAAACGCCAAAAACGGGGGCTCTGCCCCTCGACCCTGCCGCCTTTTGAAAAAGGCGGGCGAAAACTTTCCGAACAAGTTCGTGCAAACTTTGAAAAAGGCGGGCGAAAACTTCCCGATGGGTGAGTGCGAATATCACACAATTCCGATAACCGCGCCCATTGTCCCTCTTTTTCCTCCGCTCGCGCGGTGCGAATGGAACGTCTCCCCGTCGCACGCGGTGCAGTACGGAGACACGTCTATATTTCTTTCGTCAATTCCGCTCGACAGAAGTATTTCCTTGTTCATTCCGACAAGGTCCGCCGTCATTCTTTTGCCGTTCGTCTTTATATGCCTTGCCGCAAAGTCTGCCCCGCGAGCCGCCCTTACATTCTCGGCAAAGTCCTCCCTTACCTCAAAATGGCACTCGTGTATGCACTGACCTATCGCGACCTTTATTTTATCCCTGTCTGCGCCGACGTTTATCATCTCGGCGACTGTGTTTTCCGAAATCCCGCCGACGGTGCCCTTCCACCCCGCGTGCGCCGCCCCGACGACAGGCATTCCGTTCTCCTTTTCCCCGAGGAAAAGCAGCGGCACGCAGTCGGCCATTCTTACAATCAGGGACACTCCGGCGCAGTCCGTGACAAACGCGTCGCTCGGCGAGGTGTTCTCCCGTGTGACGCCCTCGCCCCTGTCGGCGCATGTGACTCTCCGCGCGAGCGACGTGTGGCGCTGCGGCGAGCCGACGAGCCCGTCGAAGGATACTCCCGCCGCCGCGCAGAGCAGGCGCATATTTTCAAGAACCTCCCCGTCCTCGTCCCCGAGCCCGAATGAGAGATTCATCGTCCTTGTATGCGGCGCGCGGCTGACCCCTCCGAGTCTTGTGGAAAAGGCGTGCCCTACGCCGAAAAAGGCGAGCGTGTCGCTTTTATAGACATTATTTTCAAAACAGAACATACGAGAATATCCTTGTAAGTTACCGTGATTTGCCGTAATCTGCGATAATCGCTTAAATAAAGCAAAACGCGCGATTTAATTTATATTTTTGTTTTATTTTTTCGCGGACAGCTCTTTGATTTTTTCGTTTATTTTCTCTCTCGCCGTGAGAATGTACTCGTCCCCGTGAGGATATTTTGTGAATGTTATCGGCTCCTCGGGGTCCTCGATAATTTCCATTACGCAATCGCGCCCCGCGAGGGATTCGAGAAGTCTCATCGCTCTGAGGTCCTGGAGCGCCTGAGTAAATCCTACGAGGTGGAGCGTTTCATACGCCGCGCCGTTTGGGGCGGGATATACCGAAAAGGCGTCTCCCGCGGGGACCCAATACTCGCCGTCGTTGCAGTGGTACGGGTTGATAGGCGAAACGGAGCCTTGGGAATAATAGAAATTGTACCCCCATTGGAGAAATCCCACGATATCGAATTTGAAAAGCTGAACGCCGATTACCCTGTTTCTCGCCTGCGGCATTGCGACAAGCCTGTTCGAAACGTCCTTGTACTGACCGCAGCAGTAGTACGCCCAAAGGTTTTTAACTCCCTTTTCAATGTAAGTCTCTATGTGGTTGCTTGAGACGACGGGGGTGTTCAGCGCGCCGCGCTTGTAGAAGGAATAGTCGGAGAGAGCGTCCATTATGACGCAGCCGTCAAGCACGTCCTCGACGACCGATTTCGCCTTCAGATAATTTTCAAGCTTGTCGCCGCCCGGCTCGTCGGACAGGTGAAATACCGTGTTTTCGAATACTCCGAGTGATACAAGCTCCTCTTTCAGCGCGGGAAGAAATTCTCTCAGAAAATCGGAGTATTCCTTTCCCATGGCGTCGGTCTCCCAGCCGAATACCTTTTTGTACTCGCCGTTTACTCTCGCCATTATTTTCGGCGCGTGCTCTGCTCCCCACTGGGTGAAGAGGTGGGAAATTTCAAAATATTTTATTCCGCATTCGCGGCAGAGCGAGACCCAGCGCCTCAGCCTGTCAAAGCCGAACGACCACTTCCCGTCGTCAAGGTATATGTCGCAGAGCTGGACTGTCGGTCTTTCGCCGCCCACTCTCGTGTCGAGCGCGGGGGTGAAAACGGGGGTAAGTATCATATTTATGCCGTTTTTCACGGCGCACTTTATAAACTCCCCGATAATGCGCCAGTGCTCCTCGGAGAAAATCTCAACGTTGTAATACGTCGCAAGGCAGTCCGAGTGGAACCATTGAGTAAATTTCAGCTCCTGCTCGGGAAGCACGGCGTCGATTATCTCAAGCTCGAAAAGCGCCGAATAAGACTCGCCGTCGGCGGCATCGGTCAGAGTGAGCTCGATTGGAAATACGCCGCTTTTCGCGTCCTTCGGGATATCGACGTCGACCCAGACGCTGTTGTATTCGTCGCGCAGGGTGAAAACGCATTCTCCTTCTTTTACGGGGAGGAGCAAATCGGGATACAGCCCCGGCTCTCTTGACATATAGTAGTCGTCGGCCTCCACCTTGTACATCGGCATTCTGACGGGCACGCGCTCCACGCGGCATACGCTTATGTAATCCGAAATCGGCGAGGAAACGCCGATTTTCAAATCGAGGCGCACGTTGCCGGGTATTTCGCGGCATGTGTACGCCACCTGATAGGAAAATCTCTCTCCCCTCAGCGCCGACGCTCTGTTATATTCCCTTACCGCCTCGACGCTCTCGTATGAGAAATGCTTTTCAAGCGCGGACACGTTTTTAACCGTTATTCTCTTATCTTTTTTTTCATTGTTTTCGGCTGCCATTTTTCAATCTCCTTTCGGCGCGCGGAATTGTACTGCTATGTGTATTATTTTACCATATATTCTACCATATAAAAGAGGCGTTATCAAGTAAAAGTTTGGGGGAATAGCGGCTCTCCTCGCTTTGAGGGGGAAACTAAAAATGCAAATAAAAATGTAAATAAAGTGTAAATAAAAGTTGCGCGGTATTGTTCACAAATTACGGTGTGTGATATAATACTATGGAATGGGGTTTTTCGGGTTTGCGTGTTTTTGAAGTTCGCACGGTGTTCGCACTCGCCCAACACAAAAGTTTTGGTCAAGCTTTTTCAAAAGCTTGCGGGGTTCGGGGCGGCGCCCCGACGATTGGCGTTTCTTTTGAAGCTTTTCTTTGCGCCGATTGCGTCAAAGAAAAGCGTCAGTGAAGTTAGTTTCTGAAGTGGTCAGTGGTCAGAGCCTCCCCTGAAAGGGGAGGTGGCGCAAAGCGCCGGTGGGGTTCTGCCACGAGGGTTTATGCACCGCGAACCGCCCAACGCTTTTTCTTGACTCAAAAGCGCAAGAAAAAGCTTTGCAAAAAGAACGCGTATCGGAGCTTTCGCGCTC
>CANRNZ010000164.1 GCA_947632135.1 uncultured Clostridia bacterium
CAGCCGCAGATGCCGATAATACCGATTCGGTCAGGATCGACCTTTTCATGCAGCGACAGGAAATCCACCGCCGCCATAAAGTCCTCGGTATTGATGTCGGGGGACGCCATAAATCGCACGTTTCCGCCGCTCTCGCCGGTAAAGGAGGGGTCAAAGGCAATCGTCAGAAATCCACGCTCCGCCATCGTCTGAGCATATAACCCGGCCGCCTGCTCTTTGACTGCCCCAAAGGGGCCGCACACGGCAATCGCCGGGAGCTTACCTTTCGCATTTTTCGGCACATACAGATCTGCCGCCAGCGTGATGCCGTAACGGTTCACAAAGGTTACCTTGCTGTGGTCTACCTTTTCGCTCTTGGGAAAGGTTTTATCCCATTCTGTCGTCAATTTCAGTTCTTCTTTTTTCATGATGCTTGTCATCCTTTCGTTATTTTATTGATTGTTTTTCGGTTTGCCGTATCAGATAATCCATACGATCAACCCGCTTTTGGCTTTCGTGCATTTGCTCCATCAAGGCACAGCGGCATTGCTTGAGGAATCTTGTCAGTTCACCAAGGTCGCCCGTTTGCAGGATACGCTCGGCCTTCTCGATTTCCTCCGCCGTGCATCCCGCGTCAGCCATCCCCGTGAGCAGACTCTCCGTTTGTTCGCTCATTGTCTCACCCTTTCCGAGTCCGACTTTTTTCTGACATCTACAGTATAGCATATTGACATTTTCTTCGCTAATGGTTATAATGAATATCGTGATATTCTTTTTATGAATATCAAGGGGGAGTCAATATGGAAATTCGTACTCTGCGGTATTTCCTCGCCATTGCGAGGGAAGAAAATATGACCAAAGCGGCGGAAATCCTGCACGTTACACAGCCCACGCTGTCCAAAACACTGCGAGCGCTGGAGGACGAGCTTGGGAAAAAGCTGTTTGAACGGCACAGCTTCAGTATTTCTCTGACAGAGGAAGGAATGCTCCTTCGTGACCGTGCGGAAAGCCTTGTCACCATGGCGGACAAGATTGAAAAGGAGTTCCTGTCGCTGGATGACATCACGGGCGGAGAGCTTTACTTGGGGCTGGCGGAATCCTATCAGATCCGCTATCTTGCAAGGGAGATCCGCAAACTGAAAACTTTATATCCGGGGCTGAATTACCACATCACAAGCGGCGACACCGAACAGGTCACCGAAAAGCTGGATCGTGGACTTTTGGATTTTGCTGTTGTATGCGATACGCCCGACGCCCGGAAATACGAGTATCTTCCGTTCCCGGAGGCGGATGTTTGGGGCGTGGTGATGCCGCAGGACGCTCCCCTTGCAAAGAAAAAAGCCGTCGCCGTGGACGACCTTGTCGGGCTGCCGCTGTTTTCCTCGGAGCAGGGGTGGCAAAACGATATTGCAAAATGGTGCGGGGAACGCATCCATGACCTTCACTTGGAAGGCTCGTTTCGGCTGGCATATAATGCGTCGGTTTTCGTCAAAGAGGGGCTCGGCTATCAGCTCACCTTCGCCGAACTTGTGAACACTGCTTCGGAAAGCGGCCTTGTCTTCCGCCCGCTCACGCCGAGGCTCGAAACAAAGCTCTTTCTCATTTGGAACAAATATCAGACCTTCACGCCGATTGCCGAACGGTTTCTCATTGGAATCAAAGATAGCTTCGAATATATGCTGCAATGACGTTCTAACGGCTTCTGCATTGCATTGTAATAAAGGAAAAGGGCGCCTCCAATGATTTTTCAAATCATTTTGAGACACCCTTTTGAACTGTCGGCGTCTATTCGGTTGTATTTAAGGTGAGGCTCACCTCGCCTTAACTAATTCATTCCGTGTCGCGTGTCAGTCGAGAACGCGTATCAGAGATTCGACCTCGCCGAGAGAGCCTCCCGAAACCGCCGCTCTCATATCCTTTTCTTTTATTTTCGGGGTGATAAACTCCGCGTATCCGACGGGAGATGAGGCGAGAGTCTCGGCGTCTCCCACAACGAGCCTTACGCTCTCCCCTGTCACGGCGGGGGAGTCCGCTTTTATTCTTATGTAATATGAGAAACTGTTTTCCTCAAAGGGAATGACAAAGCCGTCCTCGGCTTTTTTCCATTTCATCGGCAGCTCCGCGCTGTTTTTTGCGGCGGCGACAACGTCGGAGACCATCGCGGCGGCGGTCGGATAGCTGCCCGCGCCTCTTCCGTAGAACATAACGTCCCCTGTCATCTCGGTTGAGAGCATTATACCGTTGAACACGTCGTCGATATGGGAGAGCATGTTTGAGCCCTTAACAAATCTCGGGCAGACGAACAGGCTCATTTTTCCGTCAAGGGCGGCGTAGCTTGCGATAAGCTTGACGGCCATGCCGCATCTTGAGGCGGCGTCGGCGTCGAGAGCGCTAATTTTCGTCATCGTCTCGGTGTAGACGCTGCTGTCTGCCGCAAGGCGGTCCGTGGCGACGGCGGCGAGAATGATAATTTTTCTCTGTGCGTCGATTCCGTCGACGTCCGCCGTGGGATTTGACTCGGCGTATCCGAGGCTCTGCGCCTCGGCGAGAGCGGCGTCAAAGGAGACGCCGTCGTTTTTCATTCTTGTCAGAATGTAGTTTGTGGTGCCGTTCATAATGCCGTCGATTTTCAATATGGAGTCGGAGGCGAGGCTTGTTCTCATTGAGCGTATTTCGGGAATACCGCCTCCCACGCTTGCCTCGAAAAGGTATTTTACGCCGTTTTTGTCTGCGGCGGACATAAGCTCGTCGCCGAAGGAGGCGACGAGCTCCTTGTTTGAGGTGACGACGCTTTTTCCGGCGTTAAGCGCCGCCATTGTAAATTCAAAAGCGGGGTGGACGCCGCCCATCGCTTCGCAGATGACGCTGACGTCGGGGTCGCCCGTTATAACGGAGATATCCCTTACTACTCTGTCGGCGAGGGGCGAGCCCGGGAAATCTCTTTTGTCAAGTATATATTTGACATTTATCCCGTCCGGGAGCATTCTTTGAATCGGCAGGGCATTTTTTTCGATTACCGCAGCGATGCCGCTTCCGACGACACCGAAGCCCAAAATTGCAATATTTGTCATGTACATATATCCTTCCTTGATTTTGCCGAACGCGGCGGCGAGCCGCATGACGGTTCGATTGTCTTGTTACTTTTTTATGTTCGCACTGACTTGTCTCAAAAGTTTTCGTCCACCTTTTTCAAAAGGTGGCAGGGTTCGGGGCGGCGCCCCGACGATTGGCGTTTCTTTTGAAGCTTTTCTTTGCGCCGACGGCTTCAAAGAAAAGCGTCGGTGAAGTTAGTTTCTGAAGTGGTCAGTGGTCAGAGCCTCCCCTGAAAGGGGAGGTGGCGCGAAGCGCCGGTGGGGTTCTGCCA
>CANRNZ010000165.1 GCA_947632135.1 uncultured Clostridia bacterium
CTACGCGGCAATCGACGCCGGAAGCGACGCGTTCTCCGAGGTCACCGTTCCCGAGTCATGGAAGAATGCGGGCGCCGATAAGGAGCGCGAGACGTTTACGTCCCCGAGAAAGGATCTCGAAAGATTTGTAAACACCGTCGTCGCGCCGGTCGGCGCAATGGCGGGAGACTCTCTCCCCGTTTCCGCGTTTAAGGAATACGCCGACGGCACGTTCCCGCAGGGCTCCGCGGCATCGGAAAAGCGCGGCGTCGCGGTTTACGTTCCCGAGTGGATACCCGAGAACTGCATTCAGTGCAACCAGTGCGCGTTCGTCTGCCCGCACGCGGCAATCCGTCCGTTTGCGATGACAGAGGAAGAGGCGGCGGCGGCGCCCGCGTCGACGAAGTTTGCCGCAAAGCCCGTCATTAAGACAAACTACAAGTTTACAATGTCGGTCTCGCCTCTTGACTGCATGGGCTGTACGCTCTGCGTCAAGGCATGCCCCGTCACAGCGAAGGCAGAGCGCGAGGGCACGGGCAAGATAGCGATTCGCATGGTAACTCAGGATACACAGCGCGACCAGCAGGCTCCCTTCGACTACGCTGTAGCGAATGTTTCGGAAAAAGCGGAGCTTATCTCAAACACCGTAAAGGGCAGTCAGTTCAAGCAGCCGCTGCTTGAGTTCTCGGGCTCCTGCGCGGGGTGCGCCGAAACCTCTTACGCGCGTCTTGTTACTCAGCTCTTCGGTGAGAGAATGTATATCTCCAACGCGACGGGCTGCTCGTCCATCTGGGGCGGCTCAGCGCCCGCAACCCCCTACACCGTAAACAAAGGCTCGGGGCGCGGTCCCGCGTGGGCAAACTCCCTCTTTGAGGACAACGCCGAGCACGGTCTCGGTATCTATCTCGGTCAGAAGACCATAAGAGAGAGACTTATAGGATATGTAAAGGAGCTTTGCGGTATAGTCGAGGACGAGTCGAAGAAGGCTGTTATCGAAAATTACCTTGCCACCGTTGACGACGGCAAGGCGAATACCGAGGCGACAAAGGCTCTCGTCGAAATGCTCGAGTCCTGCGAGTGCGACAAATGCGCCGCTCTCAGACGCAGGATTCTTGCCGAAAAGGATTACCTCGCAAAGAAATCCGTGTGGATATTCGGCGGCGACGGCTGGGCTTACGACATCGGCTTCGGCGGACTTGACCACGTTATCGCGTCAGGCGAGGACGTAAATATCATGGTGTTTGACACCGAGGTTTACTCCAACACGGGCGGTCAGGCATCAAAGGCGTCGAACATCGGTCAGGTCGCGCAGTTTGCGGCGGCGGGCAAGGCTATCGGCAAGAAGAACCTCGCCGAGATTGCGATGTCCTACGGATACGTCTATGTCGCTCAGATTGCAATGGGCGCCGACATGAATCAGACGCTGAAGGCGATGACCGAGGCGGAGGCATATCACGGCCCGTCGATTATAATCGGATACGCTCCCTGCGAGATGCACGGAGTAAAGGGCGGAATGAAGAACTGCCAGGACGAGATGAAGAAGGCTGTCGCGGCAGGTTACTGGCAGCTGTTCAGATTCAATCCCGCGGCAAGGAGCGAGGGCAAGAACCCGTTCACTCTCGATTCGAAGGAACCCTCCGAAAGCTATCTCGACTTTATAAAGAACGAGAACCGCTACAGCAGACTTATGCAGCAGTTCCCCGACAGAGCGAAGGTACTCTTCGCGAAAGCCGAGGAGGAGGCAAAGGCGAAGTACGAAAGACTCACAAAGTATTCAAAGCTTTACGAGTAATACGTTCCCAAAATTTTGCGGGGGAGCTTGTTATAAGCTCCCCCGCGGTGTTTTAATTTATTTAATTTTTATCGCATAACGCGGCGATGTCAGACGTTCATTTCCGTCTGCAAGCGGTCAAGCTCCGCTTTCAGAAGGAAAACCTTCTCACGCATTCTCTTTTCGGTTTCGAGACAGCGGTACTTTGTGTCTGCTATCATTTTGTCGCATCTTTCGCTGCATAATTTTATGTTGTCGATATACTGCCTTGCGGCGGAGTCCGCCGCGTCGAAAACTCCGTTTACTCTCAGCGCCGCCTCGGCAATGCTCCCCGCGTTAAGTGCCAAAACGCGGTTGTCCTCAAGGCGCCGCCTCGCGTCGCAGAGCTCCGTCTCGAGCGCCTCGATGCGCCTCGCCTGTTCGGAGAGTATTTCGAGCAGCTTTCGTTTTTTCAGCCTTTTCAGTCTTTTTATTTCCTTTTCACTCAACAGCACACACCGCCTTTAGTATTTCGAATATTTTAAGTATTTCGGATATTTTTGATATTTTTGATAATTCAAAGATTTCGAATTACCGCGAAAAATTTCGGAAAATTTCTGAAAATTTCGAAAAATTTCTGAAAATTTCTGAAAATTTCTGAAAATTTCTGAAAATTTCGGAAAATTTCGGAAAATTCCTAAAGATTCTTCGCGCACGTATATATTATAAATATGACGCTTTTAAATGTCAAGCCCTCGCGCTCTTTTTCAAAAAGTGACGACCTATAAAAAAATAAGCCGATATTTACTTTATTTTTTATAAAATATGTGATAATATAGTTGCGCCGATATTTTTTGAATTTTAACTTACCGATATATAATAATTTAAGGCGCAGAGGGTCGTTTTAAAGGGGGTTTTTTATATGGAGCGCTTCAAGCTTGTATCGAAATTCAAGCCGACAGGCGACCAGCCGCAGGCGATAGAAAAGCTTGTGGCGGGAGTCGAGAGCGGCATGAGGGCTCAGGTCCTTCTCGGAGTCACGGGCTCGGGGAAAACCTTTACGATGGCAAACGTCATCGAAAGGCTCAACCGCCCGACTCTTGTGCTCGCGCACAACAAAACGCTCGCCGCGCAGCTTTGCGGGGAGTTTCGCGAGTTCTTCCCCGAAAACGCCGTCGAATATTTTGTCTCTTACTACGACTACTACCAGCCCGAGGCTTACGTCCCCGGGAAGGACATATACATCGAAAAGGACGCGGCGATAAACGACGAGATTGACAAGCTGCGCCACAGCGCGACCTCGGCTCTGTTTGAGAGACGAGACGTCATAATTGTCGCCAGCGTGTCCTGCATTTACTCCCTCGGCTCGCCGCTCGAATATTCCTCGCAGGTAATGGGGCTGAGAGTGGGAATGAATATCTCCCGCGACGCCGTCGCAAGCCGACTCGTATATACGCAGTACGACAGGAACGACATATCGTTCACGCGCGGGACGTTCCGCATGAAGGGCGACACTCTCGAAATTTTCCCCGCAAACTCGAGCGACACCGCGCTGCGCGTCGAGTTTTTCGGAGACGAGATAGACAGAATATCGGAAATAGAGCCTC
>CANRNZ010000166.1 GCA_947632135.1 uncultured Clostridia bacterium
GCGTATCGGAGCTTTCGCGCTCTGCGGAGCGCGACGAGGGCTCTGCCCCTCGACTCCGCAAGCTTTTGAAAAAGCTTGAGCAAAACTTTCCTAACAAGTTCGCGCGAACTTTGAAAACGGCGGGCGAAAACTTTCGTAATTGATCTGTGCCTCGCGATGTGGCGGACGAAAACTTTCCAAAACAAGTTTGTGCGAACATTGTGCGCCGATTTCAAACTTTTGAAAAAGTTTATCCGTTTTATCTTGATTTTTCCCGCGCTGTGTATTAAAATATATTGATAAATTTCTTCCCTTATTTTCTATAATTCTAATTCTATCCCTTTTTAAATTATAAACTTATATAATTTTATTTTCGGAGGTGCGATATGAGCGAAACAGTTAAAAAATTCAGAAAAATAGGCGTTCTGGCGTCGGGCGGCGACGCTCCCGGCATGAATGCCGTTATTCGTGCCGTCACAAGATGCGCTATCGAACACGGCGTCGAGGTCATGGGCATTAAAGGCGGCTACGCCGGCCTTATCAGCGACGACGTCGTAAAGCTCGGCGCAAGAGACGTGTCCAACATCGTAAACCTCGGCGGAACCTTCCTCTACTCCGCAAGATGCCTCGAGTTTAAGGAAGAGGCGGGTATGCAGAAGGCTATCGAAACTTGCAGAAAGTACGAGATTGACGGTATCATCGCCTGCGGCGGCGACGGCACCTTCAGAGGCGCTACCGATTTGTCTAACCGCGGCATACCGACAATTGGTATCCCCGGAACAATCGACAACGATATTACCGCCACCGAATACTCCATTGGCTTCGACACCGCGATGAATACTACCGTCCAGATGATAGACCGCCTGCGCGACACATGCCTCTCTCACGCGAGATGCAACGTCGTTGAGGTAATGGGACGCGACGCAGGAGGAATTGCGATAAATACCGCCATCGCCTGCGGAGCCGTCGGCTGCATGATAAACGAAATGCCCTTTGACGAGGACGCCCTTATGAAAAAAATGATAAGGCTCCGCAATGAGGGAAAGAGGCAGTTTATCGTCGTCGTCGTGGAGGGCAATCCTTACTACTCCGAGGCTTTCGCAAAGAGAATCGAGGAGGCGACGGGAATCGAGACAAAGTTCGCGCGCCTCGCGCACGTCGTGAGAGGCGGTTCGCCTACCCTTCGCGACAGAGTGACCGCCGCGAGAATGTCGGTAAGAGCCGTTGAAGAGCTTCTCGCGGGAAAGAGCGACCTCGTCGTCTGCGAAAGAGGCTCGAGCATTGTCACCACCGACATAAACTTCGCCCTTATCACAGACAGAATGTACAAAAACAAGCTTCGCGACGGGGACCTTGACAAGTACTCCGAGGAGGAGCTTGAAAAGATGAGGGCCATTTGCGACGCAAAACGGCGCGGCTTTGAGGATCTCTACAAGATAATGGACGAGATTTCGTGGTGAGGTCAGCTTCTTTACGTATTATTCAGGCGGTAAAACAGCATAATTTTTAACTCAGCTTAATTCAACTTAATTAAACACAATTTAAACATAATTTAACAAGGAAAACCGCAGGACGCCTGCGGCACATAAATCGAGATATGGATTTTGTAAAAAGACCCGTCGCGGTCCTCACGCTCGCCTTTTTCGTTTCGTTTTGTGCCGCGGCGTCCTTTCCCGTTTTAAGCGGCAGAGCCGCTTTGGCATTGTCCTGCGCCGCTTTTTTCGTCTTTCTTTTCGCCGCATTATTTTTTCACGCGACGTCAAAGCAGCGCGGCGCAAATAAAAACGCCGCGAAAAGCGGCGCAGAAAAAGAAAATTTTAAAGAAAATTCTAAAGAAAATTCTAAAGAAAATTTAAAAGAAGTTTCCGAAGAAAACCCAACAGAAAATTCCGCAGAACCGGCAAACGGGCGGCGTTGTCCGACTGAAATACTTTGCCGCCTTCGTACCGCGTCATCCTATGGGGCGCTCGCGTTTTGCGGTATCTTTCTCGCTCTTGTCTTTTTCACCTCGCGCTTTCCTCTCGAGGAAACGGTGAAATATTCGGGAAAAAGCGCTTATCTCGAATACACGGTGACAGGGGTGGTATACGAGTCGAAATACTCTCAAAGCTATATCGCAAGGGTGGAGAGCGCAAACGGCGAAAGAGCCGATTTCAAAATAATTTTTGAGTCGCCGATAAAGCTTGACGTCGGGGACAGGGCAAAATCGGTAGTCAGACTGTTCGAGCCGATAAGCGCCGACGGCTTTGACGAAAAGAGATACGCTCTTTCAAAGGGCGCGGCTCTGAACGGCGCCGCGGACAGCGTCGTCATTTGCGAAAAGGGCGGCGAAGGCTTTGACGTCACCATTTACAAAATGCGCGAAAGGCTCTCGTCGGCGCTGACAAGGAATATGTCAAGCGACGCGGGAGCACTCGTAAAGGCGGTCTTTCTCGGCGACCGAAGCGGACTTGCCCCCGACACAAAAGATAAATTTGCCATAGCTGGCATATCCCACCTTATTGCGATAAGCGGTATGCACGTCTCGTTTCTCTGCGCCGCCGTCGGAGCGGTGCTTTGGAAAATGAGGCTCGGCAAAAAGCAGATTGCCGTTTTCAATATTTTTCTCGTGCTTTTCTATATGGCTCTGACGGGCTTTTCCGCGTCCGTGGTACGCGCGGCGCTGATACTGTGCGCGTCGTCAATCGTTATGCTCTCAAAAATAAGCTACGACGGGGCGACGGCGCTCGGCGTGTGTGGGACTCTTATGCTGCTTGCAAACCCGTTTTTCGCATACGACGTCGGAGCGGCGCTTTCGTTTTCCGCTTACGCTGGGTGCATTGCCGCGGGCAATCTTTTAAGGCAAGGCTCTAAAAGGCGGCGCGACGCCGACCTTCGCAACGGGAAACGCAAAAACAAATTTTCGGCGGCGCTCACGGGATTTTTCGGAAAAATAATCTCATCGCTGATATTTACGTGCGTTATTATCATCTTTACTCTCCCCGTAACGTGGCTTTATTACGACAGCGTTTCCGTCATGTCTCCCGTTTCAAATCTTTTGTTTATCCCGCTTTTCAGCGTCATAATGTATCTTTCAATGCTGCTTACGGTTCTCATTCCTTTCCCGCATGTTTTTTCGGCAGTCTCCTTTGCCGCCGATAAATTTGTCCTCTTTGTGCTTCGTGCGGCAGATTTTTTCGCGTCCTCGGACAAAGCCGCGGTGCCGCTCGGATACGACTTTGCGCCGTATATTATTATCGCCGCGGCGGCGTGCTGCGTCGGAATGTGTACGGTAAGAAAAAGAAAAGCCGCCGCGGTATTTGCGGCAGGTCTTGT
>CANRNZ010000167.1 GCA_947632135.1 uncultured Clostridia bacterium
TTATACCATACTTTGACAAAAAAACAAAGCCCTTTTCAGAACTTTGTCTTCAGTCTGGGGCTTTGTCTTCAGGCTGAGGCGATTGCTTTCGCAACCGCCTTTTTCTTGGTGCTCCATCGGAGAGTCGAACTCCGGACACCATGATTAAAAGTCATGTGCTCTACCTACTGAGCTAATGGGGCATTTCAACGTGCCAGATTATAATATCATATTACAGCCCCGATGTCAAGTGCTTTTTCAATTTTTTCGCATATTTATGTATTTACTTAAAAGCGTGGTCGTATGTCAGAGCGCGGATCGACTTTAAAATTTTAAATCTTCTCAAGCTTTGCGCGAAAGGAAATGCTTCGCAGAGTTTCAATCTCATCAAACTTCACGGCGTAAGAACGGCTTTCAAGATTTACGTCAATTATAACCCCTTCGCCGAAAATTTTATGGAAAACCCTCTGACTTACACTCAGCATATCTCCCTCGCCGTCGGGAATAAGAAATCTGTTCGCAGAGTCTATTTTTTCCCGCGCCTCCGTGATAAGGGACTCGCGAAGCCCCTCGTGACATATAAGTCCGTCGTCGACGTCGAGAATAAAGCGCGACGGGTAGCGCGGGGAGCCGTCAAAATTCCGCCCCTCCGACTCGGTTATGTAAAGCGCCTTCTCGGCTCTTGTCACGGCAACGAAGGCAAGCCTGCGCTCTTCT
Organism: uncultured Clostridia bacterium; assembly: GCA_947632135.1. Classification (GTDB taxonomy): domain Bacteria; phylum Bacillota; class Clostridia; order Oscillospirales; family CAG-272; genus RUG14199. Next base: position 697 of record CANRNZ010000167.1, read on the forward strand.
TCCATTCCCTTGAATGTCCGCACCTTTCCCGACGGAAACACACCCTCGTTCATCGCGCACAGGAAAACATACGGAAACTCAAGCCCCTTTGCGGAGTGAACAGTCATAAGCTTTACCTTATCAGAGCCCGCCGTGTCCGCGTCGCTGTTTGTGAACAGAGCGATATGCGAAAGGTAGTGCTCTGCGTCGCTTTCCTCGCCGCAGGTCGTTTCGTACTCGTATATGGACTGCTTCAGCTCCGCGAGATTGTCAAGCTTTTCCTGACTTCCGAGCGTTCTCAGCATCATCTCGTAGCCCGAATCGTTCATAATCGCCGACAAAAGCTCCGAAACCTTATATCCGCCCGAATTTTGAGAGTAGAACTCAATAAGACTTATAAAGCTTTGCGCCTTTGTTCCTTTGAAAATCTCGTTGTCCTCGTTTTTGAGCAGCGCCTCGTAGAGCGAGCAGTTTTCCCTTTCGGCAGCCTCCTTCAAAAAAGCCATGCGCCGCTGACCGAGATTTCGCTTCGGAACATTTGCAATTCTCATAAAAGAAAGGTCGTCCTTGAAAACAGCCATTCTGAGGTAGGAGAGCGCATCCTTTATCTCGGCGCGGTCAAAAAACTGTACCCCGCTGTAAATCGTATACGGAATCTTTTCCTTTAAAAAAGCGTCCTCAATGATCCGCGTAACGTAGTGAGCACGGTACATCACGGTGATATCCCCGAAGCTTATCCCTCTTTCTTTTAATTCTTTTATTTTTGCGCTTATCCACGCGGCCTCGTCTTCGGAATTTTTCGCATGACGGCACAAAACAGGCTCCGACTTTGGGAGAGTCGGAATAAGAGCTTTCTTTATCCTGTCGCGGTTTTTGTCTATAAGGGAGTTTGCGGCGTCGACTATCTGAGGCGACGAGCGGTAGTTTTTCATCATCATGACCGTTTTAACGCCGTCATGTGTCTTGTCAAAGTCAAGAAGATAGCGTATATCGGCGCCGCGCCACGTGTATATCGTCTGGTCGGGGTCGCCTACTATAAAGAGATTTTTGTGGTATCCCGAAAGAACCTCCATAAGCTTGTACTGCGGCCTGTCGATATCTTGAAATTCGTCAATCATTATATACTCAAGACGCTTTTGCCACTTGAGCTTTATTTCCTCGTTCTTTTCAAAAATATAAAGGGAAAAATTTATAAGGTCGTTGTAGTCGAGACCGAAGCACTTCTTTTCCTGATACAGATAACCGTAAAAAATTATATCGGACGGACTTTCAGCCGAGTCATACTTGCTTTTCAGCGCGTCGAGCGACATCGTTATCATGTCCTTGTAGTACTCGGGCTCTTTTAGATTTTTGCGTATCTCTATCATGTCCCGCGCTCTTGAAAAGGTCATGCTGCGCAGAGTCAGACCGCGCTCCTCATAAATGATTTTCAACATCGAATTTATATCGGAGTTATCCAGAACAAGAAAGCTCTTCGGATATTGAATTGCATAGCTGTCCTCTTGCAGTATCGACACACAAAAGCCGTGAAACGTGTTTATGTAACCGACGTCGTTGTCTCCCGTGAGATTGTGTATGCGCTGCCTCATCTCGTTTGCCGACTTGTTTGTAAACGTGACGCATAAAATATTCCCGGGAAGAATACCAATCTCGTTTACAAGATAGGCAAACCTGTGCGAGAGAGCGCGCGTTTTCCCCGAACCCGCGCCGGCAATAACTCGAACATACCCCTCGGTCGACGTCACGGCGTCGATTTGTTCGGCATTGAGCCCGTCAAAAATGTTTTCCATACACAAAAGCCCTCCGAAATAAGTCGGTAAACCCCCGCCCCAATATCTTCATCAATATCTTCAATCAATACCTTCAATCAATATTTTCCATAAATATCTAAAATAATACGTTCAATTATACTTCAATATAAATATATCACGAATCGCCTCTGAATTCAATATTGTTTATAAATCAAATTTACTTAATCTTTTAAGTAAACCCGCTATGATAAACAGTGAAAAGCGGACAGTGGACTGTGGACAGAGCCTCCCCTGAAAGGGGAGGTGGCGCGAAGCGCCGGTGCGGTTTGACCGATGGACGGTAGACAGTGGCAAGACTTGAACTCTCGTCGTATCTTTGCCTCCGTATTCATGTAAAAAGGCGGTCGTCTGTATTGTGGGCTAACGACCGCCTTAATTCGCCGCTTGCGCGCCATGGAAGCAACAGTATTTATTTTGAGAACTTTGCGAGTCGCTCTGCGCAATATGGAGAAAATGTGCCTTCAATATGCTTTCCAACACATAAAAAATGAACTGCAGCTCATTTTCGTGAGCGCAGTTCGATGCCTGTTTTGCTATGTATCTTTTTTCATGTTGAAAGCCCTTGGAATCCTTTTTAAGAACCCCTTCATTTTATTCTCCGTAATGGCATCATGTCTTTCACAAACTTCTCCTTTCAAAGTGAATAGTAGCTCACTCGATATGAGCGTTATGGTTATTTATGTGAGCATTAACGCATACTACAATATATACGAGGTGAGGTGTAATGCAGAATCCGCTGGATTTATTTGCTGCCGATGTCCGCGCCGCA
>CANRNZ010000168.1 GCA_947632135.1 uncultured Clostridia bacterium
CGCGCTCTGCGGAGCGCGACGAGGGCTCTGCCCCTCGACCCCGCAAGCTTTTGAAAAAGCTTGACCAAAACTTTTGGAGTGGGTCTGTGCCTCGTGATAACGCGAGTAAAATAATTTTTACACAACTTTACTCTTCTTCCGCTTACAATTCTACCACAATATGTACATAATTTCAACCGAATTTGAATAATATCCACCCCAAATTTTCTGCCCCCTGTTTTTTGCGCCCGCTCCTTGACTTTTGAAAAAACTAAAGCTATAATTATAAAAAATATATATGAGGCGGTGCGTAAATTATGGCTATAGTCACAACAAAGGAAATGTTTAAAAAAGCCTATGACGGCGGATACGCCGTGGGCGCCTTCAACATAAACAATATGGAAATAATACAGGCGATTACCGAGGCCGCAGCCGAGGCAAAATCCCCCGTTATCCTTCAGGTGTCCGCAGGCGCAAGAAAATACGCAAAGCACGCCTACCTTATGGCGCTCGCAAACGCCGCAGCGCATGACTCGGGCATAGATTTCGCCCTGCACCTCGACCACGGCGCGGACTTTGAAATTTGCAAAAGCTGTATTGACGGCGGCTTTTCCTCCGTCATGATTGACGGCTCCAAATATTCGTTCGACGAAAACGTCGAGCTGACAAAAAAAGTCGTCGAGTACGCCCACGAGAGAGGCGTCGTCGTCGAGGGCGAGCTCGGTAAACTCGCAGGCGTCGGCACGGATACCGACGACATGTACACAAATCCCGACGAGGTCGAGGAGTTCGTGTCGAGAACGGGCGTCGACTCCCTCGCCATCGCAATCGGGACAAGCCACGGCGCGTTCAAGTTTTCGGGCGAGCCGAAGCTGCGCTTCGATATCCTTGAGGAAATAATGAAGCGCATACCCTCCTTCCCGATAGTCCTCCACGGCGCGTCCTCCGTAATACCGCGCCTTGTGGACGAAATCAACGAGTGCGGCGGCAGCCTTTCGGGAGCGCGCGGCGTCCCCGAGGAAATGCTGCGTCACGCGGCAAGCCTTGCCGTCTGCAAGATAAACATCGACTCCGACATAAGACTCGCGATGACGGCGGGCGTGCGCCGCGTTTTAAAGGAAAAACCCGACGCTTTCGACCCGAGAGTATACCTCACGGCGGGTCGCGAGGAGGTTAAAAAAATGGTTCTCCACAAGATAAACAACGTCCTCGGCTCCGCGAACAGGCTCTGAGTCAAAATTGCAAAATCAAAGTAAAATCAAAAATCAAAAATAAAAAGACAAAAAAGTTAAAGGCATTTTTATGGATTCGGCTAAATTTACGAAAAACTACGTCGTGAACTGCCACGACACCGATTTGAACGGCACTCTCACCCCGTCGGGGTGCATGAGATACATGCAGGACACCGTGAACTTTCAGATGGAAAAATTCGGCCCGTCATACAACGAGCTGATGGAGCGCGGCATGTCCTTTATCCTCAGCAGAATCAAAATAATTTTCCGAAAGCCCGTTTTCTCCCACGATGAAATTGAATCTCTGACGTGGGCGGACACGAGATGCCGCGCCTTCTCGTTTTCAAGGTGCTATGAAATAAAAAAGAACTCGGAGACTGTCGCCGAGGCGTCCTCCGTCTGGGCTCTTGTCGACGTGGCGAGCGGGCATTTTATTAAAGTGTCGGATTTCGGCTCCCCATACGGCTACGCCGAGCCGCTCGACATCCCCCTCAAGAGAAAGCTCGCCCCCGCGGGTGACGTGGAGGTAAAAAAGGTTGGCGAAAAGACGGTGTTTTACTCCGACGTCGACAAAAACGTGCATATGAACAACACCGTATACGCCGACGTGCTGTGGAATTTCGTCCCCGATTTTAAGGACAGGCGCATATCGTCTCTTGATATCATGTACGAGTCGGAAGCGCCTCTCGGGGAAACTCTCGAGGTTTACAGAGGCGAATGTGAAAACGGGTACTTTTTCAGAACGGTAAGACCCTGCGGCAAGGTCAACGTCGAGGCGGTAATCGAGGTCGAGCGGCGCGAGGCGGCGCAATAAAAAATTATCAAAAAAATTATTAAAAATTAAGAAATTATAAGAACAAAAAAAGGAAACCGTAAACATGAAGGTACTTCTTATTTTACTTGACGGGCTTCGCCCCGAAATTCTTCTGCGCGAGGGCGCCCCGAGGGAGCTTCTCTCGCGCTCCGCTCACACCCTGAAGGCAAAGGCGGTCTACCCCTCCGTAACTCTGCCGAGCCATATGTCGCTCTTCCACAGCGTCGACCCCTCAAGACACGGCGTCACGACAAACCTCTATACCCCTCAGGTGAGACCTGTCAGGGGGCTTTGCGAGGCGCTCTCGCAGGCGGGGAAAAGGTGCGCCTTTTTTTACGATTGGGAGGAGCTCCGCGACCTTTCAAGGCCGGGCTCTCTTGCCGAGTCGCACTTTATAAACGGCGACAAGATAGGATACATAGAGTCGGCAAAGATGCTGACGGCGGAGTGTGTAAATTATCTTGAGAGAGCCGAGGCGGACTTCACGTTTCTTTACTACTGCGCGCCGGACGCCGCAGGTCATAACTACGGCTGGATGGGAGACGAGTATGTAAGCGCGTCGGAATTCTGCCTTGAAAAGGTAAAAGAGGTGCTCGGCACGCTGCCCGACGATTACACTGTCATTATAACGTCCGACCACGGCGGGCACGACAGAATGCACGGCAGCGACTGTGAGGAGGATATGACAATACCCATTCTTGCCCTTGGAGGGGACGGCGCCGCGCGGGAGCTTCCCGAGGGACTTACAATAACGGACATCGCGCCCACCGTCACATCTCTTCTCGGAGTCCCCGCCGACGGCGAATGGGAAGGTAAAAGCTTTCTATGATTTTTTCGAAACTCAAAGCTTCCCACGCCGACTTATCCGATGAAAAGAGCGCCGCGGGGCAGGGGGAAAGGCGAGTGAAGGGCGAAAAAAAGCTCACCGCCTCGCAGGTCGCCTTCCTTTTTTCCCTGACGTATATGGTCAGCTATATTACAAGGATAAACTACGGGGCAATACTTGCCGAAATGGAAAGCGCCCTCGGAATCTCGAAAAGCCTTTTGTCGATGGCCGTGACGGGGAGCTTTATCGCGTACGGTACGGGGCAGATAGTAAGCGGAATCGGCGGCGACAGATTTTCCCCGAAAAGGCTCGTCACGGCGGGGCTCTCGGTGAGCGTCCTTATGAATCTCGCGCTCCCGTTTTGCAAAA
>CANRNZ010000169.1 GCA_947632135.1 uncultured Clostridia bacterium
ATTATACCATACTTTGACAAAAAAACAAAGCCCTTTTCAGAACTTTGTCTTCAGTCTGGGGCTTTGTCTTCAGGCTGCGGCGCCGCCTGTGGCGGCGCCGCCCCGTATCGGGAGCCGAGGATATGCAAATCAATAATAAGCGCTTCGTCGCCGAGGTGAGGAAAGTCTGCCCCTGAGCGCGCGTTTATTACGATTTTTCGGATTGTCTCGGTTTATCTCGGTTTTTTGAGACTTATTTTTTTGATTTTATTTTGATTTTATTTCCCCTCAACAGCCCTCAGAGCCTCGAGAACTCCCTCTCTTTTAGCCTTGTAATTCGCAAGCTTTTCGCGCTCAGCGCCGACGACCGCCGCAGGCGCGCGTGAGGTGAAGTTTTCGTTTGACAGCTTTGACTCGGCGCGGGAAATCTCCCCGTCGACCTTTTTAAGCTCCTCGGTAAGTCTCGCCCTCTCCGCCTCAAAGTCGACCATGTCCGCCATCGGAATGTAGACGCTTGCGGAGTCGGTGATTATCCTCACCGCGCCGTCGTCCTCATAGCAGTCGACAAGCTCGACCTCCGACGCCGCGGCGAGCCTCTCAAAAAACGGGTGGACCTCCTTTTTGAACGCCTCGGGATATTTTGTCACGATAAAGATTTTCGTCTTTCTCGACGGCGCGACGTTCATCTCGGCGCGGCGCACGCGTATCGCCTTTATTGCCGATATGACCTTCTCCATATCCGCGCTCTCGCTCTCAAAGCAGAGCGCCGCGTCATACTCGGGATAGTCGGACACCATTATGCTGCCGCTTGTCCCCGGGAGATTTGAATAAATTTCCTCCGTTATAAAGGGCATGAAGGGGTGAAGCAGCTTAAGAGTCTCGGCGAGAACATAGCACAGAACGCTCTGCGCGCACCTTCCGCGCTCGCTCTCCCTGTCGGAAAGGGACGCCTTCGACAGCTCGATATACCAGTCGCAGTAAATATCCCAAATAAAATCGCATATGGTCGAGAGCGCGACGCCGAGCTCGTACCTGTCGAGATTTGCCGTGACGCTTTTCACCGTGTTTTCAAAGCGGGTCAGTATCCATTTGTCCTCAATCGCAAGACTTGACTCGGGCGGAAGCTCCGCTTTCTCAATCGTGAGATTTATAAGAACGAACCTCGCCGCATTCCACAGCTTGTTCGCAAAGTTCCTCGCCGCCTCTATCTTCTCGTCGGAAAAGCGCATGTCGTTACCCGGGCTGTTGCCTGTCGCGAGGGCAAACCTCAGAGCGTCAGCGCCGTACTTTTCAATTACCTCGAGCGGGTCGATGCCGTTTCCGAGTGACTTTGACATTTTTCTTCCCTTAGCGTCTCTGACAAGACCGTGTATGAGAACTGTGTCAAAGGGTATCTCCCCCGTGTACTCGAGAGACGAGAATATCATTCTCGATACCCAGAACGTTATAATGTCGTACCCCGTGACGAGGGTCGACGTCGGGAAAAACTTTTCATAGTCCTCGGTGCTGTCGGGCCAGCCCATCGTGGAGAACGGCCACAGAGCGGACGAGAACCACGTGTCAAGAGTGTCGGGGTCCTGAGTCATCGCGCCGCCGCAGTCGGGACACGCGTCGGGCTTATCGCCCGAGACGACTGTACGCCCGCACTTGTCGCAGTAGTAAGCGGGAATCCTGTGTCCCCACCAAAGCTGACGGGAAATGCACCAGTCGCGGATGTTTTCCATCCATCTTAAATAATTCTTTTCAAAGCGCTCGGGAACAAATTTGATTCTCCCGTCCTTTACCGCCTCGATTGCGGGCGCGGCAAGGGACGACATCTTGACAAACCATTGGAGAGACGCCCTCGGCTCAACGGTTGTGCCGCACCTGTAGCACGTGCCGACATTGTGCTCGTGCTCCTCTACACTTATGAGATAGCCTTTTTCCTCGAGGTCCTTTACGATGGCGTCGCGCGCCTCGTAGCGCTCCATACCGGCGTAAGGCTCGAATTCGTCCGTTATCCTTGCGTCGTCTGTCATCATGTTTATAAGCTCAAGCCCGTGACGACGGCCGACCTCGAAGTCGTTGGGGTCGTGAGCGGGAGTTATCTTGACGCAGCCCGTCCCGAACTCGGGGTCGACGTATTCGTCCGCCACGACGGGAATGAGACGCCCCACAAGAGGAAGAACGAGCATTTTCCCGACGAGCGCCTTATATCTTTCGTCGTCGGGGTGTACCGCCACGGCGGTGTCGCCGAGCAGGGTTTCCGGACGGGTCGTCGCGATTTCAACGTACCCCGAGCCGTCCGCAAACGGATACTTTATGTGCCAGAAGTGACCCGGCTGAGTCTCATACTCGACCTCGGCGTCGGAAATGGAGGTAAGGCAGTGCGGGCACCAGTTGATTATCCTCTCGCCTCTGTAAATAAGTCCCTTTTCGTAAAGGCGGAGAAAGACCTCGCGAACCGCCTTGGAGCAGCCCTCGTCGAGGGTAAAGCGCTTTCTGTCCCAGTCGCAGGACGAGCCCATTTTTTTAAGCTGCTCGATGATTCTTCCGCCGTATTTATCGTTCCACTCCCGGGCTCTCTTCAGGAATCCGTCGCGCCCGACGTCGTCCTTTGTGAGGCCTTCCTTTTTCATCTCCTCGACGATTTTTGCCTCGGTGGCAATGGAGGCGTGGTCTGTTCCGGGGAGCCAAAGTGTCGAGAAGCCTTTCATTCTTTTATATCTCACAAGTATATCCTGGAGGGTATTATCAAGCGCGTGGCCCATATGGAGCTGACCTGTGATATTCGGCGGGGGCATTACGATGGAGTACGAGCCCTTTCCGCTGTCCTTTGAGGGTTTAAAATATCCCTTTTCGCACCACTCGTCATAAATTCGTTTTTCGAAGTCTGACGGCGAGTAAGTTTTTTCGAGTTCCTTTTTCATTTTTCCTCCTTGTGTTTATTGTGTTTATGTAATTTGTTCGCACAAACTTGTTCGGGAAGTTTTGGTCCACCTTTTTCAAAAGGTGGCAGGGTTCGGGGCGGCGCCCCGACTTTACGCGTTCTTTTTGCAAAGCTTTTTCCTCGGCTTCTGAGTCAAGAAAAAGCGTCTGTCGCATCGCGCAAAGTAAAGGGCGAGGCGCAAAACAGGCAGTTTGCAAATAAATCCTTTCAGAAACTAACTTCACTGACGCTTTTCTTTGAAGCCGTCGGCGCAAAGAAAAGCTTCAAAAGAAACGCCAATCATCGGGGCGCCGCCCCGAACC
>CANRNZ010000170.1 GCA_947632135.1 uncultured Clostridia bacterium
GCTCATTTGCGGGAGCGTCGACTCATATATTTTTGAAAACAGCGGCAGCGCGGCGTCTCTTGTAATGGAGGGCGCGAACTATTCGGGGCGCGCGATAAATATAACACAGACGACGGCGCCTCACGCGATGAGCTACAAGCTCTCGTCGCTGTACAGCGCGCCGCACGGTCACGCCGTCGCGGTATGTATGCCGAAGGTTTGGAGATACATGCTCCAAAATACGGAGCGCTGCGTCGGCGGGGACGGCGGGAAAGGTCGGCTTGATAGGGTATTTTCGCGTATTGCCGCGGCGATGGGGTGCGATAGTCCCGAGGGCGCCGTCGAGAAATTTGAGGAGATACTGAGAAAGCTTGAGATAGAGAACCCCGCGGGGAAAGAGGAGGACATACCGCTTCTTTGCGCGTCGGTAAATCCCGTGAGGTTAAAGAACAATCCCGTAGTTCTCGGCGAGGACACGCTTTGCCGAATGTATCGCGAAATTGTTAAGATTTGAGGACTTCAAAGTTCGCACGGACTCGCTTCGAAAGTTTTCGCCCGCCTTTTTCAAAAGGCGGCAGGGGTCGGGGCGGCGCCCCGACGATTGGCGTTTCTTTTGAAGCTTTTCTTTGCGCCGATTGCGTCAAAGAAAAGCGTCAGAAAAGTTAGTTTCCGTTAGGATTTTTTTTTGCAAACTGCCTGTTTTGCGCCCAGCCACTTTGTGCAGCGCTAACCGCCGGACGCTTTTTCTTGACTCAGTAGCGCAAGAAAAAGCTTTGCAAAAAGAACGCGTATCGGAGCTTTCGCGCTCTGCGGAGCGCGACGAGGGCTCTGCCCCTCGACCCCGGCGCCTTTTGAAAAAGGCGCGCGAAAACTTTTGGAATGGGTCTGTGCGAGCTTTGAAAAAGGCGGGCGAAAACTTTTGTGTTGGGCGAGTGCGAACATAGTGCGAAAACTTTCAAAACAAGTTCGCGCGAACATTAACTTCTTCTAAGAAAGGACATTCATCAATTTATGAAAGCAAATTTTTTGGATAATTACAACTTCTTCTGCGGAGTCCCCGACTCTCAGCTGAAACCTCTCTGCAACTACCTTATGAATACCTACGGTATCTCTGAGAACCATATTATCGCCGCTAACGAGGGCAACTGCACAGCCCTTGCCGCAGGTTACTATATGGCAACGGGAAAGGTGCCCGTCGTGTACCTTCAAAACAGCGGTATCGGCAACATCATAAACCCCGTCGCATCCCTTCTGAATGACAAGGTCTACGCAGTTCCGTGCATTTTTGTCGTCGGCTGGAGAGGCGAGCCCGGCGTTCACGACGAGCCGCAGCATATTTTCCAGGGCGAAGTCACTATAAAGCTCCTCGAGGACATGGATATCAGAACCTTCGTCATAACAAAGGAGACTACGGAGGACGAGCTTGCGGCGAAAATGGCGGAATTTGAAAAAATCCTCGCCGAGGGCAAAAGCGTCGCCTTCGTCGTCAAAAAAGGCGCTCTCGAATACGACGGCAAGGTCAAATATGAGAACGACTGCGATGTGACAAGAGAGGAAATAATAAATCACATAGTCGACGCGACGGGCGAGGATATTGTCGTATCGACTACGGGAAAGGCCTCGCGCGAGCTGTTTGAAATCAGAGAGGCGCGCGGTCAGTCGCACAAGTATGATTTTCTGACTGTCGGCTCGATGGGTCACGCCTCGTCGATTGCTCTCGGCATTGCGCTAAGAAAGAAAAAGACAAAGGTGTGGTGCATTGACGGCGACGGAGCGGCTCTCATGCACATGGGCGCGATGGCCGTCATAGGAGCAAACGCGCCGAAAAACATGGTTCATATCGTAATCAACAACGGCGCTCACGAGACTGTCGGCGGTATGCCGACCGTCGCCGCGAAGTGCGACCTTGTAAAGATTGCCGAGGGGTGCGGATATCCCGCCGCGGCGCGCGCGGCAAGTCTGAGCGAGCTTGACAGCCTTCTCGCAAAGGCGAAGGAATCCGACTGCCTTACGTTTATCGAGGTGGAGAGCGCCATCGGCGCGAGAGAGGATCTCGGCAGACCGACAGTGACCGCGCGTGAGAATATTAAAAATTTCATGGAGTATCTCGAGACCTTGGAATAAGAGTATACAAAAAGTATATGAGAAGTATACGAGAAGTATAATGAAAGTATATTTAAAAAATTCGCCCGCCTTTTCAAGGCGGGCTGAATTTTTGAGCGGCGCAATTTTAAATAATGATACAAATAATACATTTGTGCGACATCGCCAAAGTATTCCAAAAATATAGCTGTTTTTAAACATATTTTTGTGCATAATTATGTTGACAATAAAAATTTCACGGAGTATAATGTTAGGCGTCGAACAATTATAATTTATACTTTTTAAAGAGTTTTTATCGGCAAGAATAAGTAAAAATAAGTAAAAATAAGTAAAATAAAGTAAAAACAAGAAGCTTGAAAACAAAAATTGAAACTCACAATGCACAATGAATGGCGGTGTGAAATATGAGCTTTACACGGGATTTTGAAAGGGAGCAGGCGGAAAACATACGGGACGAACGGGGCAACATGCGGGAAGAAGATGACGCGCAGACGTCAAGGGACGACGACACGGGGTCGCAAAATAGGGGAGAGTGGCAGTCGGCGCGCGCGAGAAGCCTCACGGGCGAGCTGTTCTGCGTATCCAACCTGATACGCCGCAAAATCGAATCGTCCAAGGTCAAGCAGAAGATGGACAACGTGACAGGCGCGAACGGCAGGATAATAATATACCTGTACCACAACCGCGACAGGGACATTTTTCAGAAGGACATAGAGAAGAAATTTTCCTACAGGCGCTCGACGGCGTCGTCCGTAATAGGGCTTATGGCTGAAAAGGGGCTTATAGAGAGGCACGGCGTGCCTTACGACGCGAGGCTGAAGAAGCTGACGCTGACGGAGAAGGCTCTTGAGCTTGTGGAGCTGTGCGAGGAGGACAGGGAGAGCTTTGACAGGCGGCTCAGGGAGAACATAAGCGACGCCGAGCTTGAGGGGCTGTACTCCATACTTGACAGACTGAAGGATAATCTGAGGGGATGAGGCGCAATGTTCGCACAGACCCAATAGGAAAGTTTTGCTCAAGCTTTTTCAAAAGCTTGCGGGGTTCGGGGCGGCGCCCCGACGCTTGGCGTTTCTTTTGAAGCTTTTCTTTGCGCCGATTGCGTCAAAGAAAAG
>CANRNZ010000171.1 GCA_947632135.1 uncultured Clostridia bacterium
CGAGGAAGCCTTGCTGTCGCAAGGCGACGAGGACAATCGTGAAATCACCGAAAAGAGCCCGCGTGAGGCGGTGCGGTTCGACTCTCCTCACCTTAAGCTTTGATGCGCGTTTTCAAAGGCTTTTAAAAAAAATTCAAAACCTACTTGCAATATTGCGCTTTTTGGTATACAATAAAGTGGAAAAATGCAAAAACGCAATTTACACGAAAGGAGTTGCTCTTTTCTAATTTTATTTTAATTTTATTTTAAATTTTGCTTTTTGGTTTTGATTCGGTTTTGATTCGGTTTTGATTCGATTTTGATTCGATTTTGATTCGATTTTTGAAAATTCAAAACTACGAAAATACTTGAAAATTAAAAATTAAAAATTAAAAATTAAAAAATAAAATAGAAAATAACGGAAAAGAGCGATATTGTTATGGTAATAGCAGGCAGCTTTAAAAACGGCGTCACATTCGACATGGACGGAAACGTGATGCAGGTCATCGAATTTCAGCACGTAAAGCCCGGAAAGGGCGCGGCTTTCGTGCGCACCAAGCTTCGCAACGTTATAACGGGCGCCGTGATTGAAAAAACCTTCAGCCCCACAGACAAATTTGAGGACGCGCGCGTCGACCGCAAGGAAATGCAGTATCTTTACAGCGACGGCGAGCTTTACTACTTCATGGACACGGAGACCTTCGAGCAGCTCCCGCTCAACGCGGACAAGCTTTCCGACAATTTCAAGTTCGTAAAAGAGGAAATGCTCTGCACCGTAAAATCCTACAAGGGCAACGTGTTCGCGGTTGACCCGCCGATGTTCGTCGAGCTTGAGGTCGCCGACACAGAGCCCGGAGTCAAGGGAGACACGGCTCAGGGCGCGACAAAGAATGCGACAATGGAGACGGGCGCCGTAATCAGAGTCCCGCTCTTTATCTCTCAGGGGGACAAGATACGCATTGACACGAGAACGGGCGAGTACCTCGAGAGAGCGTAAGCTGCGGTTTGCCGAGCGCGGAGCGTACCATGCCGACCGCTTTGCGGTATGTCGGCTACGCGTATTATCGTATTATCAATCGGAATCAGCCGCGTATTATTAATTAATAATGAATAAAAACGAAAGGAAATATTAAAATGACGCTCAAAGAAAAAACCGCTTACCTGAAGGGTCTTGAAAAGGGTCTTGCGCTCAACGCGGACTCGGGCGAGGTAAAGCTTATAAACGCAATAATAGACGTTCTCGGCGACGTCTCGGACGCCGTTGAGGAGCTTTCCGACGATATATCGGAGCTTGAGGATTACGTCGAGGAGCTTGACGAGGACCTCGGCGACGTCGAGGAGGTCCTCTTCGAGGACGAGGACGGCGAGTGCGGCTGCGGGTGCTGCGATGATGAGGACGGCGACGACGATATGTTCTGCGCCATGTGCCCGTCCTGCGGAGAGCAGATATGCTTTGACGACAGCGTCGCCCCCGAGGACGTCGTATGTCCGAAGTGCGGAAAGCCGCTTGTCGAGGACGATTCCGAGGAAGCCGAATAATGCATTATGACGGTTCGCGCACACACTACGGTGCGCGAGCCGTTTTTTTCCGACTTTAACAAAAAAATTGTTTTTAATCCCGATTTTTTTAGTTATAATAGATTGACAGTAAACAAGAAATCTGATATAATACCAATGAACGGTGCAGAGGATGTGTACTTCGCGCCGAATCTGCCGGCTTTGCAGCCGCGCGTTAAACATGATAAAAATTTATAAGGAGATTCAACATGAAAAAACTTCTTTCACTCGCTTTGGTTGCCGTGATGTTGTTTGCGTGCGCCGCCGCGGCAATTCCCGCGTCCGCCACACATGAGGTTTATGCCGACTACATCGACGCGGTCGAAGCGAAGTACTTTGACGTGAAGCCTTTTGTGGACGGCTTTGTGTCCGAGGCGGAGTGGGGCGCGCCCGTCGTTGAGGTAACTCAGGACGCCGCTTCAACAGTCGGTTCGGAGGAACCCGGCCCCCACAACACATATTTTATGAGACGTGACAACACGTACGACGCCGAAACTCTCAAGATGAGCTACAAGCTGTGGTTCGGCTGGGACGAGAGCAATCTCTACGTTGCGGTCATGGTATCCGACCCCGACGGTCACTCCCTTAAAAACGGCAGAGCCTGGACATGGAACGGCGACGCCTTCCAGATGAAGATCGACCCCGACGGCCCGAACTCCGCGACCGTCGGCGATACGTTCTATGCAGAGGATATGGCGTCGAGCGACTATGAGCCTTGGGCAAACCCCGCGGTAAGCGATATGCAGTTCGGTTATGCCGAGATGGCAAACGGCTTTAACGAGGCTTGGCTAATGACCGGCGACGGCGACGGCAGAGGAATGACAGCCGAGTCGAGAAACCCTCTCGGCGTTGTCAACGTTGCAATTTCCGCCGCGGGATACAACTATACGAGCGACACCGCAAACGGCAAGACTACATATGAAATTGCAATCCCGTGGGCGTTTGTCGAATCGGGCAACTATATTAATTACGGTCACGAGTATAACACCGGCAGAGACGGCGCTATAGGACGCGAGTACGGTATTTCCACCGTCGTTTACAATGCGGACGGCAACAACGAGGGCGCCTCGAGCAACGCGCTTCTCGCGTGGGGCAGCGGTATATCAAACGAGCAGAAGAGCCGCGCGCTCCCAACCTGCGGCGGTTCCAACAGCCTTCTTCTTCTTGAAGATAAGCTCAGCGAAGACCCCGTATACAACAGCGGATATACAAAATACACCGAGGGCGGTTATGTCGCTCCCGAGGTAACTCCCAACTACGACATGGAGATTGACCAGAGCTACTACACGAAGCTCACATATGACAGTGAGGCCGATATGGATCTCTTCGGCGCGCCCGACAGAGTAAACGCCGAGAGGGTACAGCTTGACGACGGCAACTGGGTCCTCAAGTGGGATAAGATAACGCAGTGGGACTATGACCTTGCGGAACAGCAGGGAAGCGATACGCCGACACACGGTCTCAACACCTACAACTATATTTCCTCCGACGGATATGAAGACCAAGGAAACGTGTTCACGATAAAGAATCAGTCCTTCACATTTGAGTTTGACATAATGGTGACCGGCACGGAGACATTTGAGCCGAGCTATACGCACGACCTTTACAACTGG
>CANRNZ010000172.1 GCA_947632135.1 uncultured Clostridia bacterium
CCGCGTAGGTTTCAAGGACGGCGAATATACTCTTGTCACGCCGTTTCGTGCTTTGTATCATGCGGGAGATAATTGGTTGGAGTTTACAGGCTTAATCGACCCGGACGTTTCATATAACAAAGGGGCTGTGTGTGAATTTCGTGTTATAAAAGT
Source organism: uncultured Clostridia bacterium (assembly GCA_947632135.1). GTDB lineage: Bacteria > Bacillota > Clostridia > Oscillospirales > CAG-272 > RUG14199. Next base: position 154 of record CANRNZ010000172.1, read on the forward strand.
AGCTTACAACACTGCGAGCTCGAATGAAATGGAATATTCGGATTACCCGATGGTATTGTATCAGGAAAGCAGCGTAGGACAGGAGAATATATATAACCCGACCCTCCTTGCGCCGAGTGTCAACTATTTGGAAACGTACGTCAATAAGAAAATAAAGGAAGCTCTGGGTAAATAACGGAAAATCCAAAGCACATTAAGGGGGTGGTTTTTTGACGTGGGAAATATTGTCCGCCTTTATTGTTCTTCTCGGCGCCGTGATATCAATAATGAATGTTGTCGTGAAGGTGAACAAGACTCTTATTTCCCTCGAGGAGACAGTCAGAGTTTTGAGAGAGTACATAGAAAAACAGGATAAAAAGAACGGACACTTTTACAATCAACTGAATATACTTGATAAAAGAGTATCGATTATTGAAAAAACGCTTTATACCGAGAAAGATAAAGTAACAGGGGGTGACGTGAATTGAAGGAAACTGTTGTAAGAGCGGTGAGGACGTTTTTGCAGGCTGCCGTCGGATATATAGCGGCAAATCTTGCAATGGGATTGAGCGGAGCCGATAACGGCGCGGCGTCCCTAAAAAATGTTCTTACGGGACTCATTGCGGCGGCGATAGCGTGCGGGCTGGCTGCCGTTATGAATTTGCCGAGAAAAGGAGAAAAGGCGCCGGGGAGTCAGGTTGAGGCGGACGGCATGGAAAAAAACGATTCCGAGTCGGGAGCGTCGGGCGGCGCGGTTATCAAAGACTCTTCGGCTTATAGTTCGAATTTCGAGGAAAATGCGGACGACGGGAAGGCAGAACCCGAAACCGTATCGGACAGCGCAGACGACAGCGCAGAGAACATAACGGAGGAGAGTGAGGGCTGAGGTGGAATTCGGTATTGACATTTCAAGGTATCAGAAAGGGCTGGATTTTGAAACGGCAAAAAAGCAGGGAGTGAAATTTGCGGTAATCAAGAGCAGTCAATCCGATTTTACCGACCCGGAGTTCGTCTCTCATTTTGACAAAGCTCAAAAATACGGAATTTATACAGGCGCATATCATTACCTGACTTCGACAAATGCAGATGATGCGAAAAGACAGGCGGAGTATATGATAGACAAGTGCCTCAGAGGACGGAAGTTCGAATATCCGATTTTTGCGGATGCGGAGGACGCCGCGCTGAAAGAGCTTGACAGGAAAACGGTTGATTCCGTAATACGCGCGTTTTGCGATACGGTTGAAAAAGCCGGGTACTGGGCGGGTTTTTACTGCAACTATAATTTTTATATGAATTATTGCAGCGGGAGAGAACTTGCCGAAAGGTATTCGCTGTGGCTTGCGTCGTGGAGCGAGTCGGCGCCCGCCGAATGTCAGATGTGGCAGTTCGGCGGCGAGGTAAATCTGCTTCGTGAAAATACTGTCGCGGGTATTGTATGCGACCAGAATTACTGCTATATGGATTATCCCGCGCTGATGAGGGAGAGAGGACTTAACGGTTTTTCAAAGGAGGCGGCGCAAGGCGAGCTAAAGGTAGGGGATAAGGTCAGAGTGCAAAGCGGCGCGCCGATATATAAATCGGATAAAAAATTTCAGAGCTGGGTTTACCTTACCGATTTGTATGTAAGAGAAATAAACAACTCACGTGTCGTCGTATCGACTCTGAAAAGCGGGAGTGTGACCGGCGCCGTCGACAAGAAATATCTGACTCTTGTCAAATCTGTATAAAATCTGTATAAAATCTGTATAGGATGTCCGTATAACTCGGCGTATACCGAGGCAAAAGAAAGCCGTCCGTGCCTTTTCGGTACGGACGGTCATTTATTTTTTAGCTCTTACTCTCGCGAGGAATTTGTCTTTTTTCTTATCTGCCGCCTCAAGCTTCGTATTATAAAGCTCCTCGATGTCATCATTCCATTCGTAAACATATTTTGACGCGGTATATTTTCCGCTCTGCTGCTTATGAAGCTTCAGCAGTATTAAAAATTCACCGTGCTCGGGGCAGGATGCCTTGAGCAGCTTTTTCGCGGAGCTTTGCGACACTATCCTGTCGGACAGCATCGGTCGCTTGCAATACGGGCACACCGTGTATTTTATTCTCGGGTCGCTCCTCAGCTTCTGCAGATTGTCAAGCTTTTTTACCGTTTCAAATCCGATGTGGTCAAGCTCCGACAAATCCTTTATTTTAAAGACGTATTCGTCGACGCCCTTTCTCATGTCGAGCTTTTTTGATATGAGCGCCGTTATGGCGGCGTCGATGAGCGCGTCGTGAAGATTTTCGGTAAATTCAATGCCGAGCGCTTCGGCGGCAGTTTCGAGGGCAATATTTCGCGCGGGGTTTTCTGTCTGCTTCAGGTAAATAGTCTGTAGGTCGTAATTTTTCGCGCTCCAGCCTTTCATTTTGTGCGCGCTGAGGTTCTCTTTAAGAACGGGAATGTCCGAATCGCCCCATGTGATTGTTTCAAATTCGTCGCCGCAGAAGTCGAGAAACATCTCCATTGCCTCGTCGAACATCGGCGCGTCCTTCAAAATCTCGTTTGTAATCCCTGTGAGTTTTTTTACTCTCGAGTGCATTTTATGGTAAAAAATCGGCTGAATGTATGTCTTGAACGTATCGACGGGGACAAAATTGTCGTTCAGCTTTACCGCGCCGATTTCGATTATTTCGCCGGTGAGAAGTCTGCCGTCGCTCAGCATTTCTTCCTGTCCGCGCGTCTGATTCCATTCCATGTCAAAAACAATATATTTCACTCGGCAGCCTCCCTCCCGCAGCAGTCGTTGTTCGATGTCAAACGTACTTTTTAATAATATCAGATTTTTTTCATCTTTTCAATACTTATGTACATAAATTTATATTTTCCGAAATTTTTAGTAAATTCCCAAAGTAAATTCCACAGTGGAATTTGCGATGGAATTTAGTGTGGGAAAGAAAATGCGATAGAATTTA
>CANRNZ010000173.1 GCA_947632135.1 uncultured Clostridia bacterium
TGCGGAGCGCGACGAGGGCTCTGCCCCTCGACCCCGCCGCCTTTTGAAAAAGGCGGGCGAAAACTTTTGTGTTGGGTGAGTGCGAACTTTGAAAAAGGCGGGCGAAAACTTTTGTGTTGGGTCTGTGCGAACATTGCGCGAACCCTTGCCTCCTTCGTTATTTTATGTTAAAATTACCTTGCAAGCCCTATCTCAAAAACCCAATCTTCCAAAATCCGAGGCGATTATGTGCTCTTTTACTATTACACCCCAAAAAATTCCCCCGCGCGCCGAAAAATGCTTTGACTGCCCGCGTATGTGCGGCGCAGTGAGAAGCTCCGCCGCGGGCTTCTGCCGCGAGAGCGACAAGATGAGAGTCGCCAAAATTATGGTTCACCGCTGGGAGGAGCCCTGCATCAGCGGCGCAAACGGCAGCGGCGCCGTCTTTTTCCTCGGCTGTAATCTCAGGTGCGTCTACTGCCAGAACAAGAAAATAAGCCGCGGCGGAAATGGTACGGTATACGAGCCCGAGTCGCTCGCCCGCGAGATTTTAAAGCTTCAGGAGAGCGGCGTACACAATATAAATCTTGTCACCCCCACCCATTTCGCCTCCCAAATACTGAAAATGGCGGAGCATCTCCAAGGCAGGCTTCGCATCCCCGTCGTGTGGAACACCTCGGGCTACGAAAGAGAGGAAACTGTCGCCAAAATCTCCCCGTTTTGCAAAATTTTCCTCACCGACGTTAAGTATTTTTCCCCCGAGATGTCCTCAAGATACTCGTCGTGCCCCGACTATTTTGAAAATGCGATAAAGGCTCTTTGCAAAATGGTTTCCGTGACGGGCGCTCCGAAATTTGACAAAAACGGCATTATGACCTCGGGGGTCGTCGTGCGCCACCTCGTTCTGCCGAGGGGGTATCGCGACAGCATAAAAATTCTCGAGGAAATCTCTTCCAAAATCGGGACTGAAAATATAGTCCTCAGCCTTATGTCTCAGTACACCCCCGAATTTCTTGACGAGGGCTTTCCCGAGCTTAACCGCAGAGTCACGACGTTTGAATACAACAAGGTCGTCCGCGCGGCAATGGAGCTCGGCTTCGGCGGGTACGTACAGGATATGTCGTCCGCCGACTCGAGCTACACGCCCGACTTTTAATTTTTTGTTATTTATATTAAAAATCCCCGCCGCGATTTTATAAATATCCGCAATCTCAAAATAAAACGAAAGAAAACACTTGACTTTTTGACGGTGTATATGGTATACTGTCATGCAGAGCAGCATTCACGGAGAAGTCGCGTAGTTGGTCGAGCGCGCGCGATTGGAAATCGCGTAGGCCTTAACGGGTCTCAAGAGTTCGAATCTCTTCTTCTCCGCCACAAAAAATCGGCAAGTCTGAAAGGCTTGCCGATTTTTTGTGAAGTAGAAAGTAATAGTGAAGAGTGAAGAAGTGGAAAGTTGTTTTATCCAAAAGCCTTCATACGCGCGTTCTGCTGTTATATAAATTTTTAATTATTCCGTGAAAATTTGAATAACTCCTTGATTTTATTTCGGTATGCCGATATAATAGAAAAGGGAGATGAATACGATGATAATAGAAGATTTAATTGCAAAGCGGACTCTTACGAAATACCGGCTTGCAGTTCAAGCGGGAATTCCTCACGCAACGCTGAACGATATTTGCAGCGGAAAGACGAAGCTTGAAAAGTGTTCCGCCGAAACAGTATACAAGCTGGCAAAGACTCTTGGTGTTTCTATGGAATTTCTCACCGAGAGCGGAATTCGCGAAGCGGAGCGCGAGAGGTCTTACGAATTCGGACTGCCCGACTACCTGCAACGCGATCTTGACGCATATAAGGACGGGCTGAAAACTCACAGCGGACTAATAGACTGCCTGTGGGGAGAGCTTTACGGCAGCATCAACATGGCTGAGATCAGCGACGGCGCGATTACGCCGGAACACGCGAACTACCTTCGAAAGAAATATTTGTACGGAGTGAAATATGATTGATTTTACAAGCTGTAGGGTGATTCAGGGAAGAGCATATAACGGAGCAAACGGAAGCAAGATTGCCGTGGAATATAACGGCACGGTATATATGCTGAAATTTCCTCCCTCCGCAGAGGGAAAAACTGCGGAGCTTTCTTACACGAACAGCTGCATCAGCGAACACATAGCAAGCAGTATCTTTGGTATGTTGAAAATCAGGGCGCAGGAAACCTTGCTCGGAAATTTCACTGTCAAGGGAAAGGTAAAGCTCGTCTGCGCCTGCAAGGATTTCACCGTAGGCGGCAAGCGGCTGCTCGACTTCTGCTCTATCAAAAATACCGTTCTTGATTCCGACAGCAACGGAAGCGGAACGGAGTTATCCGATGTGATGGATACTATTGATAAGCAGCAATATATTTCGCCGAAGCTTCTGCGCGAACACTTTTGGAATATGTTCGTTGCGGATGCGCTGCTTGGCAACTTTGACAGGCACAACGGTAATTGGGGATTTCTTTACAACGATATCACGGGGGAGACGGAAATTGCGCCCGTCTTTGACTGCGGAAGCTGTCTCCTTCCCCAAGCCGACAATAAGATTATGGAAAAGGTGCTTTCTGACGAATCGGAGCTCCACGCAAGAGTTTTCCAATTCCCGACCTCCGCCATTAAACTAAACGGACGAAAGATTAACTACTACGATTTTCTGAGCCGCGCCGAAAACGAAGACGCGCGCGAGGCGCTGAAACGAATAGTACCGAGGATTGATACAGAACAGATTGATGAATTTATCGATAAGGTTCAGGGTATTTCCGATTTGCAAAAGGAGTTTTATAAGAGATATATAAAGGCGCGGTATGATTTGCTTATCCGTCCCGCGTTGGAATTTGCCATAACAGAGGGGACGAAGAATTTCTGAAAAGTGACGACAAATTGGCTCTCTCCCAAATTTTGTGTAAACACCCCATCATGGCATAATGCGTATCTCGTGAGCGGTCGGCTTCGGCGACCGCTCTATCAGCAATACAAGCGGAAATCGGGACGCGTGTCAAGGGCGGCGGTATGCCGCCGTTCATTTACCCTTGACGCGCGGCACGGGT
>CANRNZ010000174.1 GCA_947632135.1 uncultured Clostridia bacterium
TCCAGCACATACGATTTCGCATGCGGTTACTTCTTTGACGACGGCAAGTTCGAGCTCCGCGATACGAGAGGTAATTTCGAAATCGTCGGAACGCCCGCGGATTTCTCACTCAACGAGTGGCACCACTGGGTATTCCAGTATGAAAACAGCACATGCACCGCGCGCTTCTACCTTGACCCGAAGATGGAAAACGGCAGAGTCGCGGTAGACGCCGTGCCGATATTCAACTACAGCTACAGATACTTTGACTACGGCAGCGCAGTCAACCCGCTCCAGATACTCAGAAGAATGAACGTTCAGATACTTCTCGACAACATCGAGGTGTACAACTTCGTTGACTTCACGAAGACAAACCAGGGTGGAAGTGTTATCGACCCCGGCCCAGGTACCGGCGGCGGCGGCACAACAGGTCCCGTAGACAAGACGGAAGATGTAGACGTCGACGTAACTGTTGAGCAGCTTGCAGACGGCTCTTTCGCTCTCTCTGTTCCCAACTCCGACAAGTATAAGGACAACAGCGTAACGGCTCTTACTTTCACCGTTGAATATGACACATCCAAGCTCACATTCAAGGGCGTTGACGGTATCGACGAGGCGGCGCTTGAGGTCAGCGACGACGGAAACGGCAAGGCTACGATAAAGGTAGTAAGCTTTGACGCTGTCAAGGCGGCAGAGGGTACTCTCTTCAGAGTTCTCGTCGCTCCTAATGACGGTGTAACTCTTACAACGGACGAGGTAGCGTCCCTTGTTAAGGTATCAGCAAGCATTACGACACGTTCCGGCGCAACGGGCGACACTATCGTCGCTGTTGTAGCGGCTGTTGTAACGGTCACGATACTCGGCTCCGGCGTAGTTCTCTACAGAAGAAAGAGAAATCACGTCGACTTCTGAGTTAATATTCCGAGGGGGAGCATAACGCTCCCCCTTTTTCACGGGGTTTTTGGGGATTTTTCACGTGTTTTCCGGGATATTCGGAATTACAATTAAACCTTTTTTCTATTGACAAAAATATTGACAAAAACCGAATATTGATGTACAATTATCTACCGTAAGGCAAAGGAGTCTTAGAGGTCGGTCTCTTTGACTCTTTTGCATTTTTGAGACCGCGCCGAGACTTTCGCCGCAAGGCTTTTGCGAATATTTTTAATAAGTTACAAGGGGAGCGGTCAGTCTATGTTTAACTCACTTCACGAGGAGTGCGGGGTATTCGGCGTCTTTTCACCGAGCAGGGAAAACGTCGCCGCCCTGTCGTACTATGCTCTTTACTCTCTTCAGCACAGAGGGCAGGAGAGCTGCGGCATTGTCGTAAACGACGACGGTCTGTTTTATTCACACAAGGACATCGGGCTTGTCGGCGAGGTCTTTTCTCCCGACGTCATGAGAAATTTTCCGCTCGGCAAAATCGCCGTCGGTCACGTGAGATACGCGACGACAGGGGCGGCAAGCAGAGCGAACTGTCAGCCTATTGAGATAAATCATCAAAAGGGAAGAATGGCGCTTGCCCATAACGGGAACCTCAGCAACGCCTTTGATTTGAGGTGCGAGCTTGAAATGTCGGGCGCCATATTCCATACGACAAGCGACACCGAGATAATAGCGTATATAGTAACGAAGGAGCGCCTTAGCGCTCCGTCTATCGAGAGCGCGCTTCTGAGGGCGACGGAGCGCCTTGAGGGCGCGTATTCGATTGTTCTCATGTCTCCGACAAAGCTTATCGCGGCGCGCGACCCCATGGGCTTTCGCCCGCTCTGCTTCGGCGTGACCCCGTCGGGGCAGTACGTCGTCGCCTCGGAGAGCTGCGCGCTTCAGGCCGTCGGCGCGAGACTTGAACGGGACGTTCTTCCCGGAGAGATGCTCGTTTTCAGCGACAGCGGCGTGCAGAGCTGTTTTTTGCCCTCCCACGGGAAAAAGCAGAAAACATGTATTTTCGAGTACATATACTTTGCCCGACCCGACTCCGTAATCGACGGGGTGGGAGTACACTTCGCGCGCGTGCGCGCGGGGGAGATACTCGCAGAGACTTATCCCGCTGACGCCGACGTCGTGATAGGAGTTCCCGACTCGGGGCTTGACGCGGCGCTCGGCTATTCAAAAAAATCGGGGATACCGTACGGAATAGGATTTATAAAAAACAAGTATATAGGAAGGACGTTTATTTCCCCCGGAAGCGACGAGAGGCTCGACAAGGTGAAAATAAAGCTCAGCGCGATAAGGGATACTGTCTTTCAAAAGAGGGTCGTGATGATTGACGACTCAATCGTTCGCGGCACAACAAGCGGCAGTATCGTAAAGCTTCTTCGCGACGCGGGCGCGCGCGAGGTGCACGTCAGAATTTCATCGCCTCCGTTTCTTAATCCCTGCTATTACGGCACGGATATCGACTCGCGCGAGCACCTTATAGCCTGCCGCAACACGACGGAGGAAATAGCGCGCATCATCGGCGCGGACTCGCTCGGGTATCTTCCAATCGAGGCGCTCTCCTCGCTTACGGGAGCGGACAACTATTGCAGCGCGTGCTTTGACGGGGTATATCCGACAAAAATCCCCACCGACGTCAGAAAAGAGCGCTTTGAGGCGCCGCTGTCGGCAAAGCAAAGGTGATACCGACTTGCGGTATTATAAAAAGACCGAAAGGTCAGAAGTGAGAAAACGAAAGGGCAAGAGTCAAAGCTATGACAAAGAGCTATAACCGAAAGATAGTGCTGGAGGACGGCGCGGTTTATCACGGATACGCCTTCGGCGACGTCTGCGACAGAGTGACCGAGATTGTTTTCAACACGTCGATGGTTGGATATCAGGAAATCCTTTCCGACCCGTCGTATACCTATCAGAGCGTCGTTATGACGTATCCCCTGATTGGAAACTACGGAATCGCAGACGACGATTTTGAGACAAAGAACCCGACAATAGGCGGTCTTATAGTCCGCGAGTACAACGACTATCCGTCGAATTTCAGATATACGAAAACTCTTTCCGAGATAATGGAGGAGAATAAAATACCCGGCATATACG
>CANRNZ010000175.1 GCA_947632135.1 uncultured Clostridia bacterium
TATTTCAGATTTTTGCACATGTACTCCACCTGAGACGCGTAAACATGCGGCAGGCTCATCTCCACCGTGACGGGGAGATTTATTATCACGTTGTTGTCCGCCGAGGGCTGAAGGACGTCAAGGACCGCGTTGCACACCTCAAGAGCGTACTCCGGCTCCGCGCCCGTGAAGCTCTCGGGGGAATATTCGAATCTGAAATTGCCCTCGTACTCATCGGCAAGCTTTTTGACAAGAACAGCCCCGTCGACTGCTATTTTCTTTATCTCCTCCCTTGAGCGCTTGAAAACCTGCTCCCTTTGAGCCACGCTCACGGAATTGTAAAAGTGGATTATCGCGCTCGGCGCCCCGCGGCACGCCTCGAAGGTTTTTCTTATAATATGCTCCCGACACTGAGTGAGGACCTGAACGGTCACGTCGTCGGGTATCATTTTGTTTTCTATGAGAGTGCGAAGAAAGTCGTACTCCGTGTCCGACGCCGCGGGAAAGCCCACCTCTATTTCCTTAAAACCGACGTCAAGAAGAAGCTTATAAAACTTCAGCTTTTCATCGAGGCTCATCGGTATCACAAGGCTCTGATTGCCGTCCCTGAGGTCGACGCTGCACCACATCGGCGCCTTCTCTATTTTGTCCTTTTTCACCCAGTCAAAACAGGCGTCGGGGGGAAGATAATAACCCGCGCTGTACTTACTCGAATCCATCATAATATTAACTCCATTACTCCGCTCTGTCACCTTACCGTATACATTTTTATTTTATATATTCTTATTTCGCCTTATATCTCGGCTATCGCCTCGACCTCGACAAGGACTCCCTTGGGCAGCTCTCTTACCGCAACGCAGCTTCTTGCGGGCTTTGACGTGAAATACTTGCCGTAAACGCCGTTGAACGCGGCAAAGTCGCCCATATCTCTTAAAAAGCAAACTGTCTTTACGACCTTGTCAAGGGACGCGCCCGCGGAGCTGAGCACCGCCGAGAGATTTCGGCACACCTGCTCCGTCTGCTCCTCAATAGTCTCAGCCTCTACAGCCCCGCTTGCGGGATTTATCGCGATTTGACCCGATGTGAACACAAGCCCTCCCGCGCATACAGCCTGAGAATAAGGACCTATCGCGTCCGGAGCTTCCTTTGTATATACAGTTTTACTCATTTTTCAAGTCTCCTTTAAATTTTTTAATTCGTTTTTATATATCCGAGACGTCACTTTTGAACTATTTTAAATCCCTCGGCGCAGAGCGCGTCGGCAATTTCCTTTACGTGGTCGTGGTTTCTCGTCTCCATTGAAATTCTGAGATAACAGCCGTTTACGTCCTCTATTTCCTCTGCGTGCTCATAGTGTACGTTTGTCACGTTTCCGCCGCAGTCGGCAATTATCCTTGACACGTCCTTCAGCTGACCCGGCTTATCGAGAAGCTCTATGAGAAGAGTCGCGCTGCGCCCCGACTTCATAAGACCGCGCTCTATAACTCGGGATAGAATCGTTACGTCGATGTTTCCTCCCGAGACGAGGCTGACGACCTTTTTTCCCTTTATCGGGAACTTGTCGAACATCGCCGCCGCGACAGAAACAGCCCCCGCGCCCTCCGCTATAAGCTTTTGCTTCTCGGTGAGCGCCAGTATCGCGGAGCATATTTCATCCTCCGACACAGTCGCGATATCGTCCACGTACTTTTTTACAATCTCAAAGGTGTTTTCGCCCGGCTGCTTTACCGCAATGCCGTCCGCAATAGTGGAAACGGATTCAAGAGTTTCAATCTTGCCGTCTCTTACGGAATTATACATTCCGGGAGCGCCCGCCGCCTGAACTCCGTAGACCTTGACGGAGGGCCTTATTGATTTCAGCGCGTATGCGACGCCGGATATCAGTCCTCCGCCGCCGATTGGGACGATAACTGCGTCAACGTCGTCCATCTCCTGAATTATTTCAAGCCCTATCGTACCCTGCCCCGCTATGACGTCCTCGTCGTCAAACGGATGGACGAAGGTGTATCCCATCTCGTCTCTCAGCTCGACGGCTTTATTATATGCGTCGTCGTAACAGCCGTTCACAAGACAGACCTTTGCGCCGTATCTCTTTGTCGCCTCGATTTTGGATATCGGAGCGGTGTCGGGAAGGCAGATGAGAGAGGCGGCGCCGCTTTTCGTCGCCGCAAGCGCGACTCCCTGCGCGTGGTTGCCCGCGGAACAGGCGATAACGCCGCGCTTTTTCTCCTCCTCGGACAGCATCGCTATTTTGTAACCCGAGCCGCGAAGCTTAAACGAGCCCGTTCTTTGCAGATTTTCGGGCTTTAGGTACATACGGCAGTCGTCGACTATTCCCTCCGTGCGAACGAGCGACGTTTTGCGCACTATGTCCTTCAGGACAACGGACGCATGAAAAATCTTGTCAAGTGTCAGCATGGTTTTCCCTTTCTGAAGCTGAAAACTCTTCAAATATTATTATAGTAATATCGTTATAGTAATTATAGTACTATTATAATTATGTAAAAAAGATATTCTTCCGAAATATAAGAACAAAATATAAATAAATTAAAACACCCGCCCAAAGCTGTCTTTGAGACGGGTGTAAAAATCATCCGCGGTACCACTCAAATTGCGGTTATAAAACCGCCTCTCTTGGAATCAAACAATTCCTATGCTTTAACGCAGCAATCACGGGAAGTATCTACTGACCGCGCGTCGCGGCGTTCCGACTTCCGGCTCAAAAGTGAGGGGTCCGAAAGCATCCGTATCGGCTCGCACCTGCCGCCGACTCTCTGAAAGCATCAGCAAAGGACCTTCTTTATCACAGCCTTTGATTCAATTTAACGTAATTATATCACTCGGCTTTTGCTTTGTCAATACTTTTTCCGATTTAACTTTCGAAGTTTTGTAGCGTTACAATAGATGTGAGACCGAAAGGCTGGAAAAAGGCGATTGAGTATGTTAGAATAAAGTCACCACAAC
>CANRNZ010000176.1 GCA_947632135.1 uncultured Clostridia bacterium
TTCTTTTGAAGCTTTTCTTTGCGCCGATTGCGTCAAAGAAAAGCGTCAGAAAAGTTAGTTTCTGAAGTGGTCAGTGGCCAGTGGTCAGAGTCTCCCCTGAAAGGGGAGGTGGCGCGAAGCGCCGGTGGGGTTCTGCCACGAGATTTTATTCAGCGCAAACCGACAGACGCTTTTTCTTGACTCAGTAGCGCAAGAAAAAGCTTTGCAAAAAGAACGCGTTTCGGAGCTTTCGCGCTCTGCGGAGCGCGACGAGGGCTCTGCCCCTCGACCCCGTCACCTTTTTGAGCCACTCCCCACAAAAGCAAAGCTTTTGCGGGGGCCCCAAGGGCAAGGTGAACGAAAACTTTCGAAGTGGGTCTGTGCGAACAACGAGGGCGAAAACTTTCAAAACAAGTCTGTGCGAACATAGTGCAAAAACAGTGCGAACTCCAATACCGAGAGGTGATTTATCTGATATGAAACTTAACATTCCGAATAAACTGACACTCTTCAGAATCCTTATGGTGCCTGTGTTCCTTGTCGTGTCGGTTTCTCTCCCCCTCGGCGATACCGCGTCCCGCATCGCGTCCGCGGCGGTGTTTACCCTGACCGCTCTTACCGACCTCCTCGACGGCAAAATCGCCAGAAAATACAACCTTGTTACGGACTTCGGGAAGTTCCTCGACCCCCTCGCCGATAAGTTTATCGTCTTCGCGGCGCTCCTTGCGATTCTCGTAAAGTACGACTACCTCCGCCCCGTATTCGTTTGGGCGGCGGCGCTCGTCATGTTCCGCGAGCTTGCCGTGACCTCGGTTCGCCTCGTTGCGGCGGGACGCGACGGCTCCGTAATTGCCGCAAGCATGCTCGGGAAAATAAAAACAGTATTTCAGATGGTCTGCATTGTGACTGTGTTTTTGGAGCCCGTGGTTCTTCCGTTTAAACCGTTCAGAGAGTACCACGTTCTCTCATACGTTCTTATTTTTCTCATGAGTCTTATGACCCTATGGTCGGGAATAGACTATATTTACAAGTACAGAAATTACATAAAGCCGTAATTTAACCTTAATTTAGTAATCCAATAACAATCGGGGGGATTTTTATGACGGGATTAAACGCCGATAAAGAAAATAACGAAAATAACGAAAATAAAGAAACAAAAATACCCGAAACCGAAAATACGGACATAAAAAATACAAACAATAAAAATAATAACGAAATAAAGAAAATAACGAGCTTCACCGTCGACCACACAAAGCTTGTTCCCGGAATATACGTGTCAAGGCGGGACGGGGACGTCACGACTTACGACCTCAGAGTGAAAAAGCCGAACGGCGGTGACTATCTCAGCGACGTCGAGCTGCACACCTTCGAGCACATGTTCGCGACGTATATAAGAAACAGCGACGTCGGCGAGAATGTAATCTACTTCGGCCCGATGGGCTGTAAAACGGGGTTTTATCTTCTTACAAGAGGACTTGAAAACATCGCCGTGCTGAAATATACGGTGGAAACTCTCGAAAAAATCATATCACACGACGGCGAGGTCTTCGGCGCCTCGGCGGCGGAGTGCGGGAATTACAAGCTTCTCGACCTCGACGCCGCAAAGAGCGTCGCCGCCGAATATCTGTCGTCTTTGAGGCGCGCCGTCTCGGATTTTAAATATCCGAGCTGAGCATTGCGGCGCGGACTATTTCGGAGACTCGTCGGCTGTCGGACTTTTATGTTGCGTCTCACATGTTTTTTATAATTAGTTTTGTAACTAAGCGCATAGAGGTGATACATAAATGCTTGATGAAATAGTAATTTTAGCTTTGGCGATAATGTTTTATAAGCTTATATCTAAAGAACGCCGCGCGATGGCGAATAAAAAAGGCCCGAAGAATGGCGAAGAGGAGCTCTTTTCGTCACTGCTAACGCTTGGCTTCTTGTTCGAAACCTTTCACATTATCAATACCGATATTGATAACAATAACAACAATAACAATAACTAATAAGAAATAAAAACGCAAAAACAGCAAAATACGGGAGAACTTAAATAAATGCTTGGTATTATCGGAGCTTTGGATATAGAAGTAGAAATATTGAAAAAATCGCTCGAGGCGCCGCAGAGGGCGGTCGTCTCGGGAATAGAATTTGTCTCGGGAAAGCTTTGGGGAGTGTCCGCCGTCGTCGCAAAATCGGGAGTAGGCAAGGTCAATTCCGCAGCGTGCGCCGAGGCGATGATACTTAAATACTCGCCGTCCGTCATAATAAACACGGGTGTCGGCGGCGCGCTGACGCCCGAGCTTTCGGTAACGGACGCCGTCGTCGCGAGCGACGTCGTCCAACACGACTTTGACACGACCGCCGTCGGCGACCCGCACGGGTTCATACCGGAAATAAACGGAGTAAAGCTCGCGGCGGACATGGCGGTCTCCGACGCGATATCGGCGGCGGTCAAAGAGCTCGGGATAAAGTGCGTCACGGGGACTGTCGCCACGGGGGATAAATTTGTTTCATCGGAGCGTGACAAGGAGTTTTTAAGAAACACATTCGGCGCGGTGTGCTGTGAGATGGAGGGCGCGGCGATAGGTCAGGTATGCTTTATCAACGGGGTACGGTTTGCCGTACTGCGCTCGGTATCGGACAACGCCGACGGCTCGTCTCCAATGGACTTTCCCACATTTACGCCGAAGGCGGCGGAGAACGCCGTCAGGATAATAGAGAGAATGATAAAGAGCGTCGGAAAGACGGTCTGAGGAAGTTTTCGCACATTGTTCGCACAGACCCAACACGAAAGTTTTCGCGCACACTTCATCACGAGGCACAGACCCAACACAAAAGTTTTCGCCCGCCTTTTCAAGGTTCGCACTCACCCATCACAAAAGTTTTCGCGCGCCTTTTTCAAAAGGCGCCGGGGTCGAGGGGCAGAGCCCTCGTCGCGCTCCGCAGAGCGC
>CANRNZ010000177.1 GCA_947632135.1 uncultured Clostridia bacterium
GGGCAGAGCCCCCGTTTTTGGCGTTTCTTTTGAAGCTTTTCTTTGCGCCGATTGCGTCAAAGAAAAGCGTCGGTGAAATTAGTTTCTGAAGTGGCCGGTGGTCAGTGGTCAGAGCCTCCCCTGAAAGGGGAGGCGACCCCACCGACGCTTCGCGCCACCTCCCCTTTCAGGGGAGGCTCTTGAAGTCGGTGCCTCGCCCCTTTACTTGGCGCGAATCGCCCAACGCTTTTTCTTGACTCAAAAGCGCAAGAAAAAGCTTTGCAAAAAGAACGCGTATCGGAGCTTTCGCGCTCTGCGGAGCGCGACGAGGGCTCTGCCCCTCGACCCCGCCGCCTTTTGAAAAAGGCGGGCGAAAACTTTTTGAGACGAGTTTGTGCCTCGTGATAACGTGCGCGAAAACTTTCGAAGTGGGTCTGTGCGAACATATTGCTTTTTCGAAATTAAAAAGCGTCAGCGCCTTCGCTCCCTCGCTCCGGCACTGTCGCTTTTAATCTTATTTGCCCTTTTTTCGGATTTATTAGTATCTTCCCGTGTTTTTTCGGACAAATTCAAGCGATTATGCCGAACGCAAAATCACTCTTCCTCCGCTCCGAAATCGGCGTATGCCTCGGGATTGTCTGTCGAGAATACGGCAGGCGCGTCGCTTGCCGACTCTTTATCCTCTGCCTCGGCGGAGGACTCCCCGTTCTCTTCCTCAAGAAGAGCGCGAATGGAAAGGCTTATCTTTCTGTTCTCGTCGTCAATTCCGACAATTTTCGCCTGAACCTCGTCGCCGACGTGGAGTACCTCGCCGGGGGAGGCTATCTTACGGTTTGCTATCTGGCTTATATGTATAAGGCCGTCGGCCCCGGGGACGACCTCGGCAAATGCGCCGAACTGCATAAGGCTGACTATCTTCACCGTCGCAGTGTCGCCGAGACTGTACTTGTTATTGAATATAAACCAAGGGTCTGTCTCCTCCGTCTTGTAGCCGAGAGAGATTCTCTTCTTTTCCTTGTCGACGCCCTTTACGAACACCTTGATAACGTCGCCCACGTTTACTACCTCCGAGGGGTGACGTATCCTTCTCCAGGACAGCTCGGACAGGTGAACCATTCCGTCAACTCCGCTGCCGAGGTCGACAAAAGCGCCGTAATTCGTAAGGCTCTTTACGGGTCCCTCGTATATCTGACCTACCTCGACCTGTTCCCAGAACGCCTTTTCAGCCGCCTTGCGCTCCTCTCTGAGTACCGCGCGGATAGAGCCGAGGGCTCTCTTTCTCTCGCCCTTTATCTCGATAACCTTAAATCTCTGCACAGTTCCCACGAGAGCCTGAAGGTCCTCGTTTGAGGAACCTCTCGCAAGTCCCGTAAGAGAAGCGGGGATAAATATGCGAACCGAATTTACGGACGCTATTACTCCGCCCTTTACGGCGTCGACTATTTTTCCCTCGAGTATCTCGCCGTTCTCGTTTGCGTCGACGATGCTCTGCCAGTTGCTGTCGGAATCTACTCTCGTCTTATCGAGAGTGGCGATGCCGTCTACATCGCTGACTTTAACTACCTTTGCCTTTATCTCGTCGCCAACCTTAAACAGTTCATCCAGCTTAGCTGACGAGTCGTCGGTAAGCTTTTCGTGTACGATAACACCCGTCGTCTTGGCACCGAGATCAACATGTATCTCATTCTGCGAAATTGATGTGATAACACCAACGACTACATCCCCCGGATTTAATGTTTTCATGGAAGCGTCGAGCATTTCCTCAAAGTTTTCTGTGATTTGCTCACTCATAGTATGTTCTACCTCCTGTATTACACTCAACGGCGTCGATGCGCCGGCAGTGACTGATATTGTTTTTCCCTGAGGAATTCTCAAAACCGAACACAGCGCTTTCGCGTCTGCGGCGCTTTCAATAAGATAAGTTTGCCCGCATTGCTCCGAGCATATCTCATATAGCTTTGCAGTATTGGAGCTGCTTTTCGAACCGATAACAATCATTATGTCGGTCTTTGCTGCAAGAGAGGCAGCCTCGGTCTGTCTTTCTTCAGTAACATTACATATTGTATCAAAAATTAACGCATTTGTATATACTTTTTTTATTTTTTCTAAACTTTTTTTCCACTCTTTGATATTTTGAGTGGTCTGAGCGGCGAGCGCGACCTGTTTTTTTGCCGTTTTTTCGATATTTTTTTCATCTCGGAGCCACACGTCAAGCTCTTTGGAGTCAGCGATTACGGCGCCGTCCCCCTCGACGCAGCTCATAATGCCGCACACCTCGGGGTGGTCCTTTGCGCCTATCAGGATAAAAAACTTCCCGTCGCCCGAGTTTTCGCGCGCTATTCTTCTGACTTTTTTGACGTAAGGGCACGTGCAGTCAAGAAGGGTGAAGTTGTCGAGGCGGCGCGAGAGCTCCTCGAGGCGGCGCACGGTCTCGGCGCGCTCGCCGTGCGCGCGTATTACCACTGTGATTTTTTCGCCGAGCTCGGCTCTTTTTTCGATATCGCGCAAATCGGACGGTGAGATTTCCTTTACGCCTTTTTCGTAAAGGTATCTGTTGTACCCGTCGTTATGTATAAGCTTGCCGAGGGTATATATTGATTCGCCGTTTTCTTCTTTGAGTCGTCCCTCGACGGCTTGAGTTGCTCTTTTGACTCCGAAGCAAAAGCCGGCGTGTCCGGCAATTTGAATATTCAAGGCTGCACCTCGCTTGTTTGATTTTCGATTGGTGTTGAAGTTCGCACTCACCCGACACAAAAGTTTTCGCGCGCCTTTTTCAAAGTTCGCACAAACCCAACACAAAAGTTTTGGTCAAGCTTTTTCAAAAGCTTGCGGGGTCGAGGGGCAGAGCCCTCGTCGCGCTCCGCA
>CANRNZ010000178.1 GCA_947632135.1 uncultured Clostridia bacterium
TTACCCCGTAAAATCTTCAATTACCGCTCCTCTGACGACCTTTTCTATCCTGTCCTATTTGATATTGCAATTTAGAATCTTTATTTAAGTAACTAAAGAGAAAAAGAGCCCCGCTCAAAGTTTTTTCTTTGCGCGGGGATTTTTTATTTCAAATACTCGGAATATGTACTCACTTTTTTTCGATTATTTTAAGCTCCGACGGAAGAATTCCCGTTTGCTCGTAGACGATTTCGCTTATCTGAGCCACCTCGCCCGGGGTGAGCCCGTCTGTCTTTACAATTACGCTCGCGCTGTTTCCGCTTACGACCGCTATGCACTGCTCGAAACCCTTTGCCTGTATCATCGTTTCTATGTTCGCCTCGTTTTCGATATCGAGAGCGAGCTGCTCTATATCGTTGTAAGCTGAATTTTTCACCTCTTCGATTGCGGTTGTACTGTCGGTCACTCCGAGCAGGACCTCCATTGCCTCGTCGCGCGCGCTTTGACGGTTGAGAACGATATTTGCAAAATAATCGTCGGTCGCAGTCTCGTTTGCATCCTGAGCTTCAAGAAGCCCCGCGACGTCCGAAAGGTCGGCACCGAGGTCTTTTACAGGCGCGTCGTCCTTCATAAGGATAAAGTTCAAGAGCACGGCAACGCATATTACAACGACTGCCATTGCCGCCACAAAGGTTTTCTTTCCCGCCTTTTTTACCGTTGAGGCGGCTTTTTCTTTTAACTCGCTAAATTTCATAAAATACCTCCAAGGTTTTTAATTGTTAAATATATATGCGCCGTTCTTTATTTTAATTCCTCAGCTGCCCGCGACACTTATTTTTGAGAGCGGAATACCGAGCGACGCGGATATAAGCTCACTGAGTGTTTTTCTGACTGTCGCCTTGTCGCCGCCCGAGCACACAACGGCAACTCCCCGTACTCTCGGCGCTATGACGTAAAGCTCGATTGCTTCCCCGCTGCTCGTCAGAATATAACTGCTTTTTGTGCCCGACGGCGAGGAGTCCGTATCCTTTGCGAATACATATTCCTGCGACGTGTCGAGGGTAAGCATTACGTGGACGTCGCCGACTCCTTCAACGCTGCCGCACAAATCCTTTATTCTTTCCTCAAGCTCATCCGACAGCACGCCTATCGCGACGTCCCGTTTTTCGGTTTTCTCTCCATTGTCCGTATTAAAGGAAAAAAGCAGAATGATAAGCGCCGCGGCAATAAACAGTGCGGGAATGAAAAACTTTTTGCCGCAGAGACTATCTTTAATTTTTTTAAAATTTTTAATATTTTTTATATTATTGAATTTGATACTGCATTTTTGCGTGTTTTTATTGTTATCGATATTATTTGCATTATTTGTTTCCATAACTCTTCTCCCGTTTATATTCGCTTGCCGTCTTTATTTTGCGCGGCTTTTTAATTTTTCGCTCCGACAGACTTTTTTCCGCCTGTCACCGAGACGTTATCGCAAAGTAAAAGCTCTTTCAGATACGCCGATATTTTCTCTTTTGTTTTTTCGTCGCAATCGGCGCTTATGCCGACAAAGGTTATGACGATGTTCTCTCTGTCGCTTGAGTCAACCCCGATATCGACATCGGACTTTTTTATATTGACGCCGAGCTTTGCCGAAACGGCGTTTGCCGTCTTTTCCTCGAGCTTTTCAACACACTTATCGACTATTTCGGCGTATGCCTCCGCCTCGCCGTTTTCGACGCCGCTTTGTCCAAAATCAAAGGAATCGCCGAGCGACGGGAGGCTTTTATGTATCGCACTCAGAAAAGGCAGCACGACTGTGAGAATGAGAAGCAGGGATATAATCTGCCTGCAATGCTTTGAAAGTCTGCCGACGCCGACGGCAAGCGCGAGGACGCCGAGCGAAACGGAGGAAACGATGACTGTGTTTATGTATCCCATAATAAGCGACCTCACACGCCGACGGCGCTCACTGAGGCAAAGGACGTCAGTATCAGAATAAACACCGCCCCGGACGCTGTCATGAGCGATGAAAAACAGTCCGTTACCGACGAGAGTTCTCTGAGCAGCTTTGACTCCGTATCGCAGCCGAGCACCTCCGACACCGAGGACGAAAACGATACAGTAAATTTCGCTGCAAGAAGCGACAGAAGCGGCGGAAGCAGCATCATAAATATGACGATTACCGCTATTGTTCCGCAGGTGGTTTTTATGTACGAAATTCCCGCTCCCACGGCGTTCAGCGTTTCCGATACGGCGCCGCCGACGATTGGGACGAAATTTCCGACGACAAATTTTACCGTCTTTACGCCGACGCTGTCCGCGCTTTTGGCAAGAGACGTCTGAACCGCGAGAACAAACGTAAAGACCGTCATTGACGCCACGGTTATAAAATTGGAAAACTTTCTCAAAAAAGCAGAAAGTGAAAAAGAAGTGTTTTCCGAAAGAACGCATCCGACCACTGACAGCGCGAGGGAGGCTGTTGTGAGAGGCACAACTGCTTTTGCAAAGAGAAATTCCACAACAGTGCAGAATATTGTCATCGCGCCCGAGTTCACCGCAGCGCCTGTGACGTTTCCCGACGACGCGAGAAGAGTCGTCATAATCGGTATTATCGCCGAGGCGAGGTTTGCGATTGATGTGAAAAAGAATTTTATCTGTCCGATATTTATCAGATTCGACGAAAAGACCGTAAGACAAAGTACAACGCATATAACGCAGCCGACGACCTTTGTATTCGGGCTGTCTATGCTCTCTGACATTCGTCTCAGCGCCGCCGATAAAATTACGCCGCCGAAAACCGCCGCGCCGAGATGAACGTGCCCCCCTCCAAAAAGGCTGAGCT
>CANRNZ010000179.1 GCA_947632135.1 uncultured Clostridia bacterium
ACAGAGGAGGGAGAGAGCATGAGTCCCGGTCAGCTTCTCAGGACTCCGATATTCTGGCTGCTGATACTGCTTATGATATGCTCCGGCGCGTCAGAGTGCTCTATGGCGCAGTGGGCGTCCGCGTTCACGGAGTCCGCAATCGGCGTTTCAAAGGCGGTCGGAGATTTGGCGGGTCCCTGTCTGTTTGCGGTGTTTATGGGGATATCCCGAGTCATATACAGCAAAATGAGCGAGATGGCGGACCTTATAAAGACGATGACGGTGTGCGGTCTGCTCTGCGTTGTTTGCTATCTTACGGCCTCTCTTGCCGCGCTGCCGATTCTTGAGCTTGCGGGCTGCGCCCTTTGCGGCGTCGCGGTAGGAATCATGTGGCCGGGCTCAATCAGCATCTCGTCCCAAACGTGCCCGAAGGGCGGCACCGCGATGTTCGCGTTTTTGGCTCTTGCGGGGGATTTCGGCGCTACGGTAAGCCCCGCGATTGTCGGCGCCGTTTCAAACGCCGCGGGGGGAAACCTCAAAATCGGACTGCTCGTCGCGACGACCTTCCCGCTGATACTGATAATCGCGCTTCTTATTTTGAGCCGAAAATTCAAAAAAGTTCGGTGACTTGAAATTTTCGAATTTTTTATAAGATTATCGGGCAGTAAACGGGAAAAATTACGCTGCCCGACAGAAATCTGCATATTTGTTGTTCAAATTCAATATTTTGCCTGTTATAATGCGGTTACAAAACAAAACGGAGGTATTGAATTATGAACACAGACAGGATTTATGCCGAGGCAATTGTAAACGAGTACTCGAAAAAGAGCGAGTCAAAGGTGGTGGCGCTGCGCAAGCTGGACAGAGCGGCGAGAATGCCCTCTCTGATTTTCGCCTACACCTTCGGAATCGTATGCGCTCTTGTCGCGGGGGTCGGAATGTGCCTTTCGATGGGAGTCATCGGAGCGGGAGGGACGCTGTTTTTCGGGCTCGGTATAGCGGTCGGCACGGTCGGATTTGTCGGAATGGCGGTAAACTTCCCTATCTACAAACGGATTTTGCAGAAATCCAAGAACAAATACGCCGACGACATTATCCGTCTTGCGAGCGAGATTGCGGGCGGCGAGGACTGAATCTAAGTATCTGCGAGAAAGGAGGCGGGACGGTTGAAAAAGACGGAGAGCAAATATTTTGCAACGGCAGCCCGTATGGACGAGGCGCTTATCGAGTGCCTTGAAAAAAAGGAGCTTGAATATATCACCGTGAAGGAAATCTGCAAAAAAGCGGGCGTAAACCGTTCCACCTTTTATCTCCACTATGAGACAATTGATGATTTACTGAAAGAATGCGCGGAATACACAAACGACAAATGTTTCAGAAAATATTCCGTGGAGCTTGCGGACATCGGACGGCGTCTTGAGTCCCGCGAGACTGAGGAGTTGATTTTTATTTCTCCGGAATATCTGAGGCCGTATTTCGAATTTGTCAGAGAGAATAAGAGATTATTCAAGGTCGTGTTTTCTCATCCCGCTTCTCTGAATACAGAGGGAACATTTCGGCAGTTATTTGCAAATATCTTTTCGCCGATTTTGGACAGATTTCATCTTGCCGAAAGGGATAAAGCGTATATTATTATGTTTTATATCGGCGGGCTTACTTCGGTTGTCAAGAAATGGCTCGAAAAGGACTGCTCGGACTCAATAGAACAAATAATTGACATCTGTATGCGCTGTATTCTGCCCGACGGCGAAAAGGGATATGAAATGCGATGAACAAGACGGATAAGACAAGCGAACCGAATAAGCCGAATAAGCCGAATAAGCCGAATAAACCGAATAATACAAATAAAAATTCAAAGCTTCGGGGAACGGTGAAACGGCTCCGAGAGGACCGACGCCTTCGCGCGGAGGTTCTTTTGTATTTCAGTCTTGCCGTAAACCTGACCTTTGCCGTTTTGCAGGGGATAAACGGGATACTGTACCGCTCCGTTTGGGCGGGGACTCTCGCGTTTTATTACCTTGTTCTCGGCGCGATTCGCTTTTCCCTGCTTCACGCTCACAAAAGGGTGAGCGCCGTTCAAAAATGGAAAAAATACAGAAGATGCGCATTAGTCATGCTGACGTTGGAGCTTGCGCTGCTCGGCATTCAGTCTGTCACTCTGTACATGGGGCACGTTATCGCGTACCGCGGATATATGATATACGCCATTGCCGCTTATACATTTTATTCCGCAATCGCCGCAATAAGAAACGTCGTCGTTTACCGAAAATACAACGACCCCGTTCTTTCGGCAAGCAAGGCGCTGTCACTTGCCGTCGCCGCAATTTCGATTTATTCACTGCAATCGGCGATGATTTCGGCATTCGGCGATTCGGGCGGGTCGGACGGGACGGATAAATTCAAAATGACAATGGGACTCTGCGTCGGCGCGGGAGTTTTTGTTTTGATTTTTGCCGTTTCGGTTTTTATGCTCGTAAAGGGTACGAGGGAAATACGTCGCGAAAGGGAGACTTACGGCGCAAAGGCGCGCGCTCATAAATCAAACGAATGATTTTATGCCGCAGATATCGCAAATGTTTATAAGTCCGAAACGTAAAATTTCATAAACCTACAACACTTAAAAAGGCTGTCCGGCGTCGGACAGCCTCAGACTGAAGACAAAGCGGCTTTGTGTTTAAACACACAGAGCCGCTTTGTTGTAATTTGTAAGAAGAATTTCG
>CANRNZ010000180.1 GCA_947632135.1 uncultured Clostridia bacterium
GTTCGGGGCGGCGCCCCGACGATTGGCGTTTCTTTTGCAGCTTTTCTTTGCGCCGATTGCGTCAAAGAAAAGCGTCAGAAAAGTTAGTTTCTTAAAATGTTTTATTTGAAATTTAAAAGTTTTTTGAAACCCCTCCGTCGGCGAAGCCGACACCTCCCCTTTCAGGGGAGGCTCTTGAAGTCGGTGCCTCGCCCCTTTATGCAGCGCGCACCGACAGACGCTTTTTCTTGACTCAGAAGCGCAAGAAAAAGCTTTGCAAAAAGAACGCGTATCGGAGCTTTCGCGCTCTGCGGAGCGCGACGAGGGCTCTGCCCCTCGACCCTGCCGCCTTTTGAAAAAGGCGGGCGAAAACTTTCCGAACAAGTCTGTGCGAACTTTGAAAAAGGCGGGCGAAAACTTCCCGAACAAGTCTGTGCGAACTTTAAAACGCCCCAATGCTCGACGACGCCCACATCATAAAGGGCAGCGTGACCGTGCTGAGCACAGTCCCAAGCAGCACAAGACTCGCCGCCGTCTTTTGCCCCTCCCCAAGCATTTCGGAAAAATTGAGCACTACCGACGCTACGGGGCACGCCGACATTATATATACCGCGCTCTTTACCGTCGCGTCAATCGGCAAAACCCAAAGAAGGCAGAATGTTATGGCGGGAAACAGTATCTGCTTTACCGCGACAGTGACGTACGACGGCGCGGACGCAAACACCGTCTTCGGCGACGCTGTCGCAAGCCTCATTCCCATTATAAGCATACAAAGCGGAGTCGTCATCCTTGAGAGCAGTCCGACAATCTCGGGTATCCGCCACGGCAGGCTCCAACCCGTAAAAAAGAAAGGCGCGACGGCGGCAAACGCTAAGACAGTCGGGTTCAAAATGAGTTTTTTAAATGATATATGTTTTCTGTCCGCGCTTATTATCGCGCTCGCAAGAGTCCAGCCGAGAAGATTCAGCGACAGCGAGGCGACAGCAGAATATGTGACCGCCTCTGGGTGCTCCGGCAGCAGCGCTTCGAGCAGCGGAACGCCCATAAACGAGCAGTTCGAAAGAGATGTCGCGACAGAGCAGATTCTGTATTTCGCGTCCGCCGTTTTCTTTCTCAGCGCCGCGTAAGACGCGCACATCATAAGCGCCTCGGAAATAAACGTAAATGCGAAAACTGCCGCCATATTCCCGAGCGCGCTCGGCGTGTACTCCGTTTTTACAATCGAATTTATCACGAGCGCGGGCTGGCAGACGTACATAAGCAGCTTTGCAAAGGACGAAATATGTCCGCCCGAAACAAGGCCGCTCTTTACGAGAAGGAACCCGGGAGACGCGTATATAAGCATCATGGCGACAGTTGAAAAAGCCGTAACAGCACTGTTCATTTGTTATTTTCTCCTAAAAAAACCTCGGGGCCGAAAGCGGAAAGGCGCAACTGCTCCCGCGTCCGACAAGATATATGCCGCAGAGCCGCCTTGACGGCGGAGACTCTGCGGCATATTTTATATTAAATTACTTAAAAATGCAATACATAAAGCCGAAATTTCAAGTCGTAATTTCAAGTCGTAATTTTAAATCGAAATCGGCTGTTATTCCGTTCTGAGAGCTACCACGGGGTCCTTCTTCGCGGCGCTCCTTGACGGAATGATACCCGAAATAAGGGTCAAAAGCACGCTGATACATATAAGCGCCAGCGCGACGGGTACGGGCAGGAAGGCTCTGAGATTCCCGATTCCCGTTAGAGCGCGGAGTATAATATTTATCGGTATGCACAAAAGATACGTTATAAGTACTCCGAGCGCGCCCGAGGTAAAGCCTATCATGACGGTTTCCGCGTTGAACATTCCCGAGACGTTTCTCTTTGACGCGCCGATTGCGCGGAGTATTCCTATCTCCTTTGTCCTCTCCTGAACCGAAATCAGAGTTATAACTCCAATCATTATGGACGACACCACAAGAGATACGGATATAAAGGCTATCAGAACGTACGTTATCGCGTCGATTATCGTCGTCACCGAGGACATCATAATGCCGACGTAGTCCGTGTAGCTTATCTCGGACATCTCGTCCACCCCGCTGTTGTACTCAGCGATTGCGTCCTCTATGACGTCCTTATTTTCAAAGGTGGACGCGTAGAGATTTATCGTAAACGGGTCGTCGGGGTCGACGTTTCCGAGAAGTCTCATGTTGTCGTCATACGTGGAATCGGAGAACACGAGAACCTCGTCGTAATATGACGCGCACTGCTCTGTCGTATACATGGCGACAGCGCCGTCGAGCATTGACGCGAGCTGCTCGGGAGGTACGTCCTTCATGCTCTCGGCGACCCCCTCGGCATATGCGGCTCTCACCTGCTCCGTCACCGCCTGCCTGTACAGCTCAAACAAATCCTCGTCGCTCATTTCGCTTATATATTCCGCGATAGAGGACGAGCCTGTCCCCATTTGAGCGCTGAGCGACTCTGTCATCACCTGTTCGATTGACGCCCTGTCGACGCCGTTCATTGCGGCGTCAACTCTCATGTCGAGCTCCTCCTTCGGCGGAATGCTCATTATTTTAAGATACGTCTCTGCCTTTGCGGCGGTACTCTGATTTTCAACGCAGTCCTTAAACGCCGCCTCTTTTTCCGCGTCGCTGAGGCTTCCCGTCGTCGCGCTGAACGGCAGTCCCGTGAATATATCGGTCGACGGGTCATTCTCCTGAGCCTTCAC
>CANRNZ010000181.1 GCA_947632135.1 uncultured Clostridia bacterium
GTGGAAAATCAGTCCCGCAGAATATTGAAATCCGCGGGGCAAGGGTACACAATCTTAAAAATATCGACGTCGATATTCCTCTCAATAAAACGGTCGGTATTGCCGGAGTGTCGGGCTCGGGCAAGTCCTCTCTCGCGCTCGGGGTGCTGTACGCCGAGGGCTCGAGGCGGTATCTTGAATCGCTGTCGACCTACACGAGGCGCAGAATGACTCAGGCGGCAAAGGCAAACGTCGACGATATCCGCTATGTTCCCGCGTCCCTTGCCCTGCACCAGAGACCGGGGGTCCCCGGAATACGCAGTACCTTCGGCACGGGAACGGAGCTTCTGAACAGTCTGCGCCTGATGTTTTCAAGGCTCGCGAGCCACAGGTGCCCGAACGGTCACTATGTGCCGCCGACTCTCGACGTCGCGGCGGAAAAGGATTTTTTCTGCCCCGTATGCGGCGAGAGGGTGAGAGCGCCGGGCGCTGAGGAGCTCGCGTTCAACAGCCAAGGCGCGTGCCCTGCGTGCTCGGGAACGGGCACTGTTCGCACCGTCAACAGAGCGTCTCTTGTTCCCGACGAGTCGCTGTCCATTGACGAGGGGGCCGTCGCCCCGTGGAACTCTCTCATGTGGTCGCTTATGACCGATGTTTGCAGGGAGATGGGTGTGCGCACCGACGTTCCGTTTTGCGAGCTTACGGAAAAGGAGCGGGACATCGTTTACAACGGACCCGCCGTCAAAAAGCATATTTTTTACAAATCGAAGAATACAAACGAGGCGGGGGAGCTTGACTTCACCTACTATAACGCAGTGTATACGGTTGAAAACGCTCTGTCCAAGGTAAAGGACGAAAAGGGCATGAAGCGCGTGGAGAAATTCCTTTTAAACGAGGTTTGTCCCGAGTGCGGCGGCACAAGGCTGTCGGACGCCGCGCGCGCGCCGAGGATACGCGGGCTGTCTCTTGCCGACGTATGCGCCATGCCTCTCTCGGCTCTCATATCGTGGGTAAAGGGAGTGCCCGACTCTCTGCCGGGCGAAATGCGCCCGATGGCAAGGAGCATATGCGAGTCGTTTTTTGTGACGGCGCGCCGCCTTGTCGACCTCGGGCTTTCATATCTCTCCCTTGACAGAGCGACCTCGACCCTTTCCACGGGCGAGAGACAGCGTATGCAGCTTGCGCGCGCGGTCAGAAACAGAACGACGGGCGTTCTGTATGTTCTTGACGAGCCGTCAATCGGTCTTCACCCGTCGAATATCGAGGGGCTATGCGGCGTTATGGACGACCTGACGGCGGACGGCAACTCGGTGATACTTGTAGACCATGACGTGAATATCCTCTCCCACGCCGACCACATAGTGGAGCTCGGTCCCGCGGCGGGAGCCGACGGGGGACGGATAATTGCTGAGGGCTCGCCCGAGGAGCTTGAAAATAATCCGAGCTCCATGATAGGAGCGTATCTTTCAAAAAAGGGCAGCGCCGTGTCGGGGTGCGAAAAGGAGCGGCTGTTTGAATTCGGAAAAATAAGACTGTCCACCGATTCGATACACACCGTAAAGCCGCTCGACGTCGAGTTCCCGAAGGGGCGGCTGTCTGTCGTGACCGGAGTGTCCGGCTCGGGAAAGACTACGCTTATTCTCGAAAGCCTTGTCCCGGCGCTTTCGGCATACGTCTCGGGCGAGAAGCTGCCGATTCATGTGCGCGGCGTCGACGCTCCGGGGATACGTCGCGTAAAGCTTATCGACGCGACTCCTATCGGAATAAACGTCCGCTCCACCGTCGCGACATACGCGAACGTTCACGACGAGCTGCGTCGCGCATATGCAAGGTGTGACGACGCCGCAAAGGCGAATATAAAAGCGGGTGATTTTTCCTACAACACAGGCTCGCTGAGGTGCCCCGTGTGCGATGGGACAGGAAAAATAAGTCTTGACGTGCAGTTTTTGCCCGACGTCGATATTCCGTGCCCCGAGTGCGGCGGCTCCCGATACGGGAGGGAGGCTTACCGTATATTAAGGCGCGGCTCCGGGGCAAAAAACGCCGGTGTGTCTCTCCCCGCGCTTATGGCAATGAGCGTCGACGAGGCAATGGAGGAGTGCTCCGATTTGAAAGCTGTTTATTCGAGGCTTCGGGTACTTCATGACGTCGGGCTCGGGTATCTGACTTTAGGGGAGGAAACGCCCGGGCTTTCCGGCGGCGAGGCTCAGCGCCTGAAGCTTGCCGAGGAAATGGGAAAGGGTCAGGAGGACTGCGTGTTCGTTTTCGACGAGCCGACGATAGGTCTGCACCCGTCGGACGTCGAGACTCTTCTTAAAGTCTTTTTCGGGCTTATTGAAAAGGGGGCGACTGTCATTGTCATAGAGCATGACCTTGACGTTATAAAAAGCGCCGATTACGTTGTGGATATGGGCCCCGGCGGAGGCAGCGAGGGCGGACTTGTCGTTTTTTCGGGAACTGTTTCCGACTTAAAGAAATTTTCGGGCAGCGTTACCGCGAAATATCTCTGAGTGTTCGTTTCGTATATGTATAGGCAATACAATCGGCATCATCTGAAATACGAGCGAAAAAAGTTTTCAAGGTTTTGAATATTTAAATATCAAAATATTTCGGACTTCTGACCGTAATTTAATGGTTCTACTTCCAAAATCGTAAAAATGTGGTATAATGAGGACATGGAAACGAAAATAAGCGGATTGAC
>CANRNZ010000182.1 GCA_947632135.1 uncultured Clostridia bacterium
TTTTACGCTCTTGACGGAGGGATATTCTTTATCGGGATAACGCTCAGCATAGTTTTCATTTTTGCGGCGGTGCTCATAATCTACTATAAGCAGACGGCGGAGGGCTACGAGGACGCCTCGCGTTTTGAGATAATGCAGAAGGTCGGTATGACGAAAAGGGAGATACGAAAGAACATAAATTCACAGCTGCTCACAGTTTTCTACATGCCGCTTGTCGGGGCGGGGTGCCATCTCGTTTTTGCGTTCCCGATGATACGGAAAATGCTGCTGTTGTTCGGGCTTGACAGCGTAAAGCTGTTAGTAACTGTCACCGCGGTGAGTTTTGCGGTGTTCGCGCTGTTCTACGCGGTGGTTTACAAGGTTACGTCGAACTCGTATTTTGAGATTGTCAGCGGGAGGGAAAACGCTCGGACGGGTGATTAAAAAAATTAAAAAAATTTTCGGGGGCTTATAAAAGCCCCCGAGTTTTTATGAAACTAACTTCACCGACGCTTTTCTTTGACGCCATCGGCCGGGAGAAAAGCTGCAAAAGAAACGCCATGTCTCGGGGCGCCGCCCCGAACCCTGCCACCTTTTGAAAAAGGTGGACGAAAACTTTCGTGTTGAGTCTGCGCGAAAACTTTTGGAGTGGGTCAGCGCTTATCTTAATAAGCTACGCCCTGCCACTTCATCGCCTCGGCTACCTTCAAAAATCCCGCAATGTTGGCTCCTGCCACAAGATTTCCTTCCATGCCGTATTCGCGTGCCGCCTCCGACGCGCTCTTGTAAATGGATTTCATTATGCCGTGAAGCTTTTCGTCCACTTCCTCAAACGTCCATGACATGCGAATGGAGTTCTGACTCATCTCAAGACCGCTTGTCGCAACGCCGCCGGCGTTCGCCGCCTTCGCGGGGCCGAAGAGTACTCCCGCCTCGAGGAACGCTTCGACAGCTTCGGGTGTGGAGGGCATATTCGCTCCCTCGCAAACCGCGATAACTCCGTTTGCTATGAGCTTCTTTGCGGACTCGCCGTCAAGCTCGTTCTGCGTTGCGCAGGGAAGCGCGATGTCGCACGGAACGCTCCAGATGTTTCGGCAGCCCTCGGTGTATACCGCGCCGTCAACTCTCTTTGCGTATTCGACTATTCTTGCGCGCTCTACTTCCTTTATCTGCTTCATGACGTCAAGGTTGATTCCCTTTTCGTCAACGACGTAGCCCTGCGAGTCGCTCATTGCGATTACAGTTGCGCCGAGCGACGCTGCCTTTTCGGCGGCGTATATTGCGACGTTGCCCGAGCCGGATATGACGACCTTCTTTCCCTCAAAGCTGTCGTTGTGGTCGCGCAGCAGCTCGTCCGTGAAGTAGCAAAGACCGTAACCGGTTGCCTCGGTTCTCGCAAGAGAGCCTCCCGCGGGAATGCTCTTTCCAGTAAGGACTCCGGTAAACTCGTTGCGCAGTCTCTTATACTGACCGAACATAAAGCCTATCTCGCGCGCTCCGACGCCGATGTCGCCCGCGGGAACGTCTGTATCCGCGCCTATATGCTTTGAAAGCTCCGTCATAAAGCTCTGGCAGAAACGCATTATCTCGGCGTCGCTCTTGCCTTTGGGGTCAAAGTCGGAGCCGCCCTTGCCGCCGCCCATGGGGAGTGTTGTCAGTGAGTTTTTAAATATCTGCTCAAATCCGAGGAATTTGATAACTGAAGCGTTTACACTGGGATGCAGACGAAGACCGCCCTTGTAGGGTCCTATCGCGGAGTTGAACTGAACTCTGTATCCGCGGTTGACGCGAACCTTGCCGCTGTCGTCGACCCACGAAACTCTGAAGGTTATCATTCTCTCGGGTTCAACTATTCTGTCAAATACGCCGGCGTCGATAAGGTCCTGCCGTCTGTCCGCGACGACCGAAAGGGATTCGAGTACTTCGCGTACAGCCTGAAGGAATTCGTTTTCGCCGGGGTTTCTTTTCTCCACATCGGCATAGACTTTCTGAAGATATGCGTTAGCTATTGCCATTATTTATACCGCCTTATAAAATTTTTGTTTAGTTTACCATATAAATATTGCAAAATCAAGGGGTAATGGCAAGGTTTTTTCGCGGAAAATGAATTATTTACATTTGAAAAAATCATTTTGGCGGTTTTGCGAGGTTTTAAAAAGCTTTGAGCGAGTGAAACGGCGCAGCTGTGGGGCGGGGGTCTTTTATAAGGTGATGGGCGTATATGCGCCACAAAGGTCAGACACTTTCGGAGGCGCATATTTTATGTGCAAAACGGGAAGAAAAAACAAAAGATACTCGCCGGAATTCAAAATAATTGTTATAATGGATATGTAAGAGCGTAATTTAAGGTGAAGAATCGCCAAAGTCGGATACAAAGGCTCAAAAAGAAGAAACAGATATGTCTGAGACAATTTATCGAAAAATGCAGAATGGCCGCTCCACGGCGCGTAGAGTGAAGATTTTTGCGCAGCTCTACGCTTCGTGTGTGTGAAATTTCAATGATTCATGATATTATGGCTTTGCAGAAAGGAGGAGACGGCTATGGATCAAATCAAAATCGGAAAATTCATCGCGTCGATGCGAAGGGAACAGTCTTACACTCAGCGTCAGCTTGCCGATATGCTCGGCATCAGCGATAAGACCGTGAGCAAATGGGAAAGAGGAAACGGGCTGCCGGAGGTTTC
>CANRNZ010000183.1 GCA_947632135.1 uncultured Clostridia bacterium
TTGTCAAGGGCTTTGACGCCGCATGAGCGCGAAGACGCCGGCGAAAACCGATGCGGTTCGACTCTCCTCACCTTAATCAAAGTTCACTCAAAGTTCATTTGAAACTCCCTCAAAATTAACCAAAAATCTCATTCGCAAATTATCGGAAAATGCTTTTTACGTAAAAGCGCTCGCGGCAGCGAGGGCATATGACGCTGTTCTTCCCTTTTTTCTTCGGGAGCCGCAAAACAGCCTTGCAGTGGGGACATTTCCTGTAAATATGGGTTTTTCTGTCCTTTATTCTGTTTTTAAAAAGGGTAAACGGGCTCTTAATTTTTCGAAGCACGGATAAAAAAAGCTCGTTTTCGCGCCGCCTCGCGCTTATGTTTTTCGAAAAAAGCCTGAAAATAAGATAAAAATACATAAGAAGCGAGAGCGCCGCGAGTAAGATTGCGGGGAGCCCGCGCCCGAAAAGGCTGCCGAAAAAGCTTGCGGCAAGGCCTAAAATGAAGAGAAGCAGGCTAAACTTGTCAAAGCCGCCGAAAAGAATATATCTTCCGTACATGAAGCTTTGAAGGCGCGCCGCCGTTCTCATAAAGAATCTTCTTATCATAATAAATATATCGCCGCCTTTCGCATTTTGGCTTGATTATTTGATTATTGTGATTATTGTTTTGATTATTGTTTTGATTATTGTTTTGATTTTTTGCGGGAGTTTCGTCATATGGCGAGGGGCAAAAAAAGTATTGCCAATCTCGCGAGGTTATGATACAATTATCGGGGAATAAAAATGTCCGCAGGTTGTTCGCACAGCCCAAACACAAAAGTTTTCGCGCGTTGTTCGCACTCGCCCAACACAAAAGTTTTCGCGCGTTGTTCGCACTGACCCATCGGGAAGTTTTGGTCAAGCTTTTTTAAAAGCTTGCGGGGTCGAGGGGCAGAGCCCTCGTCGCGCTCCGCAGAGCGCGAAAGCTCTAATACGCGTTCTTTTTGCAAAGCTTTTTCTTGCGCTACTGAGTCAAGAAAAAGCGTTTGGCGGTTCGCGCTGCATGAAAGGGCGAGGCGCAAAACAGGCAGTTTGCAAAAAAATCTAACAGAAACTAACTTTTCTGACGCTTTTCTTTGACGCAATCGGCGCAAAGAAAAGCTACAAAAGAAACGCCAATCGTCGGGGCGCCGCCCCGAACCCCGCCACCTTTTGAAAAAGGTGGACGAAAACTTTCGAAACAAGTTCGTGCGAACATTGTGCGAAAACTTTCGAAACAAGTCTGTGCGAACTTTGAAATAAAGTATACCAAATTCTGAAAGGAAAAGTAAGTGCTTTTTGAAAAAATGTTGACGCCGAAATTTATTTTCGGCTCCTATTCCGACGTAACTCCCGAATTTATGACCTTAAACGGTTATACCTCTCTGATAAGCGATATCGACAACACCCTCGCGCCATACGAAATCACCGAGGCCCCGCGGGAGGTCGCCGACTGGGCACGCGCTCTCAAGGACAGCGGCGTAAAGCTGGCTCTCGTTTCAAACAATCACTCCGACAGAGTGGAAAAATTCAACAGCACTCTCGGTCTGCCCGCTTTTTCGGATGTGAAAAAGCCGTCGGCAAAATATATAGAAAAAGCGCTTGAGTCCCTTGATGCGAAAAAGGAAAGCACCCTTTTTCTCGGAGACCAGCTTCTGACCGACGCCCTCGCGGCTCACCGCGCGGGGCTTGACTGCGCGATTGTTCCGCCGATAAAGGACAAGAAAAATCTTTTTTTCAAAGTTAAAAGGCTTATAGAAAGGCCGTATATGAAAAAGTTTTCGAAAAAGTTTTCGAAAAAATTTCCTAAAAAGCTTTCGAAAAAGCCTGAGACAGAACTCGTAAAAGAGCGCGGCATGCCGAAAAATTAAACCGTCGGGCATGAATTATTCAGCTCTCCCCCGCTTCCCTTTCTTTTCTCTATTCTCTATTTCTTTTAATTTCTTCACACGATTTTACACGCTCCGCTCAAAAAATAAATAAAAAAAACAAAAACAAAAATAAAAACATAAACAATATAATACGATATATACGATAGGAGAAAGAAATGACGACACTCGAAAAAATTAAATCATCGCTTTTGTCGGCGGGACTTGACGCGATATACATAACCTCCGCCGAAAACCATCTCTACAGCTGCTCCTTTTCAAACCCCGACGGCGAGGTGCTGATAACAAAAAACAAATCTTACGTTTTCGCCGACTTCAGGTACATTGAAGCCGCGCGCCGCGAGTGCGCCGAGGGCTTTGAGGTCGTAATGCCGAAAGGGGGCGCCGACGCCGCGCTTCCCGAGCTGCTTTACGAAAACGATGTTTCCTCCCTCGGGTTCGAAGAGGACGTCATGAGCTTCAAGCGCTACAGCGGCGTTAAAGAAAAGCTCGAAAAACTCGAAAAAACCGAGAAAATTTCTCTCGTCCCCGCGTCGCGCATAATGAGTGAGCTCAGAGTCAAAAAGACGCGCGACGAGGCTGACAAAATTATAAAAGCCCAGCGCACGGCGGAGGCGGCGCTCGAGGCGCTCATTCCCCAGATAACATACGACATGACCGAGAGAGAGGTCGCCGCGGAGCTCGAATATATCATGAAAAAGCTCGGGAGCGAGGACGAGAGCTTCAAGACGATTGCGGTGTCGGGGAAAAACTCGTCGAGC
>CANRNZ010000184.1 GCA_947632135.1 uncultured Clostridia bacterium
TTTGCAAACTCCTTTGTTATTTAAAGTACCTCACGGCGGACTCGAACATTCTTATATTGTAATTTCCGGGGACGTTTTTGTACAGCCCGTGTCCGACTCTCTCGCTGTGTCCCATTTTTCCGAACACCCTGCCGTCGGGAGACGTTATGCCCTCAATCGCATAGAACGAGTCGTTCGGATTGAAATGAACGTCGCTCGAAGCGTTGCCGTCAAAATCGACGTACTGAGTGGCTATCTGCCCGTTTTCGGCAAGTGTCTTTACAAGCTCGCCGCTCGCTATGAACCGTCCCTCGCCGTGGGATATCGGCACGCTGTATATGTCGCCGACCTCGGTCAGCATAAGCCACGGGGACTTGTTGGACGCGACTCTCGTGCGGACTATCTTCGACTGGTGGCGCGCTATAGTGTTGAACGTCAGCGTCGGGCAGCTCTCGTCGGTGTCGATTATTTTTCCGAACGGAACAAGACCGAGCTTTATAAGAGCCTGAAAGCCGTTGCATATTCCGCACATAAGACCGTCGCGCTCCTCGAGCAGCCTTGTCACCTCTTCCTTCACGGCGGCGTTTCTGAAAAACGCCGTTATGAATTTGCCGCTGCCGTCGGGCTCGTCGCCGCCGGAAAATCCGCCCGGAATAAATATCATCTGAGAATTTTTCAGACTGCTTGTAAACGCTTCGACGCTCCTGTGAATACCGTCTGAGGTCAAATTGTTAATAACGACTATCTCGGCGTCAGCCCCAGCGTCGCGGACGGCCTTCGCAGAGTCGTACTCGCAGTTCGTGCCCGGAAAGGCGGGTATCAGAACCTTGGGGCGCGCGGTTTTCACCGCGGGAGCGGAGCGCTTTTCGCACCTGTACTCAAAGTTCTGCACGGGCCCCTTTCTGTCCTCTATGTTGCAGCTGAACACGCTCTCAAGCTTTCCCTCGTAAACCGAGAGCAGCTCGTCAAGAGATACAAAGTCCTCCCCGCAGCGTATCACGCCGTCGTCAGTCACCTCGCCTATCACCCTCTCGCCGACGTCGCACGTGACCTCAAGAAGAAACGCGCCGTAGCTGTATCCGAATTCGCAGGCGTCAAATTTAAACCCGAGAGAGTTCCCGAGGCACATCTTCATTACCGCCTCGGGCACTCCGCCGATTCCGGGAGTGAAGCAGGAAACGGCCTTCCCGCTTCTGATAAGGGACGTCACCTTTTCAAATACCGAAATCAGCGATTTCGGGTCGGGCATTTCGTCCTCATTTACCCTCGGGAATATAATAACGACCTTGTTCCCCGCCTTTTTAAACTCGGGGGATACGACGTCGGAGACCTTGCCCGTCGTCACCGCAAAGGAGACGAGAGTCGGCGGGACGTCGAGATTTTCGAACGTTCCGCTCATGGAGTCCTTGCCGCCAATCGAGCCGACGCCGAGCTCCATTTGCGCCCTGTACGCTCCGAGGAGAGCCGCAAGCGGCTTGCCCCAGCGCTCGGGGTCATGTCCGGGGCGCTCAAAGTACTCCTGGAAGGTAAGATAGACGTCCTCAAAAGACGCTCCCGTCGCAATCAGCTTGCAGATTGACTCGATTACCGCAAAGTACGCGCCGTGGTACGGACTTTCCTCTGTAAGAAACGGATTGTAGCCCCACGACATGAAAGACACGTCGTCGGTGTGTCCGTTTTCAACCGATATCTTCTGAACCATCGCCTGTATCGGGGTGAGCTGGTTTTTCCCGCCGAACGGCATAAGGACGGTGCCCGCTCCTATCGTCGAGTCAAACCTCTCGGACAAGCCGCGCTTTGAGCATACGTTGAGGTCGCCCGCGAGAGCGAGATATTTTTCTCTGAAGGAGCTTTTTTTCTCCTCTCTTTTAAAGACGGGCTTTCGGCACCTTACGTCTATATGCTTCTCCGCGCCGTTTGAATTTAAAAACTCTCTTGAAACGTCAACTATTTTTTTGCCGTTCCAGTTCATAACGAGCCGCTCTGTGTCCGTAACTTTCGCGACAACAGTCGCGTTAAGATTTTCCTTTTCCGAAAGCGCGAGGAAAGAC
This sequence comes from uncultured Clostridia bacterium, assembly GCA_947632135.1. Taxonomy (GTDB): domain Bacteria; phylum Bacillota; class Clostridia; order Oscillospirales; family CAG-272; genus RUG14199. The sequence continues at coordinate 2,031 of CANRNZ010000184.1, forward strand.
GCCGCGTCCTTTTCTTCGACGACGACAGCCATTCTCTCCTGAGACTCGCTTATCGCAAGCTCCGTGCCGTCAAGCCCCTCATATTTTTTCGGCACGGCGTTCAGCTCTATTTCAAGCCCGTCTGCAAGCTCGCCTATGGCGACGGACACGCCGCCCGCGCCGAAATCGTTGCACCTCTTTATCATGCGGCACGCCTCGGGATTTCGGAACAGCCTCTGAAGCTTTCTCTCTTCGGGAGCGTTCCCTTTCTGCACCTCGGCGCCGCACGTTTCGAGCGAGTGAGCGTTATGGGATTTTGACGAGCCGGTAGCTCCCCCGCACCCGTCGCGCCCCGTCGCGCCGCCGAGAAGAATCACCACGTCGCCGGGAGCGGGTCTCTCGCGGCGCACGTTTGCCGCGGGAGCCGCCGCAATAACCGCGCCAATCTCCATTCTCTTCGCGGCGTAACCGGGGTGATATATCTCATCCACAATACCCGTTGCAAGCCCGATTTGATTTCCGTATGAAGAGTATCCCGCCGCCGCCGTCGTCACTATCTTTCTCTGAGGCAGCTTTCCCTCAATAGTCTCACTGACGGGAACGAGAGG
>CANRNZ010000185.1 GCA_947632135.1 uncultured Clostridia bacterium
TTCCTCTATGATATATCTTGTTGCCGCTAAGCTTTCTCTCGCTTTCCCTAATCCATTACGATAATGGGAGTAGAACCGAATTTTTATTGCATTTGACTCTTTTATATGGTAGACTATATCTGTATAAAAGTAAAACGGCGGAGGTAATTATGAAAAGACTGTTTTCGCTCATTCTCGCCGCTTGTATGCTTGTCGGAGCGCTCGTGTACATCGCGCCGTCGGGCATTGCGGCAGACGATTACATACTCGGCGACGCCGACAAGAACGGCGAGGTCGATATGAGAGACATTCTCGCGATACGCAGATATCTTGCGGCGCTTATCGGAGAGGATGAAATATCTATCGACGCCGCCGACGTTGACAAAAAGCATAACGACGGGGACAACAGAATTACTCTGGACGACGTTGTAAGGCTGAGAAGATACTTTGTCGGGCTCGACGAGCTCGATGAGGATAAGCCCGAAAAGACGAATCCCGTCGACTCCATAACGATAGGCGGAGTGGATATAAGTAATTTTACGATAGTGATTCCCGATAAGTCGGACGCCCTTATGAACTATACGTCCGACAGGTTGAGAAGCTACATATATCAGGCTTGCGGAGTAAACCTCAACATAACCGACGACGAGAGCTCGGTCTCCGGGAACATGATAAAGTATGTCTACGATACTGAGGACAAGTACGAGCTCGGCAAGGAGGGCTACAGAGTCGAGGTAGGAAGCGACGGAAACGTAATATTCACCTGCGGCTCGATGAGAGGCCCGCTTTACGTGACGTTTTTCTTCCTTGAGGATGTTGTCGGCTGGAGATTTCTCTCCGACGTCGACGACGTTGTTACCTATCTCTACGAGGCGGACAGCATCGACCTTCCGATAGGGTATCAGAAGACCGAGGTGCCGGTGTTTGAGTACCGCGCCGTGTCTCAGGCGGGCGTTACGTACTACAACTTTATGATGCTGAAGCTCAACGCGGTGGACGGCGGGGGCTCCGGCGCGTGTACGAACGCGCAGTACGGGTGGGGCGTCGGAACGCTGTATTTCCACGCGCACTCCTATGCGTATCAGGAATGGGGCGATATCAACTCGCAGCCGCCGGATGAATATCATCGGACACAGCCCTGTCTTACAAGTGAAGAAACATATCGGCATATAATCGATTACAATACGGCTCTCATAGAACAAAGGGAGTCGTGGGGTCAGCATCTCGGCGAGACGTGGACTCAGATATCCTGCTCGCCTAATGACAACACCGATTTCTGCAAGTGTGTCAACTGCTCGGCGGTATACAAGCAGGAGGGGAGCATTTCGGGAACGGTATTCAGACTTGCAAACAGAGTCGCGGAGACTCTGAACGAGCGCTATCCCGGAATCGAAATTTTTACAATTGCCTATTGGGATGCAAGAAAAGCTCCGAAGATGACAAGGCCTCTTGACAACGTCTGCGTGTGCTACTGCATCAACGGCTGCAACAACCATACTTACGACCACCCCGAGGAGTGCGAGGCTGCGGGCGGAAACGAAAGATACCCGATAAGGAATTTTGACGGCACGAGCGACGGTTATTCCGCGAACAATATCGAGCTCGGGTATTACGAGGACTGGCTTGAGCTGACCAATAACATTTTTGTCTGGTACTACAGCGTGAGCGTTTCCTTCTATATGGGACCGTCTCCGAACCTCTTCAATATTTACAACGACCTTAAATATATCGCGGCGTCGGGCGCTCGCGGCGTATACTTTGAGGGCAACGGCGAGCAATGCTCGAGCAGCTTCGAGATGCTCAAAGCGTACATGGCGTCCAAGATGAACTGGGATCCTTTCATGAGCGAGGAGGAGTACAACGACCTCTTTAACGAATTTCTCATGATTTACTACGGCGACGGCTGGCAGTACATCAGGGAGTATATAGAACTCTCCGACGAGGCGGGCAACCTCAACGGATGCTGGACAAACAACTATGACAGACCGTGGAACATGTACAACGAGGAGTACTTTGCGGAGCATTACGATAAGATGTCGGAGCTCTTTGACAAGGCGCTCGCCGCGACAAGCGACACGGAGCAGCAGCGCAGGATCGCGCGCAGCCGCGCACACTGCGACTATCTCGGACTCTCGGCAACTTACGAGGATAAATACGTAAACGGCGACGATGCGTCAAGAGCCGTATACGAGGAGCGTTACGCGCGGCTTTACAATACGCTTCTTGACAGAGGCGACACTCCGGGAGCAAGAGGTGACGTTATCGAGGTATTCGGCGGAAGCGGTACTTTGGGGTGCGAAGCGTTCCCGAGCTCGGAAAGCGATATAAAGTGCCCGATGGATTGGCTGTTCAGAGGCGGATTCAGCGGCTATTGGGAATGGGACGGCGGCAGATGGGTTTGATTTCCCGCGCCGCGTGTCTTGTGACATAATGATTCCTAAAACCGAATAATTTCTGCGGCAAATGCGCGCGACACGGCGCATTTGCCGCCCTTTAATGTCAACGAGGTGATTATTGCTTCTTTTAATTCCTGTAAAATACACAAAAAAGTAAAAAAAATTTTTTGTTTTTTATTGCAATTGACCTTTTTGTGTGGTAAACTATATACGTATAAC
>CANRNZ010000186.1 GCA_947632135.1 uncultured Clostridia bacterium
CTGACCACTGACCACTTCAGAAACTAACTTCACCGACGCTTTTCTTTGACGCAATCGGCGCAAAGAAAAGCTTCAAAAGAAACGCCAATCGTCGGGGCGCCGCCCCGAACCCCGCCGCCTTTTGAAAAAGGCGGGCGAAAACTTTCGGGTGGGTAAGTGCGAACTTTGAAAAAGTCGGGCGAAAACTTTTGTGTTGGGTCTGTGCCTCGTGATGACGCTCCTACTCCCGAAGCTCGTACCCTCCGAGCGCGCAGATTCGCGAAAATATGTACCTCGACGCCTTGTCGTACTCTTTCCTTCCGTCCCCCGAAAAGTCAAACTCCTCGTTCTTTATAACCTCGCCGATTATTATCTCGGTCTTCGAAAAAAGTCTTACCTTGTTCCCCTTCGCCTTCACAAACACAGGCAGAACGTCGCACCCCGCGCGGCAGGCTATCATTCCGACTCCCGATTTTACCCCCGTCGTTGACGGGTCGACCCCCGAATACCTCGTTCCCTGCGGGAAGATTCCGACGGCGTCCCCGTTCTTTATATACGATATGGTCGTTTTTATCGCTTTGACGTCGGAGTTTCCGCGGTCGACGGGAAACGCTCCCATCGCCTTTATAAATCTCCCGAGCAGCGGGATTTTGAATATTTCTTTTTTGCACATGAAATGCACTCGGCGCGGCAAAAAAGCTGTCAGGACGACGGGGTCGAAATAGCTCGCGTGATTCGAGCACACCATAAGGCTGCCCTCCTGCGGCATATTTTCGCCGTGCGTCACGCTGACCCTGAACAGCGCTTTGACTATAGGTCTTGCAATATTTAAAACTCTGTCGTAAAAGCTCATGGCGGTTAATTTTTACCTTTTTTACTTTTTACTTTTTACTTTTTACTTTTTTACTTTTTTATCCCGTCGATTATCTTTATCATTGCGTCGAGAGTCTCTTCGATATTCATATCGGAATTGTCAAAGTGTATCGCGTCCTCTGCGGGAACCGCGGGCGCGATATCCCTCTCGCGGTCGTTTTTGTCTCTCTGTATCATATCGGCTAAAATGTCGTCATAGCTGCACTCTATCCCTTTTTCGCAGAGCTCCTTGAAGCGGCGCTTCGCTCTTATTTCGGGAGTCGCGACCATAAAGAATTTTATATCGGCGTCGGGCATTATCACCGTTCCTATGTCTCTGCCGTCCATAACGACGCTGCCCCTCTTTGCCATGTCCTTCTGTATTTCAAGAAGAAAGCTTCTTACTCCCGAAAGCTTTGACACGTCGGATGCGTACATGGAAATCTCCGAGGTTCTGATTAAATCGCTTACGTCCTCGCCGTTCAGAATGACCCTCTGCCCCATGTCGCTGTATTTCAGCTCAAGCTTTACACCGTTCAGAAGAGGTAGAACCTCCGCCTCGTTTTTCGGGTCGGCGCCTTTTCTTTTTACATACAGTCCTATCGAGCGGTAGAGCGCTCCCGTATCGACATAGACAAGAGAGAGCTTCTTTGCGAGAAGCTTTGCGAACGTGCTCTTTCCCGCGCCGCTCGGCCCGTCTATTGCTATTTTCATTTTTCTTCCTCCGTGAATTTACGTGAACTTACGTGTTTTTCGTGTATTTCCGTGAATTATAATAATCCGAAATCAAAAACAAATCGCGCGAATATCGAATATAATATATAAGTTATAAATAAATAAGAAGATAAATTTGCGCGCGGCATTATTTTTCCTCAAGGCATCTCTCCGCCGCCGCCTCGCCCGCAAGGACCCCCGTGGAGTAGGCTATCTGCAAATTATACCCTCCGGTATACGCGTCGGCGTCTATGACCTCTCCCGCAAAATAGAGTCCTTCGACCTTGCGGCACTCCATTGTTTTCGGATAGAGCTCCGACGCCGCGACACCACCGCAGGTGACGATAGCCTCGTCTATTTTGCGCGTTCTGAGCGGTGTTATCGGAAAATTCTTGAGTACCGAGTTGAGACTCGCTCTCATCTCTTTTGTCACCGAATTTACCTTGATTCTCGGGGGGATACCCGACAGCGAAACGACAGTCTCGATAAGCTTTTGGGGAAGGAGGTCATCGAGGGAATTTATAAAATCCTTTTTGGAATATTTTTTAAAATCCGACAGAAGTCTTGCGTCGAGCTCTTCGGGGGAAAGCGCGGGCTTCAAATCGAGCGACATTTCATAGTCGCCGATATCGCCGTCCGTCATATGAGACGACGCCGAAAGGACGAGAGGCCCCGACACGCCGAAATGAGTGAAAAGCATTTCCCCAAGCTCGGAAAAAACGATTTTTTCGGTATTTTTACTCTTGCCCTTTTTCTCTTTTTTTTCTTTTTCGTCGCCGCTTTCCGTGTCTTTTTTCGTGACCTTCAAAACGACGTTTTTCAGAGACAGACCGGAAAGCGCCGAAAAGTTTTCCTTTGTAACTATAGGCACAAGGGACGCTTTCAGCTCTGTTACGGCGATTCCCGCAGCTTCGGCAAATCTGTATCCGTCGCCGTCGGAGCCTGTTTTCGGATATGAAAGGCCGCCGGTCGCGACTATCGCCGCGTCGCACCGCCGCGTCGCGCCGCCGAGCGAGACGCCGACGACTCTGCCGTCT
>CANRNZ010000187.1 GCA_947632135.1 uncultured Clostridia bacterium
CCACTTCAGAAACTAACTTGTATGACGCTTTTCTTTGACGCAATCGGCGCAAAGAAAAGCTGCAAAAGAAACGCCAAGCGTCGGGGCGCCGCCCCGAACCCCGCAAGCTTTTGAAAAAGCTTGACCAAAACTTTTGTAGTGGGTCTGTGCAAACTTTAAAAAGGTGCGCGAAAACTTTTGAAACAAGTTCGTGCGAACTTTAAAACCGTGCAGAATTTATATTGCCCGACGACCCTCAATCGCTCTTCTTAACGTGACCTCGTCCGCGTACTCAAGGTCCCCGCCGACAGGCACTCCGTTCGCAATTCTCGTGACCTCAACCCCGAGCGGAGTTATAAGCTTTGAAATGTACATCGCCGTCGCCTCGCCTTCAACCGTGGGATTTGTCGCGACGATGACCTCTCTTACCTCTCCGTCGGAAAGACGCGACAAAAGCTCCTTTATTTTCAGCTTATCGGGGCCTATCCCGTGCATCGGAGATATCGCCCCGTGCAGAACATGGTACAGCCCGCCGTAAACGCCCGACTTTTCAACCGCGGCGACAGCCCTCGAATCCTCAACGACGCATATCACGCTTCTGTCACGCTTCGAGCTTGAGCATATTTCGCACATGTCGCCGACAGTTATGTTCTGGCAGCATGTACAAAGCTTTATGTCCGTCTTTGCGGAAATTATCGCGTCTGCAAAATCCCTCGCGTCCTCCTCGCTGAGCTCCAGCACCGAAAACGCCATGCGAAACGCCGACTTTTTACCGACCCCCTCAAGGCGTCGGAACATGTCGGCAAGTCGCTCGATAGGCTCAATATACTCGCTCATACGTCAGAACATTCCGGGAAAGCCGCCGAGAGACGGCAGATTGAGGCTGCCCGTGACCTTGCTCATTTCCTCGCTGTTTGTGTCGCTCACTTTTTTTATCGCCTCGTTTACCGCCGCCGTGAGCACGTCTGAAAGAGTCTCGATGTCGTCGGGGTCGACAATCTCGGGCTCTATCTCGATTGACGTCACCTCGAGCTTGCCTGTTATTTTGACAGTCACGGCGCCGCCGCCCGCCTTGATTTCATATTCTCTTGCGTCAAGGTCAGCCTGAAGATTTTCCATATCCTCCTGCATTTTCTGCGCCTGCTTCATAAGCCCCTGCATATTGGAGGCTCCGCCTCCTCTGCCGTTTGGAAGTCTTGCTTTCATTTTTCTTTATCCTTTATCCTTTACACTTAATTTTATAATATTTTAAGTTCTTAAATAACGCTTCAGCCGAAAAGCTCGTCCGACGGGTCGCTTGTTTTTTTCTTTTTCAAAACAAGTCTGACCTCGCATTCATATTCGGTTATCCTGCACGCGGCAAAAGCGTCCGAAACGACCTTTTTAACGGGCGCGGTAAAATAAGTCTCGGCAAACGGATTGTCCGTTATAATGCGCAGTACCCTGCCGTCGGGAGAGACCTCGCAGTCCGCCTCGGAAAGAATTGAGCGGCACATAAAATCGCTCCGTCCTACCCTCTCGCAGACCTCCGAAAGGTCTCTTACGGGAATATAGTCATTGTCGGGCGAGTTGCTGTCCGCGGCATTTTCTCCGCCCGCATTGCCTGCTCTTTGATTTTCGGCGCCGCGTCCCGCTTCGTTTTCCGCGTCATCTTTTTCGCTTTTCCTTGACGCCGCGGCGTCCTTGCCGATTTCCGTGCGCGAAGCGCCCTCGCGGTCTTTCGAAATATCGGAATCATTACATACCGCGTCGGGCTTTTCGTCAGAGACCGCGCCGCCGAAAGAGGGAGCCTCGGCAAGCGTCTTTCGCGCGTCAAAGCGCAAAACGGCTTCCTCGAGCGCCTCGACTCTCGACAGGAGCGCGTCCGCGGAGGTATTCAGCGAAGGGTCGCACATTTTCATAAGCGCGAACTCGGCGCTCATACGCTTGGTCTGCGGCATTCTGTTCATCGCTTTCAGAGTCTCATCAAGTATCTTTGACTGGTAAAAAAGACTCGCGAGAGAGAATTTCGACGCGGCGTCGGAGAGCAGAGCAAGCTCGCCGTCGGTAAGGTCAAGATAGCTCTTTAGGTCCTTCACGTACTTTGCGACCATCATGTCGCGGTAAAACGACGTGAGCTCCTGCCAGAACACCGATATATCCTTTGAGGACGAGGCAACGTCCGATATCATCTCGAAAAGGCGCGCCATGTCCTTGCGGTTTACGGCAAGCGCCGCCTCGTGGACGCGCTCATAGCCGCTCACGCCGAGAATATCGAAAACTCTCTCCTCGGTAACGTCGGCGCCGCCCCCCGAGCAAAGCTCAAATAAGCTTATCGCGTCGCGCATTCCGCCCTGAGCTTGCTTTGCAATGATGACGGCGGCGCTGCGCTCGAGAGAAATCCCCTCTTTTTCGGCAATATAAAAGAGCCTGTCGCAGATAACGTCGACGGAAAGCCGCCTGAAATCGAAGCGCTGACACCTTGATATGACAGTCGCGGGAATCTTGTGCAGCTCAGTCGTCGCGAGAATGAATATAACATGCTCCGGCGGCTCCTCAAGCGTCTTTAAAAGAGCGTTGAAGGCGTTGTCGGTCA